>NZ_NFIR01000001.1:0-511194 GCF_002159465.1 Eubacterium sp. An3
CATCTAAGCGTGAAGCCCCCCTCAAGATGAGATCTCCTAGCAGAAATGTGAGAGACCCCTTAGAGACGATGAGGTAGATAGGGCAGGGGTGGAAGTGCAGCGATGCATGGAGCTGACTGTCACTAATCGGTCGAAAGCTTGACCTAAAAAAAGCTTGATAAAGTAAGAGAAATCTGATATAATGTGTGCAGTTTTCAGGGTGCGCCCTGTAGATATTCCTCGATAGCTCAGTCGGTAGAGCACGCGGCTGTTAACCGCGCTGTCGTAGGTTCAAGTCCTACTCGGGGAGTTCTGGCTCCTTGGTCAAGTGGTTAAGACACCGCCCTTTCACGGCGGTAACAGGAGTTCAAATCTCCTAGGAGTCATATGGCGTCGTAGCCAAGTGGTAAGGCAGAGGTCTGCAACACCTTCATCACCAGTTCAAATCTGGTCGACGCCTCTACGAGAGACTAGTCAATGATTAGTCTCTTTTTACATTCATTAATTTTATATCGCGGGGTAGAGCAGTCTGGTAGCTCGTCGGGCTCATAACCCGGAGGTCGTTGGTTCAAATCCTTCCCCCGCAATTTCCGGAGGTCATCAGTAGTTGATGGCCTTTTTTTCATTTCATATGGTAAAAAAGGCAAATGAGCGCAGAAAAAGAAGTTTTTGTGAAAATTAAATAAAAGGTAGCGTTAAAAGAAAAAACATATTATAATGTTATTGCAAAGAAACCGAGATTGTGATAAACTTAACACATCGTACTAGATATTTTCTAGCCCAGAGTAACTATCATTTAGTAATTTTGATGATTAAAATGGAGGAATTAGTATTATGGCAAAGAAAGTTGTATTAGCAGGCGCTTGTCGTACCGCAATCGGAACCATGGGTGGGGGATTAAGCACAGTACCTGCAGCTGACCTCGGTACCATCGTAATTAAAGAAGCACTGAAAAGAGCAAATGTTGCTCCAGAGCAGGTTGACGAAGTATTAATGGGTTGTGTAATCCAGGCAGGTTTAGGCCAGAACGTTGCACGTCAGGCATCTATTAATGCTGGTCTTCCTGTTGAAGTACCTGCAACTACTATCAATATCGTTTGCGGTTCCGGTCTTAACTGTGTTAACCTGGCAGCTACAAAGATTATTGCTGGAGACGCTGATATCGTTGTTGCCGGTGGTATGGAGAACATGTCCATGGCTCCATTCTGTCTGGACAAGGCTCGTTTCGGTTACAGAATGAACAACGGCGTGTTAAAAGACTGCATGGTTAATGATGCATTAACAGATGCTTTCAATCATTATCACATGGGTATCACAGCAGAGAACGTAGCTGAGCAGTGGGGACTGACAAGAGAAGAGCTGGATGAGTTCGCAGCAGATTCTCAGCAGAAAGCAGCAGCAGCTATCGAAGCTGGCAAATTCAAAGATGAGATCGTTCCTGTAGAAGTTAAACTGAAAAAGAAAACAGTTATCTTTGATACAGATGAAGGCCCACGTCCGGGAACCACAGCAGAGAGCATTGCTAAATTACGTCCTGCATTCAAACCGGATGGTATCGTAACAGCAGCTAACTCTTCAGGAATCAATGATGGCGCTGCAGCAATCGTTGTTATGAGCGAAGAGAAAGCAAAAGAACTTGGCGTAACACCAATGGCTACATGGGTAGCAGGCGCTTTAGGCGGAGTAGATCCATCTATCATGGGTGTTGGTCCGGTTGCAGCTACCAAGAAAGTGCTCGCTAAAACTGGCATGAGCATTGATGACTTCGATTTAATTGAGGCAAATGAAGCTTTCGCTGCACAGTCTCTGGCAGTTGGAAGAGACCTTGGTTTCGATACATCCAAATTAAATGTAAACGGCGGAGCTATCG
This sequence comes from Eubacterium sp. An3, assembly GCF_002159465.1. Taxonomy (NCBI): domain Bacteria; kingdom Bacillati; phylum Bacillota; class Clostridia; order Eubacteriales; family Eubacteriaceae; genus Eubacterium; species Eubacterium sp. An3. Next base: position 1,850 of record NZ_NFIR01000001.1, read on the forward strand.
CTCTTGGACATCCTGTAGGAGCATCAGGATGCCGTATCCTTGTTACATTACTGCATGAGATGCAGAAACGTGACGCCAAGACTGGTCTTGCTACACTTTGTATCGGCGGCGGAATGGGCTGCGCTACAGTAGTTAAGAGAGATTAATCGCCATAGAATAATCCGGTAGCAGCTTTTGCTGATACCGGTGATTTCCATGATATGATTTGCTATCTGAAAGGAGATACATAACAATGGAATTCATTAATTACGAAGTAGATGGACAGGTTGGTATTATTACAATTAATCGTCCAAAGGCTTTAAATGCGTTAAACAGCGCAGTTTTAAAAGAACTGGACGCTACAATTGATGCTGTTGATTTAGATGCCATCAGATGTCTGATTCTGACAGGTGCAGGAGAGAAATCTTTTGTTGCCGGCGCTGATATCGGAGAAATGAGCACTCTGACTAAAGCGGAAGGTGAAGCATTCGGTAAAGCTGGTAATGATATTTTCAGAAAAATTGAAACATTACCGATTCCTGTTATCGCTGCAATCAACGGATTCGCTTTAGGCGGCGGCTGCGAGATTTCCATGAGCTGTGATATCAGACTCTGCTCTGAAAATGCCGTATTTGGTCAGCCGGAAGTTGGTCTTGGAATCACTCCTGGATTTGGCGGAACACAGAGACTGGCTCGTATTGTCGGACCAGGCAAAGCAAAACAGTTGATTTACACTGCACGTAACATCAAGGCGGCAGAGGCTTACAGAATAGGCCTTGTAAATGAAGTGTACCCATTAGAAGAGCTTATGCCTCAGGCAATTAAGATGGCAAAAGGCATTGCAAAGAACGCTCCGATTGCCGTTCGCGCATGCAAGAAAGCTATCAACGAAGGTCTTGAAGTTGGAATGGACGAAGCAATTGTGATCGAAGAGAAATTATTCGGAGACTGCTTCGAGACAGAAGACCAGAAATATGGTATGGCATTCTTCCTTGACAAAAATAAAGATAAAGTAAAAGAACCATTTAAAAATTGCTAATTGATAGTGAATAAGTCCTGCATTCCATCTATGGAGGTGGGATGCAGGCAAATTATATATTTTAGGAGGAAAGATCAATGAAAGTTGGAATTATTGGCGCAGGTACAATGGGTTCCGGAATCGCTCAGGCTTTTGCTCAGACAGAAGGTTATGAAGTATATTTATGCGATATCAACGATGAATTTGCTGCAAACGGCAAAAATAAAATCGCAAAAGGCTTTGAAAAAAGAGTAGCAAAAGGAAAGATGGACCAGGCTAAGGCTGATGCAATCCTTGCAAAAATCACAACAGGTACCAAAGATATCTGTACAGACGCTGACTTAATCGTGGAAGCAGCTCTGGAGAATATGGAAGTTAAAAAACAGACTTTCAAAGAATTACAGGATATCGTAAAAGCTGATTGTATGTTTGCAACAAATACTTCTTCCTTATCCATCACAGAAATTGGTGCAGGATTAGACAGACCGGTTATCGGTATGCATTTCTTCAATCCAGCTCCGGTTATGAAATTAATCGAAGTTATCGCTGGTATCAACACACCGGTTGAAATGGTTGACAAGATCAAAGCTATCTCCGAAGAGATCGGCAAAACACCTGTACAGGTAGAAGAAGCTGCCGGATTCGTAGTTAACAGAATCTTAGTTCCAATGATCAATGAAGCTGTAGGAATCTATGCAGACGGCGTTGCTTCTGTTGAAGGCATTGATACAGCTATGAAATTAGGTGCAAATCATCCGATGGGACCTCTGGCTCTGGGTGATCTGATTGGTCTTGATATCTGCCTGGCAATCATGGAAGTTCTGTACAACGAGACAGGAGATCCAAAATATCGTCCACATCCATTATTAAGAAAAATGGTTCGTGGAGGAAAACTGGGACAGAAAACTGGTATCGGTTTCTACGATTACAGCAAATAATTTAAGCAAATTTATAATGCCGTGGGGGCATTCTGTCTCCACGGCTTTAGGTGAGTTATGGACAGACTGCTCAATTTGTCCGGCTTGCTGAAATAACCAATTTAAATGGAGGAATGAAAATGGATTTCACATTAAGCAAAAAGCATGAAATGGCTAGACAGCTTTTCAAAGATTTCGCTGAGAACGAAGTAAAACCTCTTGCTCAGGAGGTAGATGAAACAGAACATTTCCCAGAAGAAACCGTTGCTAAAATGCAGAAATTAGGTTTCATGGGAATCCCGGTTCCGAAGGAATACGGCGGACAGGGCTGTGACCCGCTTACATACATTATGTGTGTAGAAGAATTATCCAAAGTATGCGGTACTACAGGCGTTATCGTTTCTGCACATACCTCTCTTTGCGCAGATCCGATTATGACCTACGGAACAGAAGAGCAGAAACAGAAATATCTGGTTCCACTGGCTAAAGGCGAATTATTAGGTGCTTTTGCACTGACTGAGCCAGGTGCTGGTACAGACGCTCAGGGCGCTCAGACAAAGGCTGTATTAGACGGAGATGAGTGGGTATTAAACGGTTCTAAATGTTTCATCACCAACGGTAGCTATGCAGATATTTATATTGTAATCGCTATCACAGACGTTAAAGTTGACGCAAGAGGAAGAAAGAAAAAGAGCTTCTCCACATTTATCGTAGAAAAAGGAACACCAGGATTTACATTCGGAACAAAAGAAAAGAAAATGGGTATCCGTGGTTCAGCTACATACGAGCTGATTTTCCAGGATTGCCGTATTCCAAAAGAGAACCTCCTTGGACCGCAGGGTAAAGGTTTTGGTATCGCTATGCATACTCTGGACGGCGGACGTATCGGTATCGCTTCCCAGGCTCTGGGTATTGCAGAAGGCGCTTTAGACCTTACCATCAACTATGTAAAAGAAAGAAAACAGTTCGGCAGAACAATCGCTCAGCAGCAGAATACACAGTTTGTACTGGCTGACCTGGCTACGAAAGTTCAGGCTGCTCAGCTTCTGGTTTACAAAGCTGCGATGGCAAAGGCTACACAGAAAGTTTACTCTGTAGAAGCTGCTATGGCTAAGCTGTTTGCTGCAGAAGTAGCAATGGAAGTAACAACCAAGTGCGTTCAGTTACATGGTGGTTACGGTTACATCAGAGAATACGATGTAGAACGTATGATGCGTGACGCTAAGATTACAGAGATTTACGAAGGAACTTCTGAAGTTCAGCGTATGGTTATTTCTGGCAGCTTATTGAAATAAGGAGGGAAAATACTGTGAAAATCGTAGTATGTATTAAACAGGTGCCTGATACAAAAGGTGGAGTTAAGTTTAAACCGGACGGAACTCTGGACAGAGCAGCTATGCTCACCATCATGAATCCGGATGATAAAGCAGGTCTTGAAGCAGCCCTTAGATTAAAAGACCAGTTTGGCGCAGAAGTAACAGTTGTTACAATGGGACTTCCAAAAGCAGAAGAGGTTCTTCGTGAAGCTATGGCTATGGGCGCTGACAAGGGTATTCTTGTTACAGACAGAGTTTTAGGTGGAGCTGATACATGGGCTACATCCACCACACTTGCAGGAGCAATCCGCAACCTTGAATATGATTTAATCATTACTGGTCGTCAGGCTATCGACGGTGACACCGCTCAGGTAGGTCCTCAGATCGCTGAGCATCTTGACCTTCCTCTGATCTCCTACGCACAGGATATCAAGATTGAAGGCGACAGCGTTATCGTTCAGCGTCAGTATGACGATAGATATCATGTATTAAAGGCAAAAATGCCATGCGTAATTACAGCACTTTCCGAATTAAACGAGCCACGTTATATGACACCGGGCGGAATCTTCGATGCATATGACGCAGAGATCACAACATGGGGAAGACCAGACCTCAAAGATGTAGATGACAGCAACCTGGGTCTTGCAGGTTCACCTACACAGATCGCTAAGGCTTCCGATAAGGTTCGTAAAGGCAAAGGTGTCATGATGACAGCAGAAACACCGGAAGAAGGCGTTGATTACATCATGGACAAACTGTTAACTAAACATGTTATCTAATAAAAAGGGAATGTGGTGAATAGAATGAATTTACAAGAATATAAAGGTGTATTTATCTATGCTCAGCAGGTTGACAATAAGATTGATTCCATCGCTTTAGAATTACTTGGAAAAGCAAATGACCTGGCTGCAGATTTAGGAACAGACGTAACAGCAGTTTTAATCGGCTCTGACGTAAAAGGTCTTGTAGATGAACTGGCTGAATACGGTGCTGACAGAGTCATCGTTGTAGATGATCCAGCTTTAAAAGAGTACAGAACAGAGCCATATACTCATGCACTGGCTTCTGTAATCAATGAATACAAACCAGATATCTTACTGGTTGGCGCTACAGCTATCGGACGTGACCTGGGTCCTCGTGTATCCGCTCGTGTCGCTACTGGTCTTACCGCTGACTGTACCGTTCTTGAGATTGGTGAGTTCAAAGCACGTGGTGATGCAGAACCACGTCAGGGACAGTTACTTATGACACGTCCTGCTTTCGGCGGAAATACAATCGCTACTATCGCCTGCCCGAACCATCGTCCACAGATGGCTACCGTACGTCCGGGCGTTATGCAGAAAAAAGACCCTGTACCGGGAGCTAAGGCAGAAGTTATCGAATTCAATCCGGGATTCGAAGAGAACGACAAATATGTAGAGATTCTCGATATCGTGAAATCTGTATCTGAAACTGTTGATATCCAGGCAGCTAAGATTCTCGTATCCGGCGGCCGTGGCGTTGGATCACCAGAGAACTTCGCTCTTCTGGATGACCTGGCAGAGGCTATCGGCGGAACAGTTTCCTGCTCTCGTGCAGTTGTAGATAACGGCTGGAAACCAAAAGACCTTCAGGTTGGACAGACAGGTAAAACCGTTCGTCCTCAGGTTTACTTCGCAATCGGTATCTCCGGAGCTATCCAGCACGTAGCTGGTATGGAAGAGTCCGATATCATCATCGCTATCAACAAAGATCCGGATGCACCTATCTTTGATGTAGCTGACTACGGTATCGTTGGCGATGCTCTGAAGATCGTTCCTAAGCTGACAGAAGCAATCAAAGCTCAGGTTGGCAAATAATTCATCGTGCGATGAGAAACTGTGGCTCGAAAGTGAAACAGAAGAAAGCGGACAGGCCTGTTCCTCTTAGTTTTCATCGAATCGCAGGATAAAATAAGGCAGATCGCAATTTCTCAGGAAGAAATGTGACGTACAGATACGGCGCATGGCATCCAAAGGGAAATGATGTTCGGATATGATCTGTCACAAATATGAATAACATTGAAAATATGCCGGTGCAAACCGCGCGGCAGCATTCAATATGGGACTGCAGTCAAGGACTGTGGTCCCTTTTTGTTTAAATAATAAATAAGATTTTGTGTTAATTTTTCATACCCTTTTGCTTTATCAGGAAAATAATATCTTTTGTCAATTTTTTGTAAAAATGTAAAAAAATGTGTTATACTGTTTTTGCAGACAGATATTTGGAAGCACAGGAACGGAAGGAGGGGATGTAGTCATATTTTGCTTCCGTACAGGAGATGAAAAATGATTTCAGTTTTGATTTTTTGTCATAAGAAGAAAGAAGCAGATATACTACATAAGCTTTGCGGATATTGTACAGGTATGATGGGAGCAGAGATGCAGGTCTGTGATATATATGGGGCATCTATGAGAAAGCAGACAGAAAGAACGGCTGAACATGGTCATTCCTGGGATATACTTATTTTTGAGATAAGCAGCGAAGAGGACTTATCAGAACTAAAAAGACTCCGAAATATATTTCCGGAGGCGGAGCTTCTGATTATTGCCAGTCCCAGGATATCGCCGGAGCGATATCTGGTACCTTCTTTGCATCCAATAATGCTGCTGATGCAGCCAGTAAACAGACAGAGAGCCCTCGAAGCCATACGCCAGGTGCTGACGTACCACTACAGACGGAGAGAGAGGGAAATGTATACCCACAGATTGTTTGTCCGCATCGGTGAAGAGAGAAGATATTTTCACTATACACAGATTTTATATCTGGAGGCCAGAGAGAAGAAGCTGATTTTACACTCTGGTCAGGAAGAACTGTCATTCTATGGTTCGCTGCGTGAGATGGAAAAGGTTCTGCCGGAATATTTTGTTCGCTGTCATCGAAGCTATATTGTGAATTTCATGCATATAAGCAGGCTGGATTTATCACAGGATCTCCTCTATATTAATGAAAGATTTGTTATCCCGATTTCAAAAAAATATAAAAATAATGTGAATATTTTGCCTGAGGACCGTGTGAAAATTACAGAAAAAGAAAGAATTACAGGGCGGAAGAAATAGTTCAAGGTTGACCACAATTTATAACAATGGTAAAATATAGCCATGAAAATTTTTCGAATTTTGTGAATATTTCAAGGAGGAGACGCATGAGCTATATTAAAGAGTACGCAAAGAAGCTTGTGACAGCAGAAGAAGCTGTAAAAGTTGTGAATTCTAACGATTGGGTGGACTATGGATGGACAACTGGTACGCCTGTTGCGTTGGATGCAGCTCTCGCTGCCAGAGCAAACGAACTGGAGAATGTAAAAGTACGTGGCGGTATCTTATTATGGGTTCCGGAGATTTTCAAAGTGGACAATGTAGCAGACCACTTTACATGGAATTCCTGGCATATGAGTGGAATTGAGAGAAAGGCAGTGAATCAGGGATTTGCATACTATGCGCCGGTTCGGTATTCTGAGCTTCCACGCTATTACAGAGAAAATATCGGCCATATCAATGTTGCTATGTTCCAGGTTGCTCCGATGGATAAGCACGGATATTTCAATTTCGGACCAAACGCCTCTCATATGAAAGCAGTCTGTGAGATTTCAGATGTTATTATCGTAGAAGTAAATGAGAAGATGCCTCGTTGTCTTGGCGGATATGAAGAAGGCATCCATATTTCTGAGGTAGATTACATTGTAGAAGGTTCTAATCCGGAAATGGGACAGCTGGGAGCAGGAGGAGCGCCTACAGATGTGGATAAGGCCGTAGCAAAATTAATCGTGGAAGAGATTCCGGACGGCGCCTGTCTGCAGCTTGGTATCGGCGGTATGCCAAATACTGTTGGCTCCATGATTGCCGAATCTGATCTGAAAGACTTAGGTGTACATACAGAGATGTACGTTGATGCCTTTGTAGATATTGCAAAGGCAGGAAAGATCACCGGAGCAAGGAAATCTATCGACCGTGGACGTCAGGTATATGCTTTTGGCGCCGGTACACAGAAAATGTATGATTATCTGGATGATAATCCGGAATGTATGAGCGCACCGGTAAACTATACCAACAGCACGGCTACTATTTCCAAACTTGATAATTTTATTTCCATTAACAATGCGGTAGATATTGACCTGTACGGTCAGGTAAACGCAGAGAGTGCCGGAACAAAACAGATCAGCGGAGCAGGCGGACAGCTTGACTTTGTATTGGGCGCTTATGCATCCAAAGGCGGCAAGAGCTTCATCTGCTGTTCTTCCACCTTTACATCCAAAGACGGTGTGATGCATTCCAGAATCCGTCCAACTCTCGCTGAAGGTTCTATCGTTACCGATACCCGTCCGAATACACATTATGTGGTAACAGAATACGGTAAAGTATGCCTGAAAGGTCTGTCCACATGGGAGAGAGCAGAAGCTTTAATCAGCATCGCTCATCCGGATTTCAGAGATGAACTTATTGCAGAAGCTGAGAAGATGAAAATCTGGAGAAGAAGCAATAAATAATAAAATCGTTTTGAACAGCGTGGATTCATATTATTATAGCTAGTTTGACTCCTGCCTGAATGAAGCGAGAATATAATATCCCCTTACACAGAAGAGAAATCGTGTAAGGGGATATTTTGCTGTATTCTATTCTTATGCTGAGAACAGAGTGTTATTTTAAAATCAGATTATCTATATTTTTGATAATAATAGTGGTTTTGCCGGTAACGTCTGTCTGAACTTCCAGATTGGCAAGTTTATTATAGGTCTCCATAGGTATGGAGATCTCAATGCCGCTGTCTGTCACCATAATCTGTTTCTCCAGCTTCTTCACAGTTGATTCGTTGGTAACAGTAAAGTTATCAAACTGCAGATCATATTGTTCCATCTTCTCATCAAATTCGGATTTCTTCTCCGGGCTGTTTCCGAAAAGCCGATTGCCGATTTCTTCGACGTCGAAAGACTGCCGGTCCACATATTCTTTTTGAAGAGCGCTTTTTGTATCCATCTTCGTCTTCAGGTCAGCGCCGTCATATTTGTTAGATATGGTGTTGATCACCTTTGTGAGAATATTAAGCTTTCTCTTAGGTGGAAGGCTGGTATGGCAGACGAGGAAGTTTTCAGAGAGATAAAATACCTTTTCTCCGTTGACTTCATAGCGTTTCTCGAGAAGCTTGATGTGCATATCATCAAGCTTAATGATGATAGCCTCCGGAATTCTTGTGCCGGATGCAGGAAGCAGCGCCCTGGATTTTACGATATCAGCGCGGATTTCTGTTGTGGCTGGTTCTTCCTTGGATGCGGCTCCAGAGGAAACATCTGTATCAGACTCAATATCTGTATCAGAAAAAACGCCAGCGGCAGGGATGTCCGAAACAGAGATTTCGTGGGTATAGCTTTCTTTGTAATTCATTTTCAGAAGCGCCAGATAGATGACGCCCTCTGCCTGGAAGGTGACAAACAAAAGGTCTGCAGCAGGAATGTCCAGCCCTTCTCCCATGGATGTATATAGTTTCTCGGCAATCGCCTGACTGGTGGCGATAAAAGATTCTTCATCTGATTCATCCCACGCTGTCAATATAGGGTAGATGGGCGACGTCTCCGGATTAAATTCGCAGTCCTTCGTGTCATCGCTGACGACTATTTTATAAATATGATTACGAATAAATTCATATAAGTCCGGACCCGGGTCCAGAAGGGTGTTAGAGAGGATGCACTGCCCGTGCATGGTATCAAGAATATGTAAAATCGCTTTTCGGATGATAATATCGTCTCTGGCTATCATAAATATTCACTCCTTGTACATTTACTGTGTCAATGTCTGAGAGTTTAGTATACCACTGGAAGGGGGAGCTGTAAATGCTGACGGCAGGAGAGATCGTCGATGGGAAATATATAATTATCAGCGTACTGGGCAGGGGAGGTATGAGTACCGTATATCTGAGCCGGCATGTGACTCTGGGAAAAGAGCGGGCCATAAAAGAAATCTGCCGGGAGGGATGCTCGTGCTATGAATGGCTCAGACAGAGATTGATCAGAGAAGCCAATATTTTAAAGGAGCTGGATCATCCGAATCTGCCGGAGATTATAGACATTATTGTCAAGAAAGATTCTTTGCTGATTATTATGGAATATATTCCCGGGCATACATTGAAGGAACTGTTGGACAAATATGGAAGAATAGATGAAAGCACAGTGATTGAGTGGGGAAGGCAGCTTTGCGAGGTGCTTTTATATCTGCATACAAGAACGCCTCCGGTGATTTACAGAGATTTAAAGCCTTCCAATGTGATAATAAAACCGGATGGGAAGATTGTTCTCATTGATTTTGGCACGGCGAGGGAATATCGGGAGACGGATGAGGAAGATACCATTTGTCTGGGAACGAGAGGATACGCTGCTCCTGAGCAGTATGGAGGCGATCAGAGTGATGAGAGGACAGATATCTATTGTATGGGGGCAACATTGTATCATCTTCTGACCGGAAGAAGTCCGGAACAGCCACCCTATCAGATCTGCCCTATACGCAGGTGGGATCCGGGATTCTCTCCCGCTCTGGAAGAGTTTATTTTGACCTGTACCCGGCCCAACCCGGCGGAGCGTTATCAAAACTGTCAGGAAGCCGGATATGCGATCGAACATCTGGAAGAAAGTACAAAAATATATAGAAGAAAAGAGAAGAAAAAAATCTGTTTTTTTCTTTGTCTTGCCGCAGGAATGGCAATAAGTGGATTCCTTTCTCTTTTTTGCCGGAACATCATCAGAGATATCATTAGAGATGCCATCGTTGTTTATGTGAGACAGGCAGAACGAGCTTCAGACAGCGACGTCAGGGCGGAGAATTATATCGAGGCCCTGGAAATATCGCCTGCAAACAGCATGATTTATGAAAGTTTGCTGAAGCAATATGTAAAAGTTAATGATTTTACAGTGAAGGAAGCAGCGGAACTGATGAATATCCTGGAAATGGCAGGGAAAGGCGGCGGAGGAACGCCGGTACTTGAGATATTGCGACAGAAGAACCCGGAAACCTATGGCGCATTTTGTTACCACATAGGAATCGGATACTTTTTCTATATGAATACTATAGAAGGAAAAAAAGCTGCGCAGGTATGGTTTGAAGATGCGGCCCGTAAGCTTTCAGGAGGTATAGAGGAAGCCCAAAGAAAAAGAGCGTATTTATATGCACGCATATGTTCTTATTATAATACATTTCTGACATCGGGAGAGGATAGAAGCGGCGAACAGCAAGAGCCCGGATATGTTGATTTTTTTAACACTCTGAGCAGTTTAAATGATATCACACTCCGGGAAAGCAGCTCGTCCTCTCAGGCGGCCGCAGCCTACATGGTATCAGTGGAAGTGGCGGTGGAGCTTGCAGGTTTTGCCGTTCAATTCCAGAAAGAGGGGAGAATATCCAGTGAGAGAATACAGAAAGAACTGGATAAAATTTATGTAATAAGAGAAGAGACAGGGGAGGAAGCAGACTGGGGTGAAAGAAATGAAAAACAGACGGAAGAGAGCAAGGCAGCAGATGGCTCGGAAAAAAATTATTTTGGCAGAATCGACATACTGGAGAAATTCAGAGCAAAAGAAGAAATCGATAATCTGAAAAATCTTGTCATAGACGCTGGCAGAAAAAATGCTCTGGCGGCAATGGCCTTAAAGCAGGGAGGAGGATAAATGGGGTAGAGAACAGTATGCATATTGTGGCAAAACTAGAGATATGGCGGTATCTGGAACTCTGCGGATATGCAGGAATGATCTTGTTTGCGGCGGCAGCGTCGTATATATTCTGGAAAGTAAAAATATACGAAGCATTTTGGTATTTTTTTAAAAAATGGAAAAGAAAAAGAGAATGGAAAAAACAGTATAGAAAAAGGATGAAGGTGCTCATCTGCGTCTGTGTGTCCGGTATTTGTTTTACTGCGGGATGTAGCCGTACGGAGCTGGCATCAGTAAAAAATAGGCCAGTAAAAGCAAATATGTTTTCCGTATCGGCAAGAGAAATGCCGACAGCGGCGGACACGGTACCGGAGATAATCATTCTGCCGTCAGATAAATGTAATCTGGTGGAAAACATCAATTATTATAATGAAGGCATATACGGGAAAATATCAGTGGAAAAAGAATGGGTGGAAAAAGGAGAAATTATGCTGCGGGCGGTTCCGCTTGACAATGTGGCGGAGGAAGAAGCAGGAATTGACAGAGAAAGCAGTGAGGATGGCAGTTATAAGATTCAAGACTGGTATGTGGATGAAAACAGAGTAGAATTCTATTTTAACCTGCAGGGTAAATGGATGATTGCATTCTCCTGTCGAATAAAGACGGAAGAAAACAGCAGCGAACAAGTTTATACGGCTGAGAGCGAGCCATTTGTGGTAGACAGGGAGGAACCGGAGTTGTCCGTTATCTATGGCAATTGCAGAGAGATCAGCAGTGCGAAGTCTTCTGAGGAAAATGTAAACCGTATCATCCAGAGAAATATAAAGAGGATTTCCTCATCGGACTGCGAAGTGTTTGCTTCTGGAAAAGGAGAGGTTACGATTAAGATAAAAGAAGATTATTTTTCGCCCGAAGATGTGAGAATAAAGGTGTTTAAAGAAGATTATGAAAGCGGCAGAAAACAAGATGTTGCGAAACAGTGGGAGCAGAGGGGGCAAAGTGGAAATAATCAAAAACTAAATGGAGGAAAATGGGAACAAAAAGGAAATACATTTATTCTTCAGTATCAATGGGAGGAAGAAGGACATTATCAATTTCATATCGAATATGAAGATAAAGCAGGAAACAGACTGACGGCGCAAGAAAACAGTGAGACAGATTTCTGTATGGACGGAAGCGCGTATGAGGGCCCGACTTATACCCTTGATAATACTCCGCCGGAGCTTAAAGCATTTATCTATGATCAGGAGCCCGGGAAAATATGGGGAGCCCGAAGTTATTTTACAGAAAGCCCGGTCATAATAGTTGAAATAGAAGAAGAAAACTTTAATCAGCAGGATTTTTCATTTCAGAATGTTATGACCCGCGCAGACAGACGGCAGATACGTCCCCTCTGTAGTGAGGATGATTACGCTATCGTGTGGACAAGCAGCTACGAAAAGGGAAAACGGCGAAACAGAGCAGTGATTGCGCTAAAAGAAGAAGCTAATTATACATTTTCCGGATGGGTGACAGATGGATGCGGACAGAAAAGTTCTGTTCAGGAAGGGCAGTGTACGTATGATACAACACCACCGGAAATTATGATTCGCATCAAAGGACAGGATTTTTTTGCGCCTTATGAAACATATCAGTATTTTGGCAGAAAGGAAATGATTGTTTCGGTTACGGCAAAAGATGATATCAGCGGCGTGCAGGCTATCATGCATAAAGAAGGGCGGGAAGAGTCAGAGGGGAGTGAGGCTGTCATCAGTTCCAATGAAAAAACAGACGTGCTGAAGGATGATCTGTCCGAATACTCCACGGATATCGTAGTGAGTCAGCAGGATTTCAAAGGGACAATTTTTATATGGGCGAAAAACTTTGCGGGACAGAAAAGCCGTGAAGTCAACAGCCCGGGGATGATTCTGGCCTCTCCTTCCATGCATCAAAATAGCAGCGGCATTACCCTGGAGTTATCAGAGGCAGACTATACAGATGAGAAGAAAAAAGTAAAGTATTATCGAGGTCCCATCACTATAACGGCGAAAGGAACGGACAGTTATGCGGGAATCAGAGAGTTTACGCTTGATATCAGGGATCAAAGGAGGCATAAACAGGAAAAGGCTGTGTCTGAAGAAGAACAGCCGTCAAGAGGACAGGAATCCGGATGGCTGGATTCAGATTGGCAAAATAAAAACCAGAAAAAAGATATCGTCTATGAAAAAATGTTGACAATGCATGTGAAAGCAGAGGATTTTCAGGATACCGGTGAAAAGAAGCCTCTGAAAATTGGCGCGACGCTTATAGATAACGCAGGTAATCAAACGTCTGAAAAATACAAGGAATACCGCGTTGTGACTGACAGTCAAAAGCCTGAGGTCGGGGTCGTTTATGATACTGATGATGCAGAGAACGGTCAATATTATAACTGTACCAGAACGGCTACGGTTACCGTCCGGGACAGAAACTTCAATCCCCATGCGGTGCGGTGGGATATCTCCGGTTCCAATCAAAATTATCAGATTGGGAGATGGACCGGGGAGGGGGAACTGCATCAATGCCAGGTGACTTTTGCGGAAGAAGGAAAAAATTATCGGATAAAGCTTGAAGTGGAAGATTATGCGGGAAATAAAACGGTATGGGATGAAGATCATAATTTTACTATAGATAAGACACCTCCTGTCATTGAGATGGCGATCGATGCTGGCAATGCGGAAAATAAGATATATTATCGTTCCCCGCAGAAGATCACATTTCATGTAAAAGATAAGAATATAGATCCGGAAAGTGCTGCCGTGTATTTTCAGAATCGGCGAAAAAAAGGGAAAACGATTTCTTTGACACATACCGAAAGCAATCATTATATTGCAACACAGATGTATAAAAAGGACGGGGAATACCGCCTTTATTTTCAGTGTACAGACTTGGCGGGAAATGTATCGAAAAGTGAACAGGCGCTGCGCTTTGTTATTGACCGTACTGCGCCTGAAATTCAGGTTAACGGAGCGGCAGATAATATGGCGTATACAGGGAAAGTGTGTCCGTCCGTAACGGTAAGAGATAAGAATCTTGCAGACGGACTGGTAAATGTAAAGCTGGAAAAAATTGACGGAGCGGTGAACAGAGCTATCGATGGGGTGGCAGATGGGGCTTCCGCATCCGGCGTCTCTGCGGTAATTGCCAAATATACATGGGTTAATTTTCCGTATAACGAAGAGGCAGATGGAGTCTACCGGCTGCAGGCATATGCGGAAGATCTGGCCGGAAACCATAGTACTTTAGGAAAAGGAATTGTGTTTACGGTTAATCGATTTGGCTCAGTGTACGTGCTGCAGGATGGATTGGAAACAATTTTAAAGCGGGGATATATGAGAAAGCCAGAAGGAATCGTGATTACTGAATACAGTGTTAATCCTGTTGATACAAGAATTACGATATTGAAAGATAACCAGAGCTGGAGGGAGTTATATCTGGGAGATATTCCATCAGAAAAAGAATCCGCACAGGAGATGACGCAAAGATATCATCAGCCTGCGGCAAAGAGCAAAATAGAATCTCTCTGGCAGCGGGAAACACGGGATGGGAAATATGCTGTACTGACAGGCAAGGCAGTTTTGGGAGAAAGAAGCGGCTGGTATGTGAAACGACATTTCATTTCTGAGAGAAATTTCCGGGAGGAGGGAACTTATCAGATTACGCTTGAATCCAGCGGGTATATTATGAAAAACGGAAAAAGGAATATCATAAAGGAGACGAGCAGCACACTCAGAGGAAAAACAATTTATTTTACGGTGGACAAGACGCCGCCGGTAGTTCAGATCGGAGGTCTGGAACAGGAATACTATGAAGAAGAGACACATCCTTTTGTCATCACGGTGATGGATAATTTTGCCTTTGCGCACATGGATTTAACTATACGGCGGGAAGATGCTGATGAAAAAGAAGAAACTATCCGAATCACTCCTGATGATCTGGAAAGTAACCAGAGTGTTGTGAAGGAACTCAAGGCATATGAGGGCAGACAGACGATTTCTTATCAGGCGTGGGATGCCGCTGGAAATTGTCTGGACTCAGAGAAGGCCGGAGAAGAGATCAGCTGCGTGGTTCTCAGCCGGGAAATGGTCGAAAAAAGAAAAAGTAATGTCAAAAGTGAGCTGGGAGAAGCAAAAGACTGGGGAGAAACGGAGAATCCGAGGAGAAGTACTGCCGGACTGATATCTCAGATTGCGGGTCTGCTGCTGGCGGTACTGGGACTGGCTGCAGCGGCCGGTGCCGCTGGTTACCGCAAACTGTTTTGACGCGGCAGCAAAATTTTGTTATAGTTAATTCATGGAGGTAGGCGCAGCATGGATTTTCAGGTTGGAGAAGTGATCAAGATGAAAAAGCCGCATCCCTGCGGAACTAATGAGTGGAAGCTGCTTCGGGTCGGGATGGACTTTCGGCTGCAGTGCAATGGCTGCGGTCGCCAGGTTATGCTTCCGCGAAAGATTGTGGAGAAGAATTTCCGGGGATATGTAAAAAAATAACTTGTTTTTATGAATGCTCTATGGTAGAATAGGTCATTGTAGTGCGAAAATCCTTGTTCTCCCGGGAGGGGAGGACCATAAAGACCAGAAGGAGGTGCAAGAATAACCATGAATAAGTATGAATTAGCATTGGTTGTGAATGCAAAGATCGAAGACGACGCTAGAGCCGAAGCCGTTGAGAGAGTGAAAGCTTTAATCGAGAGATTCGGTGGAGTGATTACTAACGTTGATGAATGGGGTAAGAAGAGATTAGCTTACGAAATTCAGAAGATGAGAGAGGGATATTACTATTTCATCCAATTCGATGCATCCAGTGACTGCCCGGCACAGCTTGAACAGCGTGTACGTATCATGGAGCCAGTCATCAGATATTTATGCGTTAAACAGGATGCATAACGAATAGGAGGAATTCCATGAATAAAGTAATTTTGATGGGACGTTTGACCAGAAATCCGGATGTGAGATATTCACAGGGAGAGAAGGCAACGTGCGTAGCAAGATATACTTTAGCAGTTAACAGAAGATTCCGGAGAGAAGGCGACCAGGACGCAGACTTTATCAACTGTGTTGCATTTGGAAGACAGGGAGAGTTTGCAGAGAAGTATCTGAAACAGGGTACGAAGATTGTTATTTCCGGAAGAATTCAGACAGGCAGTTATACCAACCGCGAGGGTGTTAAGGTGTATACCACAGATGTTGTGGTTGAAGAACAGGATTTTGCTGAGAGCAAGGCTGCTGCAGCGAATTACAGCGGAGGATATCAGCAGAACAGCTACCAGGGAGCACCGGCTCCTGCACCGGAACCACAGCCGACCATGACCAGCCGTCCGGCTCCGTCAGAAGCGGTGAGCGACGGATTCATGACAATTCCGGAGGGGATTGAAGAAGAACTGCCATTTATCTAAGGTTTGAGGAATTTAGGAGGTAATATCAAATGGCATACAGCAAAGAACGCGGCGATTCTTCCATGAGAAGAAGAGGCGGACGCAGAAGAAAAAAAGTCTGCATTTTCTGTGCAGATAAGAATTCAGTCATCGACTACAAGGATGTTAATAAGTTAAAGAGATACGTTTCTGAGAGAGGCAAGATTTTACCGAGAAGAATTACCGGTAACTGTGCAAAACATCAGAGAGCTCTCACTGTGGCAGTGAAGAGAGCAAGACACGTATCCTTGATGCCTTACACAGTAGAATAATGTGTCTTTGAGCATAGTATTGTCGCAGCAGTTGGGAGAACCAGTTGCTGCGATTCTTTTTCACAGAACAAACGGGAGGTTATCATGAAAAAGAGAGGAATATTAAATGCACAGCTGTCTTATCTGATAGCGGCATTGGGACATAAAGATTTATTTATGATCGGCGACGCCGGCATGCCTATACCGGAAGATGTAGAAGTGGTGGATCTTGTGCTGACGGCGGGAGTACCATCCTTCAAACAGGTTATGGATGCTGTTCTGGAGGAAACATGTGTGGAGGGGTACTATCTTGCCCACGAAATTAAAGAGTTTAATCCGGATTTGGAGGATTACATTAAAGATTCACTGAAAGATGCGGAGGTAGAATATATGCCGCATGAAGATTTGAAAAAGTTTAGCAGCAAATGCAGATTTGCTATCCGGACGGGAGAATTTTCTCCATATCCAAATGTGATTTTAAGAGCTGGCGTAGTATTCTGATATTGCATTTTTGCAAACAGTCATTACAAAACTGTTAAAAGATGGTTACTTTCTCTGAATGTGTTGAAAACTGCTAAAAAAAGAGTTATACTGCAAAATAACAGCGGTTTACTGAATCAACGCAGGAAAGGGGAGGCTCATGACATATTTGCAGGTGCAGAAGGGAAC
Source organism: Eubacterium sp. An3 (assembly GCF_002159465.1). Lineage (NCBI taxonomy): Bacteria > Bacillati > Bacillota > Clostridia > Eubacteriales > Eubacteriaceae > Eubacterium > Eubacterium sp. An3. The sequence continues at coordinate 19,079 of NZ_NFIR01000001.1, forward strand.
GGATATACTACCTATTAATATAGTAAGTGTGGACAACAGATGTGTAAGCTTTGTGGTGAACGCAGATTTGTCTGTCAGTATGAAGGTTCCTGTTGGTATGAGCCAGGAAATGGCGGAGAAATATATCCGTATAAATGAAGAGAAAATCTGGCAGGAATATGAACGGTCGAAGAAAAGAAACCATCAGGCACTGCCGGTTACGCTGGAACTGGAAGATGGACGGGTTCAATATTACAGCGGAATGCTGCTCCCATTTATGGGCAATATGAATATGGAGCTGCGGGTAAAGTATGTTTCACAGGGTGAGGAAACGAAGCTTTATGTGGATAAAAGACCCGGCGGAGGGCATATTCTTACAATTCGGACAGAGAATATGAATCAGAGATTTATTCGGTATTGTGTGATGCGTTACTATAAGAAGTGCGCAGCAGATATCATTGCCCGAAGAACCGCAGATTTCGGAAATCAGATGCATCTTAAGTTCAATCATGTTCAGATAGCCAATAAAAAAAGAAATAATCGTCCTGCTCTTGCCCGCCTCAATTACAAAAATATTGAGATTAAAGATCAGAAAACTTTGTGGGGAAGCTGCAACAGGAAGAAAAGTCTTAGCTTTGACTGGAGGATCATTATGCTTCCGGTGGAGATTATAGATTACATTATTGTTCATGAGCTTGTTCATCTGAAGAAGATGAACCACTCCTCCGCCTTTTGGACAGAGGTGGAAAGGGTGATGCCGGAGTACAGAGAATGTCAGAACTGGCTGAACAAACATGGCAGGGAGTATGAAATATTTTAAAGTTTTATATAGCAGCAACGGAGCCGGCAGTTTTGCCGGCTCTTTTTAGGGTTAGCTCTTTCTAGTCAGAGTACAGATTTTCAGTTAAAAAAATTCCACTGTATAAAAAAATTTGATATAATTACATAAGAAAAACGCAGAAAGAAAGGAAGAAAAGAATGGCAATCGAGCATCCATTTCCTCCGTTGTATGATAAAGATTCGAGAATTCTGGTTCTGGGAAGTTTTCCTTCTGTAAAATCACGGGAACAGAATTTTTTCTATGGACACCCTCAGAATCGTTTCTGGAAGACTGTGGCGGGAGTACTGTCAGAAGATGTGCCGCAGACCATAGAGGAAAAAAAGAAGTTCCTCCATCGAAATCACATTGCTCTGTGGGACGTGATCCATAGCTGCGATATAGAAGGCTCTTCAGACAGCACCATACGAAATGTGATTCTCAATAACCTGGACGTCATTTTCAAGGAAGCCGATATACAGGCGATTTATTGCAATGGGGCGAAGTCCTTTGAATATTATGAAAAATATCAGAAGAAAGAAACCGGGAAAGAAGCTGTAAAGCTGCCCTCCACCAGCCCGGCCAACGCCGCGTTTTCTCTGGAGAGACTGAAGGAAAACTGGCGTCAGATCTGTGTGCCGTTGAAAGCTGCGCCGGAGGGGATTGGCAATATTCTTTTAAAATGGTATGATTATAACGCAAGAATTCTGCCGTGGCGAAGTGAACCTACGCCTTACCATGTCTGGATTTCTGAGATCATGCTTCAGCAGACCAGGGTGGAGGCCGTAAAAAAATATTACGACCGTTGGATGCAGGAGCTTCCGGAAGTGAAAGCCCTGGCGGAAGTGGATGACGACAAGCTGATGAAGCTGTGGGAAGGCCTGGGATATTACAATCGCGCGAGGAATTTGAAGGCAGCAGCCGCCACTATTATGGAAGAATATGGAGGAGAGCTGCCGGGAAGTTACGAAAAACTTCTTTCGCTGAAGGGAATAGGTGAATATACGGCGGGAGCTATCGCGTCCATCGCGTTCGGACTGCCGGAGCCGGCGGTGGATGGAAATGTACTGCGGGTATTTTCCAGATTACTGGCGGAGAACGGCGATATAACCAGGCAGAAAGTAAAAAAGGAGATTGGCAGAGAGGTGCGGCGTGTACTCCCTGCGGAAAGAGCGGGAGATTTTAATCAGGCTCTTATGGACCTGGGATCGGCTGTATGTCTTCCAAACGGCCAGCCTTTATGCGGACAGTGTCCATGGGAAAATGTCTGCCAGGCGCACAAAGCCGGGCGAGAATTGGATTTCCCGGTAAAAGCCCGAAAAAAAGCGAGAAAAATAGAAGAAAAGGGAGTGTTTCTCATTGAAGTAGAGAATGTATCTGATGGTTCTTCAGAATCTTCCTGGGATATTCTTCTACACAAAAGGTCTCCTCACGGGCTGCTGCCGGATTTGTGGGAATTTCCAAATGCGGAAGGAAAATATACGCTGGAAAAAGCCCGTGAATATATGGAGAAAAGACTTCATGGATCGGGATATATTATAGAACAAATTGATGCTCTGGGAGATGGGAAGCACATTTTCTCCCATGTGGAATGGCATATGAGTGGATACCGGTTCCGACTAATGAAAGCGCCGGGGGAAAAGCAAAATGCTATCTGGGAAAATGCACGAAAGTCGGAAGAAGCCGGGGAGTGGATTTTTGTATCCAAGCAGAAGGCTAAGGAAGAATATGCCATACCATCGGCTTTTGAATATTATAAAAAGCGGATGTGAAGGACTACAGCGGAGGTGACTGAATGGAAAAACTGATTGTATTGGGAACAGGGAATGCATCTGTAACAAAGTGCTTTAATACCTGTTTTTTGCTGCAGGACAGTAAAGGACGATATTTTATGGTGGACGCCGGAGGCGGGAATGGAATTCTCACCTGTCTGGAAAAGGCACAGGTATCTGTCAGCGAGATTCACGAATTGTTTGTAACTCACAAACATACGGATCACCTTCTGGGCGTGATCTGGATGGTACGAAATGCAGGACAGATGATGGAAAAAGGCTCTTATGAGGGAAAGCTTCACATTTACTGTCACGATGAACTGGCTGGAATCATTCGGCAGATCTGTGCGATGACTCTGGTAGAAAAAATAATGAGGCTCTTTGACGACAGGATATGCATCCATCAGGTGGAAGATGGGGAAGACAGGCAGATTCTGGATTATAAAGTACATTTTTTCGATATACGATCAACGAAGGCCAAACAGTTTGGGTTTGTGACGACTTTAAATAATGGGAAACGCCTGACTTTCTGTGGAGATGAGCCGTATCAGGATCATTGTTATCAGTATGCGTATCAGACAGATTATCTATTACATGAAGCCTTTTGTCTGTATGATCAGAAAGATATTTATAAACCATATGAAAAATGTCACAGTACGGTGAAGGACGTCGCTGAACTGGGCAGTCGGCTGGAAGTAAAAAACCTTTTGCTCTGGCACACAGAGGATGATAATATCAGGCGAAGAAAATCTCTCTACAAGAAAGAGGCAAAAAAATATTTTAAAGGAACGATTTTTGTACCATATGATGGGGAAAATATAGAATTATAAAAGAAAATAGTGCGTGAAATGCACAGATTTCTCCACGAACGGACATTGATTTTTCTGTTTTTCGGTTTTATAATAATAAAAGAATCAATATAAAATGGGGATAATAAAGGGTGATAAATCTATGGATGTAAAGTTACCGGTGCTGAAGGTTCAGATGCTGGGCGGATTGTCTTTAATGTATGGGGATAAACCGATATCCTTTTCAAGAAATACAACAACGAAGGCGATGAAGCTGCTGCAGGTTCTTCTGTATTACGGAGAAAAGGGGATATCCCGTAATAAACTCATAGAAAATCTGTACAAGGCAGAGGAACTGGCAGATGCACCAAATAGTTTGAGAGTGACGTCATACAGGCTGAAAAAAATGCTGGTAAATATGGGACTTCCAGAGCATAACTATATCAGAATATCGAAGGGTATTTATTTTTGGAATGGGCCTATGGATACCGAAGTCGATGTTCATAAGTTTGTCGATCTTATTCAGGCAGCAGAAATGGAAGCCGCCGTCGAAAGGCGGATGGATTATCTGAGGGAAGCGTGCCGTATATATAAAGGAGAGCTGCTTCCGGGTTCTTCAGAAGAAGAATGGGTGCTTATCGAAAGTGTGCAGTGCAAGAAAATGTACAGCAGTGCCTTGCAGCAGCTTTGTGATTATTTGTGGGACAAAGAAGAATATGAAGAGATTCTCCGGCTCTGCGAGCCGGCCTGCGCGATGTATCCTTTTGATGAGTGGCAGGCAGTCCGTATTGATTGCTATATGGCCATGAACCGATACCAGGAAGCCATGAACGAATATGAATCGACGGCAAAATTGTTCTTTGAAGAACTGGGAATCAGTCCATCGGAAAAGATGATCAATCAGTTCAAATATATGAGCGAACGAATGAGTAATGCACCGCAGACTATCCGGGGAATAAAGAGCCGGCTGAGGGAAGAGGAGATAGAGGCGGGAGCCTTCTATATGACCTTGCCAAGTTTCCGCGACAGCTACCGCCTGGTGCGCCGGATTATGGAGAGAAACGGACAGTCCGTATATCTGATGCTTTGCTCTCTGGTGGACAGTAAGGGTGCGCCGATGGAAGACCCGGATAAGCTTGGTTCTATGTCAGAAGAATTAATGGCTGCAATTAAACATTGTCTTCGGAGAGGGGATTCTTTCACGCGGTACAATCCAAGTCAGTTCCTTATACTGCTGGTGGGAACAAACAAAGAGAACTGCGGATTGATCTTTGACCGGATTGAGAGATACTTCTCCAGAGAACATAAATCCTGGAGGAAATATCTTGAATTTTACATTACTTCTCTCGCTGATGCCGATAAGGACAGTGCACAGATAGTATTCCAGAAAAACGGAATCCGCTGGGAAGCATAATCATTCTGAAAGAGGCAGATAAATATGAAAGAAATGCAGTATCCTATAAACATATCCGCTCCGAATCTGGTTAACGTCTGTGTAGATGAGAGCTTTGACGGAGAAATATCAGGGAAGCTGTACAACTGTTACCAAAAGGAACCGGTTCTGTTTTCCAACCTGGTTCAGCTTCTCAGAACAATGGAAAAGTTCTTTGATGAGATACAATTTCCCCAGTCATCCACCAGAAGCCGCAGCTTTTATGTTTCGGATACACAGGAATCCCGGAAAAAACCAAAGGTAGCGGATCAGGTTGATGTTGTAAATCATAGAGGGGAGAAAGGCACATTTATAATTACCGTACAATTCAGACAGAACTCTACATGGCAGGGAGAACTGTTCTGGATAGAAAAAGTTGAAAAACAGAACTTCTCCAGTACATTGGATCTCATCAAAATCCTTGATGGAGATCTGATGTTGGCAGAAATAAAAGCAAAAACAGCAAGCGGCTATGTCGTGGGAAAATAAAGAAGACGAGTAAAAGAGACGAAGAACAGAATCTTTTGCTCGTCTTTTCCTTTTTATAAACTATGCTGGCAAGGAAGATGTTCTATCACACTTGTAATATGATTAATCCTGACCGAATGACCCTTGAGCTGAAGATCAAAAAAATCCTGCCTTTTATTCTGACGCTGCTGCTCCTCGAGCATCGCATCCATCTTGTCGTTCAAAGAACCATAGCCTTCAACAAGGATGTTGATCTTATGATCAATATTGTTCTCAAGTTTAAGATTGATCTCGAGAATATCCTGCCGCATGTCGGAAATATTCTGTTCCATGCTGGACATTTCCGATTTGATACCGACGACTTCCTGCTTTAAGCCGGAGATGTCCTGTTTCATGGTGTTCATTTCCGATTTGATACCGGAAATATCCTGTTTCATATCGGTGACTTCCTGCTTTAAGCTGGAGATGTCCTGTTTCATGGTGTTCATTTCTGATTTCATGTCAGCAATATCTTTTTGCATAGGGCCGATTTTGGAGACCTCGATCCAGAGCTTTTTGATATCTTCCTGCATAGGGCCGATCTTAGCAACCTCAGTCTGAAGCCCTTTGATATCTTGATGCATGCCGGAAATATCTTGTTTTATGATATGAACATCATCTTTTATGGGGTTCAAGGCCTGATTCATGATATCGGCTATCATGATAAAATCACGTTGTTCTAACATTTATGTACCTCCCGAAAATACATGTCTAATAGTTTGTTATACCTGGTGTGCGGGCGCTTCCATAATTCCGCTAATGGCTTGCCTGGAGTTCTGTATGCGGGATGAAAAAAGGTATAGAAGGTTTACTGATAATATACAATAAACAAACTGTAAATGCAACACTAAATTGTAAAAAAATGTAAATTATTCCGCGGAGCATAAACTGCTGATGTAGTTATTGTTTTGTATTTTTGATTGTATCACACCCTCACATGTATCTCTTCCCAGATGACTTCTTTAATCTTTTCAATACTCATATCAGTGATAGAAGAAATATTTTCCAGAGAAAACCCCAGTTGAAAAGAACGAAGGATAGTATTTGTGAGCGTTTCTGTGCGCCCGGAGCTATATCCTTCTGCGAGTCCCTCTTCCCTGCCGATTTTAATGCCGTATTCTTTTACGCCCTGGCTTAGGTTACACATGGTATCCACTTCCTTTCTAAATGAATCTATCGTTTCCGCGTCGTAGTGTTCGGGTGCGATCCCGTATTCCCGCCGGAGGACTTCAAACTTCTGTGTTTTGGAGAGTACCGGGGAGAAGAGTATCCGTAGCAGGCGGTGCAGGCGGTAGCGGGCATCGCCGGGAGAGGACAGGTCGGGTACTTCTCCGGACAGGCCGATAATAAATAGGTTGAGAAGGCCGAGGCATCCTTTGGATACGTGGTCACCCAATACCTCAGTGCGATTTAAAGCAAAATATTCCGTAAAATCTTCTTTCATGTTCATGCAGATCCAAATGCTGTAGACCTGCAGGAGATCATTAAAGTGCATCCCGGTAAAGTCGCGTTCTTTCTGAGAGGAGACGAGACGGCAGACGTAGAAGATACCCCGGTGCAGGAGCCGGTAGGAGGAGGGTTCATCCTTCTGGGCTTCGACGTCAACGATGGCTCTGGAGCGGCGGTCGGACAGACGCAGGTAAAAGAGAACGTCAAAATAGATCTGCCCCTCATAAAGTTCGCTGTTCTCTGTGTTAAGACCGACGATACGTTTTCCGGTTGTATTTATGACCTCGTTGGTCTGTCCCGGTTCTGTGGGCACGACACCCGTGTAGATCTGGCTGTCAATGTAGGGAAGAATTTCCCACGGCTCCCAACCATGAAAATCAGGGATCAGGGCCGCTAAAATATGAGCCAGGACAATCCGGTGTCCGAGAAGCGCCTTGGCGTGCTGGTCATACTGGACTTCCGTATCGCTGTCGGCATGAGCATATTTGCTGCTCTCAAAGGAAACAGGGCTATGATTACTATCAAAAGCCTGCTGGTCAAAAGTTCGCTGGTCGTTATCATACGTTCTGTGAAATGTACTGCCTTTATCATTTGCTGTCTGTGAATCAAAATGTTGTTCTTTGGACAAAGGCAACTCCATCCTGTTATATTAACCCGAACAAATCCCTATAATGTCACAATGTAAAATGATATAAAAATATATTATAAATCATATTGTAACTATACATCACATCATGCTGAAAATCAACACAAAATGTAAAAAAATGTAAAAAATAAAAGAGACACTGGAAGAAGAAATGTCCCCACTTAAAACCATTACATTTCTTCAGAAAAACCGTGACAAAAATATTACAAAATTACGAAAATTTAGTGTACAAAAAGTTTCTAAAATGGCATTGATGTAATGTTTTCTGTAATGCCCTCATTAGTATAATAACTTCATGATAAGCATAAACCCTGATGGATTCTATGCGAAAAGGGAAAAGCCCAAGACCAGAGATTCATGACAAATGAATGAAATTGCCCAGAAAGGAGTGCCAGAATGTGAGAACAAAGGATTACAAAAAAGACCAGACATTCATTTTAAAAATTCTGGACAGGCAAAACAGTACGTGGCAGGGAAGTATTCTCTGGGTCGAAAAACAGAACGAGCAGTATTTCCGAAGCGCACTGGAAATGCTGAAATTAATAGATGAAGCTTTGGTTCAGAACGACGAAAAAACAGGAGGAGGCAGCCATGAAGAGTAAAATGAGGAAAAAATTAATAGCGTTCATGCTTTGCATGGTTTTGGTTATCTGTAACAGCGTGTCCATACTGGCGGATGCTCCGGCAGCGGCGACTACGACTACGGAAAAACAGGTAAAAGAGACCGGAACAGCAAAGAGTGAAGGTGCGTCTGAGGAAGAACAATCCGCAGATGATGAAAAAGATACGTCGGAACAATCCGATGAGGAATCCGCTCCGGAGACGGAAACAACCGAAAAGAAGGAGGAAACCACCGAAGCGACCACAGAGGATAAGGAAGACGCTACAACTGCGACGACCACGAAAGCAAAAGAAGAGACAACGGAAGCCACAGAGACAGGCGATAAAGACCAGACAACAGGGGCAGAGGACGACTCTGACAAAAAAGACAAGACCTCTGAAACTTCTGAAGAGGAGACCGACAAAGAGAAGACTACAGAAGCTAAGGATGAGACAGCACCGTCAGAATTGACATATACGAACGATGACGTTGTTATCACAGTCAGCGAAGTGGCAGAGGGAGCCATCCCGGAAGGCGCAGAACTGAAAGTCGTTCCGATTCTGAAAAATGACGCGGACACACAGACACAGTATACAGAAGTAAAAGAGAAGATTCAGGAAAAAGCTGCCGAAACCGAGACAGAGATCAAAGGTTTCCTGGCATATGACATTACTTTCGTAGACGAAGAAGGCAACGAAATCGAGCCGAACAGCGAAGTAAAAGTGTCCATCGAGTACAAACAGGCTGCAATCCCGGCAGAAATTAGCGAAGAAGATGCAAAGGATACAGAAGTATCTGTAATGCATCTGGAAGAAGACGCCGATGGAAATGTATCCCAGGTTGTAGATATGGGTGAAGCCGGAAAAGTTGATACACTGGAGACCACCGATGCGAAACAGGTGGAAAAGGTGGAAGTGAAGACAGAGAGTTTCTCGGTGTTTACGATTACGTGGAAGTATGGTAATAGAAATAATCAAAAATTGACGGTTACCGCCAAATATGTATATTTAGATGAAAATGGAAATGTAAGAGAATTCTCAGAAGATTTAGTACAAGAAGAAGATATTTCAATTTATGAAGGAACTAAACTTGATTTGACTACTTATCAACGTGAAATTGAAGGTTACACTCATACTAAAACTGTGGTAGGGGAGGATGCTAATTCAGGAACAGAGATTACAAAGTTATGGGCACATTCAGAGAAAAAAGGGTTTATTATCTATCAGACGTATCATTATATTGATTATTTAGAAGAAGGTACAGCAGATAATGAGAATAGTTATATACAGTGGTTAGGGACAGAAGACAGGTTACAAACATCGGGAACTATTTTATTCGTCTACGAAGAAGTTGACCAGAGTGACCTCAAGATTAAAGACAACATCATAGAAAATGGTACCCTTGATGCTGAATATACAGGTAAAGCAATGCCAGTAGAATATAAATGGTATAAATCAGGTTCTAAAGATGGTGAATATAAACTTGTAAAAAAAGTGAACTATCAAGGCGGCGCTTCCAATCTTTCGGAAGATGGAAAAGCATTATATCCAGCTTATGATGAGGGTGCACGTGAATGGTATAAAGCAGAAGTAATATTTGAAGATGGTACAAAAACGGAATCAAAACCGTATCAGGTGCCATATTATGATGAGCTGGAGAATGGTGGATTTGAAACACCTCAGACTAATAGTTTTTCCGCACAGTTTAGCAATAGTGAATATTTGATGGAAAATGGTGTTTGGCAATCTACGGCAGTCGCAAAAAATGGTTCCAACAAATCTGTATCTATAGAGATTGTACGAGAAGGTGTACCGAATGGAGATAATGAAAATAATGGTTATTCATGGTATCAAGATTGGGATAATGCGGCTATTGAAGGTAAGCAGTTTGCCGAATTAAACTGTGAAGCTGCCGGAGCTTTGTATCAAGATGTGCTCACAATGCAGGGAACCTCTTTGAATTATTGGTTAGAGCATAGAGCTAGAGGAAGTGAAAAGAGTCCTAAACCAGAATTTGATACAATGTATCTTGTTATAATGCCGTCTAAAGAAGCTATTGATAATCATTTGACAACTCAAGATAAGTTAACAAATTATTTATATGAAAACTGTAACCGGTTAGATATCAATCAAAGATATGAACAGGTTGGAAACAGTATTGTATATGATAATAAGGAAAAAGGAATTTTAGTTGTAAGAGTTACAAGTAGCGACCAGGCATGGCAGCATGTAGAAGGATTAAATAAATATGTACCAACATCTTCGGTAACAAGATTTTTCTTTGTTGCAGGTAACACAGAGGTTGGAGACTCAACAGTAGGAAATTTTTTAGATGATGTTCATTTTACTCAAAAACTTCCAGCTGTAGCTGATGATGAATTTACTTTACAGATTAGCAAAAAATTTGAAGGTAGCCTTGATGATACCGCTTTGTCCAAGGTGCAAGATCAGATTCAGTTTGAAATTTCTGTAAAAGATATTGTTAATAATAAAAATTTATCAGCATCTGAAATTAAGGATTTATTGGGAATAGATAATATTATTAATGGTTCTGATATAGATTCAGGAATAGACGGAAGTTTGACAATAACAATACCAAATCGGAAGATTGTAAATGGACATTCTTATGAAATCACTATAAAAGAAGTGAACGCGGAGTTAAGCGGGTATGGAATGTCTTCTGAAGTACAGACAAGTATAAAAAATGGGGAAAGTGATACAGTCACAAATGAACCAGTAAAAGGAGATCAGGCAACTGTTTCTATTACAGGAAAAACTATGGCCTATGTCACTTTTACCAATACTTATGATCGTGCTGAGAAAAAGAATATCAATTTCCAGAAGGTTTGGGATGACGATAATAATGCGTATAATACAAGACCAGAGAATTTAAAGGTCACTTTAAAAGCTACGATAACTGTAGGTGGTAAGGAAATTGAACTGACCAAGGAAGATTTAGGATTAGACAGCTTGGAAAAGACCCTGACAGCAGAAGCTGGTTGGAAAACAGTGTGGGAAAATGTACCTGTATATTACAACTATACGGATGCCAAAGGAAAGGTTGTAAAGAAGGTAATTAATTATACGGTAGAAGAAGGACAAATAGATAGTAATTATCTGTATACATCTGGGGATGTTCAATATGGTGATAGTAAAGATTATAAGTATCAGATTGATATGAGTAATCCGGATGAAACTTTAACTTCCAGTGACAACAATAAGATTAATAAGACATCAGCAGCACTTTCTGCATCAGCGGCATCTGTAAAAGTACAAGCAGCATCTAATGGAACAGAAGCAGGAACCCTAGGTAAGCCGGGACATCATAAATATGTTGAGTATAACAAGCAGACAGGAGACTATACTTTAAATCTAGATGTAACAGGAGCAAAAGGAGAGGCTACAGGGGTGGATGTCCTTTTTGTAATTGATACGTCAGGCAGCATGGGATCAGGTTGGGGAAATAATAACCTTCTTCCGAATGTACAAAACTTGTTAACGAAAAATAATGGAATTATCGACCAGATATTTAAAACAACGGACAATGTAAATTCTGTGGCGTATGTATCATTTGCAGGTAAGGATGAGACATATACAAGTCGTTGGTATGATACGGTTTCAAAACAGGAATTGAAAAGAAAAATTAATAACCTACATGCGACTGGAGGAACAAACTGGACATATGCCATGCAGCAGGCGTCTAAAGCATTGGACGATAGAGCAGGTAATAAAAACGATAAAGTGGTTATTTTCCTGTCGGATGGTGCACCAACATATTCCATGGGTTATGATTGGTGGTGGGGACAGCAATATTATGATGAAATAGGTAATGGTTCAGATACTGAGAATAGCTATTATAGTGATGCGGCTAATGTTGTAACTGGTTCTGATTCATTAAAAGATGCAGAGATTTATTCCGTTTATCTGACTGATGGAACAAAATCAGGAATGGAGAAATTCTCAGAAAAACTTAGTAATTCAGAATTGATAAATGGTATAAATTTATCATCAGCATTAACGACTATATTGAAAACTATCATTCCGACATACAAAGATGTAGTCATTACTGATACTTTGAGTGACTATGTAGAATTTGTAAATCTGGATGAAATTACTGTTACAAAGAAGGTAGGAAATAGTGAGGAACCTTTATATCCAGGTCAATATAACGTCACTATTAGTGGGAAAACTATTAAGGTAGAGTTGCTGAATGGTAATTCATTAGAAGATCAAGCCACTTATACTGTTAGCTTTAGAATAAAACCAAATGAAACAGCAGACCAGTATTATGCACAGCATAAAGGATATCCACATACTGGAGATTCAGGAACGGGAACAACAAGTGAAGGCAAGAAGGGATTTTATTCTAATGAAGAAAATACAGCAAAGGTTAGCTATAAGGTAAATGATACGCCTGATAGCGCGGATTATCCAAGACCGGTAGTCCAGGTGACGACACATACTTTAACTTATACGAAAAAATGGAGTCATCCGACAGATGTTGCTGACCCGAATGAAGATATAACACTTAATGTTACATATAATACCGGGGAAACAGGAACGGTTATTCTGAAAAATGATGAAAATTATACATATACAGAAACTGTACCTGTTACAAAAACAATTCGAGAAATATCTGAGGAAACAGAAATTAAGGATTATGTACCATATTGTCAGGTTGCTCAGGATGGATTGTCGGCAACAGTAACCAATACGTATTCTAAGTTGACTACACAAAATATTACTGTACAGAAAGATTGGGTAGGTGATAAAGAAGAACAACGTCCGGAAAGTATTACGGTTGCGTTATATAGAAGTACAAATGATCAAGATACACAGTTGATTGAAAAACGAGAATTGAATGAAAACAACGCTTGGAAAACTCAATGGACGAACTTAAGAGATGAAAGCGTGGTTGGTGGAAACGTAGAAAAGTATAGTTATGCTGTTCGTGAAATTGATACTCCGCTAGGTTACAGTAGCAGTATTAGTTATGAGCCAACTCAGGATGGAATTATAGCAACGATAACCAATACTTATGATGAAAACTGTGAAGACGAAAATCTCTATATTGCAAATGTTCTTCAAACAGAAAAAGTTAATGTGCAAAAGATTTGGGATGATAATCAAAATACATTGGGTTATCGGCCAAATAATTTAGATGTGACGGTACATCATAACAATGATGACTATAGTGTATCTTTAACAGAAAATGGTGGATGGAGTTCTACACTCACTCTTCCGAAACAGAAAAATAGTGCCACAACTGATTATTCCGCGACAGAAAGTTTACCGGATAACCATTATAAATTAGAGAGCACGAATGTCAGAGAAACGCTAGATGGATACGTTATTGAATTAACCAATACTTTGGACTATGAAACAATTTTTAAATCTATCATTGTAAAGAAAGACTGGAATGATAGAGAAGGAACTAATAGACCAGTGAGTATTCAATTTGCAATCCAGTATAGAGAAAAGGATTCAAATGATGAATGGCAGTATTGGGGAAATAGGAAATATACTTTGACAGAAGAAGATACAATTAAAGATGCGAAGGGTGATTATATTTCTTGGGCAAAAGAAATCAAGAATCTTCCTATTGAAAATGAGTATAAGATTGTCGAAGTAAATGTGGCTGGTAATTATAATTCTGTTGTAACTCCGGATGGAAATACATTTACGATAACCAATACACTGAAGTGGAGCCTTAAGAAAACAAACTTACCGGAAAGTACTGAACAAGCAATACCGCTTACAGGCGCAACTTTTGATTTGAAGAATGAGAATAATGAGCTTATAGCACAAGGTACATCTGGTGAAGATGGATTTGTTGTATGGGAATTGACAGAAGTAGGCGAGAAACAGGAGAGTGATTTACAAAATCTGAACGGGGATTATACATTAATTGAGACTAAAGCTCCGGCAGGATATCAAAAATTAGACACAGCTTCTTGGAAACTTACATTTAAAGAGGGATTACTGACAAATGCAGTAGGGGCAGAAGGAGATTTTGATGTTTACATTTCTGCTACAGAAGATGCGCAGAGAGGAATTGTAGTCACACTCAAGAACGACCTCCTCTACGAACTTCCAGAAACCGGCGGCCCGGGCGTTCACTGGTATACCCTCGGCGGAACCCTCCTCATGGCAGGGGCAGCGCTGATAGTATATAGACAAAAACGTAAACGGGAGGTGCTGCTGAGAAAATAATGAATAAGATTTTTCAACGGCTCCTCGGAGCCGTCAGGATAACCCGTTTTAATTGCGTTACCATTTCACGCAGAATAAATTTTCATCCTGCAAGGCGCTGGAAGGAGACGTAGCGGTGGCTACGCTGACTGATAGCAACGCAGCAGGTGGAAACTTAGACAAGTGAAATGTAATGATGATTAACATGGGTTATCCTGAGATGAAACAAAACATCATAGCAACTAACAACAACAAAAGGGGAGAATCCCCGGAAAAGGAGATGTATTTATGAAGAGAATGAAAAAATTATTTGCCATTCTTATGACAATGGCTATGGTTATGGGACTTAGCATAACCGGATTTGCGGCAGAAGACACAGCAACTATTACAATTAATAATGCTGGAAACGGAAGATTCGCAGTAGTACAGGTGATTAAAGAAGATCCTACAAAAGATACCGGTTGGGATTTTGTGGAAGAGTATGCACAATATTTTACAGCATCAGATGCATTTAATACAGAGGATACACAGGCTATTATTAAAGGAATGATTTATGCACAGAACCCAAGTGCTTCTGAAGCAAAGGAAATTCCAAATTTTGATACTAAATACGCAGCAGCATTAAATAAAGTTTATAATACATTAGATGATACAAATACAAAAGGAAGCCCATTTACAGTAGATAAGGCTGGTGTTTGGGTCATTAGAGGTTTTGAAGAGAAATATAGCTATAGCCCAATGGCAGCGTATGTAGGATTTAGTTACGAAAGTGGTAAACCAAGTGGTTTGTTAGATGCAGAAGAAATCAATGCTAAAAAAGCACCAACTTATGTTGAAAAATCAAATGATGATGCTGATAAAGTAGTTGAAATTAATAAACCAGTTACCTACACGATTCAATCTACAGTACCATTTGTTCCAGAAACAGATACGAATAGAAAATATGAGGTTAAAGATACAATCACAGGAGCAAGATATGATGTAGATGAAAACGGAGAGCTTACAGTTAATGTAGTTATTGATGGTGTAGATTATAATGTGCCAGCTAAAGTGACACCATCTTCGATTGATGAGACAGAGGATGGAAGAACTACTCAGAACTTTACGTTGGATTTGTCAAGCATTTTAACAAATAATGTATATGCAAACCGTACTATCACTTTAACATATACAGCTATTGTTACTGATCTTCAGATTGGAAATGATGTAACAGTTGGAAATGGAGAGAATAATGGTAAATTTGGTCATGATTCAGATTCATTAACCAGTGGTAAGGTGACGTTAACTAAAAAGAATACCGAAGGAGAAAAATTGAAAGGTGCAGTCTTCAATTTAATTAAAAAGATTGATGCTGATACATTATATGCAGTTGTTGATCCTAGCACTAATACTTTAGTTCGTTGGAGTGAAAATGTAGAGGAGGCTACAGCGTTGACAACTGGTGAAGATGGTACCTTGGTTGTTAAAGGTCTTGAGCCTGAAGATGATACCTTTACATATGAATTTGACGAGATAGAGGCTCCGGATGGTTATAGCATAAATGACATGAATGCAGATGTAAATTGGGGAGAAACCCCTAGTGATACAGATAAGGATGGCCTTTACGATGCAACAGCTGAGATGACAGATACAAAATTAGCATCTCTCCCTGGTACCGGTGGCATGGGTACAACCCTCTTCACCATCGCTGGTTGTGTCATCATGATCTCCGCAGCAGGTCTCTTCTTCGCAACACGCAAGAAAGCTAACTAATCAACTGGTGAGAGAACTTGACAGGCATTAGGCTGAACCAATTACATAATTATAATAAGAAGTAATTAGTGATTAACACAAACCACAAGCCGGGGTGGAATTCCCACCTCGGCTTATCATAAGAAAGGGAAGGAAGCAAGCTGCTTTAAGGATTTTTTATGAAATAGTTATTAACTATAGTTGGGTAGGTTTGTGGTATGTTCTATTTCATATCAGAAGATCTTATTCGAGAAAAACAAGGCATTTTGTATTGACTGACGGCGACTGTGAGGGCAGCCGCCGGTAAAAGAAGGAATGGTACATAATATAGAAGAAGCGGCTGACTGAGGTGGAGGAGGAAGACATATATAAACGGCTGTTTTTCTACGGAGATATCTTATGAGTGAAATTAACCATACCAAAGTTACAACAATAAGGAGAGGTCGGATGAAAAAGAAATTAAACATCATAGTAATCGCAGTCTTATTTTTAGCCGGGTTGTCCGTATTGCTGTATCCCTTCGTTGCCAACCAGTGGAACAGCTACCGGCAGAGCCGTTTGATGAGCAGTTATGAGGAAGGTGTGGCGGAGAAGGACGCCAATGGAGAGATTGATTACGAGGCAGAGTGGGAAAAGGCGAGAGCCTATAATGACGCGCTGATGCCAATGATTCTTCCCGATTCCTTCGCGGTGGCGGAGGCGTCGGACCGGGATGAGGCGTATATGAATTGCCTCAATATTAATGGCGATGAGATCATGGGGATTGTGGAGATCCCGAAGATCGATGTGGAACTGCCAATCTATCACACCACTGACGAGGAGGTGCTGCAGATTGGAGCCGGGCATCTGGAGGGAAGTTCCCTTCCGGTGGGAGGCGAGAGCACCCATGCGGTGATCTCAGCACACCGGGGTTTGCCGAGTGCCACATTGTTTACAGACCTTGATCAGCTGGTGGAAGGAGACCACTTCCTTCTGCACATTTTGGATGATACCCTCTGTTATGAGGTGGATCAGATCACTGTGGTGGAGCCGGACCAGACGGAATCGCTGTCCGTGGTGGAGGGCGAAGACCTGGTGACGCTGCTCACCTGTACCCCTTACGGGGTGAACACCCAGCGCCTGTTGGTGCGGGGACACCGGGTGCCGTATGATGCGGAGACGGTGGCGGATGAGGCGTCCAACTCGCTATTTGGAAACAGTCTCCATACCAATTACATTTTCTGGGTGGCTGTGGGACTGGTGCTGACCGGTGCATTTATTGCAGCGTTGATTCTTCGGGACAGATACCTGAGGAAGCATCCGGAGCGCAGAAGGAAACACGACAGGAAACAGCAGAACGGAGAGTGACCATGAGAAGAAAGATCTTTACTATCCTGTTTGCTCTGTTATTTCTGGTCGGGTTCGGGATTCTGGCGTATCCTACCATTTCCAATCAGTGGAATACTTACCGGCAGAGCAGATTGATCAGTAATTATAAGGATATCACAGAGAATACTGATACCGAAGATTTCAGCAGAGAGTGGGAAAAGGCAGAAAGTTATAATGACAGCATCACTGTGAACCAGCCCATGAGTGCCGACGTGTTTAGCGAAGGCGGTCAGGAGAACAAGGATTCCGAGTATTGGAATGTCCTAAACATCGCTGGAGACGGCATGATGGGCTACCTTTCCATCCCGAAAATAAATGTGGAGCTGGCCATTTATCATGGCACTTCCGATGACGTGCTCCAGACCGGGATCGGTCACATCGAGGGGACGAAGCTTCCCATCGGCGGAGAGAGCAACCACACGGTGCTGGCGGCCCACCGGGGACTGCCGAGCGCCCGGCTGTTCACAGATTTGGATCAGCTGGAGGAAGGCGACCAGTTCTATATCCACATCTTTGATGAGGTGCTGGCCTATGAGGTGGATCAGATCCTGCCCATGGTGGACAAGGATGACACCGGGGCTTTGCAGCAGGCGCTGGCCATCGAGGACGGTCAGGATTATGTCACTTTATTTACCTGTACCCCTTACGGTGTGAACACCCACCGGCTGCTGGTGCGGGGTACGAGGGTGGAATACAACGGTGAGGAGGATCAGCCGGAGACGGCGGCGGATACCGTTGGTAATCTGTTACAGGATTACTACATGTTCTTCCTGATCGGCGGCGTGGCGGTTACGGTCATCGCGATCGGGGTGATTCGGATCGTCATGAAGAAAAAGAAGAAGGAAAAATAATATTTTTTAACTATAAATATATACATGTGGATTATCCACGATTTGGGAGAATGAGTCAAATCCATAGAAATGGAAAAGGAGGCGTATTATGAAAAAGATAATGCATACGATGAGAAAATATGGAGTATTCATGGCATTTCTTCTTGCGTTTACCATGGTATTTGGGGTGGTATCCAATGTGCAGGCAGAGGAAGACGACACAAGGGACATCGGACAGGTGATAGATGTTTATGATCCAGATAAGCCGGGAAGTATCACGGTGACACTCCCTGACCTGGAAGGGGCAGAAAGTAAAAGAGACGTACAGATCAATCTTTATAAAGTGGGAGACTTGGATGTAGATAATGGATATTTTAATTTTACTTTAACAGACGCTTTTAAAGATGTAGATGTTGATCTAAACGATATGTCGGATGCAGGAGACAATGAAGCGACAGCTAAAAAACTGGCAGATAAAGTAAAAGAAGATTCCATAGAAGCTTTAGAAAGTGTCTGGACAGATGAAGCTGGCAAAGTAACATTTGCTGATCTGGAGCAGGGCATGTATATGGTGTCCCAGGGAAATACAAACGCATACGGATCGTTTAGTGCATTTGTCATGCCTGTGCCTTATGCCAATGAAACCGGCTGGGTGTATGATATCACGATCGCACCGAAGGCAAGTCTCGTAACGACCATGGGACGTATTGATGTCACAAAAATGGTGAAAGGTATCTATGATGGAAACCTGCAGGATGTGCACACAGAAAATGCGACCTATTATATCGGGCTGTTTTTAGATGAAGACGGGACAAGACCATACCGTGGTCAGGGCGGTATCAAAGCCGTGAATATCATCGATGGAAACAGCGCAACAATCAGCTTTGAAAATGTCCCGATCTCCGATCAGCCGTATTATATTTTTGAGACAACGCAGGACGGCACACCGATAGAATATATGAAACAGCAGGGCACGGAAAACGGTTTCTACTGTATGGCAGGTGAAGTCCTTGACGCGGAGGGGCATGATGCAGCGCCGGTGATCATTATGGAGAATGAGCCGGATGGTATTGGCGATGCCACCATCAGTAACGTATATTCTGATCTGCCGGATGGTTACTATTACACCGGTGATATCACAATTACAAAAAGTGTAAGAGACGGCGATGATATCATAGCGACCGATTATACTTTCTATGCCGGTATTTTTGCACAGGATGCGCAGGGAAATGTCAGTGCGAACCCAACGGAGATCGTGAAGTTAAATAACAACGGTTCTGTGACAGTGGAAGTCCCGCTGGGTGGTACAGACGGAACGGAGCCGATCACTTACGTTGTGCAGGAGACCAATGAAAATGGCGTTCCGGTCAGCCAGGACAGCACTTTCCCGTATACGGTGTCAGGAGAAGGGGCAGTGAACCTGTCAATGGACCAGACCGAAGCAACGGTGAACATCGTCAACAGCCTTGGCACTGCTGACGGCTACTATCAGGAGCCGTCCACCCAAGCGCCGACCGATCCAAACGCCGGCAATAACAATAATAACAACAGCACGGACAGAAACAGCAGCAACAGAAACACATCCAGCGGAACCAACCGCAGCTCACGTTCTTCCAGGACCGGAGACGACAACCAGATTCTGCTGTACGGCGGACTGCTGGCAGCGGCAGTGATCGTCGGCGGCGTGGTTGTGGCGCGCAGAAGAAGACGCACGAACGGATAAAGATTGGATGCGTGTACGCTGATACATTTATAATAAAATGAACTGTTACAAATGGAGAGCCCCCGGTGGTCTGATGAGAGACTGCCGGGGGCTTTCTCTGTGGGAAGATGTCATGCAGGTGTTATCAAAGAGCAAATGTGGAGCTGCTTTTGGGCAAAGCAATTTTTTTAAAAAATATAGGAAATTCTTTATATTTTGTGATATAATACAAAAAAGATAATTAATATAGAATTAGCCAGGGAGCATTATCCCGGCGGGTACACTACCTGAAACGGGAGAAGGGAGGAATCGGAGAGATGTGTGAATATTCAGAGAGAATCTTTAATGGTGGAAAGGAAGAGGGCCTTCGCGAAGGGAGACAGGCCGGCCTTCACGAAGGGCGACAAATGATGGTAGCTCAAATGAGAGCGCAGGGAGTAGACGAGGGGATTATAGAGAGAATCTTGGAGAACATTGCAGAAAGAGAAACTGTGTCAATATAGGCCAAATAGATATTTCTTTAAAACCAGCGATCCGGACGATATGAGCCAGGGAGCATTATCCCGGCGAGTAGACTACCTGAAACGGGAGAAGGGAGGAATCGGAGAGATGTGTGAATATTCAGAGAGAATCTTTAATGGTGGAAAGGAAGAGGGCCTTCGCGAAGGCCGCCGGGAGGGGCATCAGGAAGGCCGGCGCGAGATGCAGGATGAAATCCTGAGAATGATTGCCGGAGTGAGCAGACAGGGAAGCGCAGAAGATGTGATAAATGAGATTATCAACAAGATACATAGCGAAGGAAAAGCGAGAGCAGAAAGCGATGGTGTATTATGAGATTCAGACCATGTATAGATATTCACAACGGAAAAGTAAAGCAGATTGTGGGCGGCAGCCTTCTGGATAAAGGAGATTATGCAGAGGATAATTTTGTCTCGGAGAAGGACGGCGATTATTATGCGGCTCTGTACCGGGACGCCGGTTTGACCGGCGGGCACATTATCCTCCTGAATCCGGCAGGAAGTCCATATTATGAAGAGGACGTCCGGCAGGCGTGCCTGGCTCTTTCGGCTTACCCGGGAGGGCTGCAGATCGGAGGAGGCATGAATGATGAAAACGCGGCCTTTTTTCTGGAGCAGGGGGCATCGCATATTATTGTGACTTCTTTTGTATTTCGGGATGGAATGATTAACTATGAGAATTTAAAGAAAATAGTCAAGGTGACAGGCAGGGAACGGCTGGTCCTTGACCTGAGCTGCCGGCGGAGAGACGACGCCTACTATATCGTCACAGATCGGTGGCAGAAGTTCACTGATGTGAAGCTCACCGAGGAGGTGTTGGATGAACTGTCCGGATACTGCGATGAGTTCCTCATTCATGCTGTAGATGTGGAAGGAAAGGCCGGTGGAATCGAGAAAGACATCGCGGCGCTCCTTGGCGGCTGGGACGGTATTCCGGTCACTTACGCCGGCGGCGTAGGCACCATGGAAGATTTGCGCCAACTGAAAAGCCTGGGCCGGGGTAAGGTGGATGTGACCATCGGAAGTGCACTGGATTTATTTGGCGGAGCACTGCGGTTTGAGGATGTGCTGGAGGAGATAGGGAGAGATTTTTGAGAAATAAGTGTCCCTGTTTTTGATGCAATACACAGAAAATGAAAGTGGATACTAATGATACATACAGTGGGGAAAATTGACAGAAAAATTTATAAATGTATTGCAAATGTCCTTATTACAGATGAAGTGATTATCACGGACAATCAATTACGACATATATTAGATAGGCATCCCGATGCTTATAACGAAGTGATAAATTACTTGTCAGAAATTATCTGTGATCCAGATTTCATTATAGAGGATAAACACAAAAATACAGGGCTAGTTATAAAAAAGATTAAATCGGAAAAAGGATATGCTACAAAAAAGAATGATTACTATATAATTGAAGTACAATTAGGTAAGAAGTTATTCGAGGTGGTAAATTTCGTTGCAACCACGCACCCTTTGGGTTAAAAGAGATGCAGGAGAGGCGACGCCTGCCGAATAACTTCTTATTTTGCAAATCAAATAATATAAGTTTTACAAAACTTTCAGGGGAGATATTTTCGTCTCCCCCTTCTATTTTGTCCGTTTTTTATTATTTCATATTGTCTATGTCAACATATACCTGCATTTGTCTGTACTGATATCCGTCTATTTCCCTTCACTCTGACACAACGCCACGGTTATCCCTTTATATTTCACTTTGTCCCGCAGGATGCGCCCTTTGCCTGAGGCCAGATAGGCGCTGGCGGTGGAGACGGAGAGAACGCCGGTCTGCTCTGCCACGAAGTTCGAGGTCTGGATACCGAGGGTCTGGATATCCAGCGCTTCAATGTCGGCGGTGGAGATGACCTCCACGGGAACTCCCAGCCGTTCGGCGGTGGTGAGGATGCCGGGTTCGTTGGCTTTCAGCGGGATGGTGCTGATACATTTGAGTGCAAGAGGGCTTATGCCCTCTTTTTTTAATGTCGTAAGCAAGGCTTCCTCGATGGAAGCGGCGTCCATGTGCCGTTTGCAGCCGATGCCGGCGCAGATGGTCCGGGGCCGGAGATAGAGGACAGGAAATGGCGGCGCGGACGGGAAGGTGAAACCTTCGTCGATGACGACTGTGGGTAGGTTTGCCTCATCCGTGCAGTTTGCCTCCTTAACAGTAAGAATCTGTATTTTCCCGGCGGTACCGTGCCACGTGGACCCGGAATTATGCCCGGTAGCGGCAGGCGTGCCGCCAGTCAGTTCCTCATACTTTCCATCCGTAATCACGCGGATGGAGCGTCCGTCCAGGAGCGCACCGCTGATGTGTTTGAGTTGTCCGATGTTCTCGATGGCCATGTGGTGTTTTTTGGCGAAGGTGTCGAAGGACAGTTCGCCGGCCACATCGGTGGCGGTGGTGATAACGGCTTCGCCTCCGGAGATGGCGGCCATTTCACGGGCCAGGTCGTTGGCGCCGCCCAGGTGGCCGGACAGCAGGCTGATGGCGTAGCGGCCTTTCTGGTCCAGGACTACGACGCCCGGGTCGCTGGTCTTGTGGACGATCAGCGGAGCCAGGATGCGGACAACGATGCCCGTTGCCATGATGCAGACCAGATAGTCGTATTTGTGAAAGGCTTCCTGCAGGTTCGCCTTGAAGTTTTCTTTATTATAGAGGTCGCCGGGGTGGGAGGCTGCCAGTCTGCGGGCCAGCTGTTCGCCCTCGCCGGTGAGATAAAAGTATGCGGTTGACATATGGATGTCCCTCCTGTTTTTTGTGATGTTTGTGAAACCCGATATGCTGTAAAATAACGCCCCGCTCCATATTGTCACCCTTTCAGTAGCGTCTTCTGCGTGATATAGTCGATGAACTGCCGGGCTGTCTCGTCTGGCGTGATGTCCGCGGGGGTGACCAGATGGGTCTCTATGGTCAGTTCCGGGTATTTTTCGTATTCGCTGGCGGCGAAAGGAACGAAGGCCACTTCCGGGAAGGAATAATACTGGAACATGCGGCGGGAGGCGAAGCCGATGAGGGAGGAGCCGTGGAGGATGTGCAGGAATTCGTTGATGCCTGCGGTGTCCTGCACCTGGCAGGAGACTCCCTTTTTGGCTGCCTGTTTCAAAATAAATGTGTTGAAGTCCTCCATGCTGTCCAGGAGCAGCAGGTTCTGGCTGTGAAGCTCGGGCAGACGGACATTTCCTTTCAGGGCCAGAGGGTGGCGTTTGTCCATGACCAGATGAACCGGTTCCCGGTGAAGTAAATGTACAGAGGTCAGTGTTTCGGGAATCGGGGCCTGCATGAAGGCTACGTCTGCATGCTGATAGAGCAGCTGCTCCGGAATGTCGTGGTTGTTCTTCTCCTGGTAGCGGATCTCCGACTGCGGGTAGGAGGCCCGGTAGCCGGAAAGAAAGTCCTTTCGGCAGGACAGGGCGAAGCCGTGGTAGGCGGCGATTTTCAGCACCCGGTTCTGCCGGATGTTGTCGATGGCCAGCAGAAGCTCGTGGTAGGAATTGGCGATTTTATTAAAATGCTGAAACAGAAAATCGGCCTCTCTGGTGGGCTCCACGCCAGAGGTGTGGCGGTCGAACAGAGAAAAGCCCAGCTCTTCCTCCAGACGGCTCACGGACTTGCTCAGTCCCTGCTGTGATATGTACAGATTTTTGCTGGCTTTTGTGATGTTAAGATCCTTATAAAGCTGTATAAAATACTGAATTTGTCGTAACTCCATGATCCTTCTCCTGATCTGAGATACATTTGCTGAAGCAGTGCGGAAAAATGATATACAGCACCGCCGGCGGAAGCTGCCGCGTGTCTTAGTCGGCTGCCCCTGCAGTCTCAGAGTCTTATTCTTTTATCATGATATATGGAACAGAGACAGGTGTCAAGGGTGAGGAGAACTGTATTTTTCTGTCTTAGCGAGAGGAAAAATATTCCGGGAAAAAGTGGGAAATCAGGCATTTAATATAAAAAACTCGGAGAATTTTGGTAAAAATATAGGGAAAATAAATCAGAACAATTTTTTTTGCGGTAGAATGATACTTTTTTGACTGTCAAAATGAAAAACTATCTTTAGCCCGGATAAGATTCATGATATACTAGGAAAAGCGTTTAAAATGAACTGGTATTCTGCCGGAAATGTATCGGCGGCAGTCATAAATATTAAAAAGGAGGTTGTAGAATTGAATACAACAAAGTCAGAGGAGCTTTATAAGATTGCGTTGGATTTGATGCCGGGCGGTGTGAATTCACCGGTGCGTGCGTTTGGTTCCGTGGGAAGGAATCCGTTGTTTATCGATCATGCCAAGGGCGCGTATGTCTGGGATGTGGACGGCAATCAATATATAGATTATGTGTGTTCCTGGGGCCCTGGTATTCTGGGACATGCCCATCCGGAAGTGATTGAAGCGGTGGTGAAGGCCTGCTATGACGGACTGACCTTCGGCGCGCCGACCGGCAAGGAGAATACTCTTGCGGCCATGATCCGGGAGCTGATTCCGTCCATGGAGATGGTGCGGATGGTCAACTCCGGCACCGAGGCGACCATGAGCGCCATCCGTGCGGCGAGAGGATATACGGGAAGAGATAAGATCATCAAGTTCAAAGGCTGTTATCACGGACATTCCGACGGCCTTTTAGTGCAGGCAGGCTCTGCTGCGCTCACCCAGTCCGTGCCGGACAGCGCCGGCGTTCCGGCGTCCTTTGCACAGCAGACGCTGGTGGCTCTCTATAATGACAGAGATTCTGTCCGGGAGCTGTTTGAGAATAATAAAGATCAGATTGCCGCTCTCATCGTGGAGCCGGTGGCTGCCAACATGGGTGTGGTTCTGCCGGAGGAAGGATTCCTGCAGTTCCTGCGGGAGATCACCGAGGAGAACGGAACAGTCCTGATCTTCGACGAGGTTATCACAGGATTCCGTCTGGGCATCGGCGGCGCACAGCAGTGGTTCGGCGTGAAGCCGGATATGACCACACTGGGCAAGATCGTCGGCGGCGGCATGCCGATGGCAGTGTACGGCGGTAAGAAAGAGATTATGCAGAAAGTGGCGCCGACCGGCAAAGTATATCAGGCAGGCACTCTGTCCGGCAATCCGATTGCCACCACGGCGGGCATTAAGACCCTGGAGCTGCTCCGGGATAACCCGTCCATCTACGACAGAATCGAGGCCAACACGAAGAAACTGGCGGCGGCTTACAAGATAAGAGCGGAGAAGTTCGGTCTGAAAATGCACATCAACCAGATCGGTTCTCTCATGTGCGCGTTCTTCACCGATGAAAATGTAAAGGATTACGCCGGAGCGCTGTCATCTGACACGAAAGCTTATGCCGATTACTTTAACTACATGCTGAACAACGGCATCTACGTGGCGCCGTCTCAGTTTGAGGCCATGTTCATTTCCGGCGCACATTCCGACGAGGATATCCAGAAGACTATCGATGTACTGCTGGCGGAATAGGCGGCAGCCTGCGGCATCAGGCCGGAATGGCCTTTATCAATTAAGAGAAATACCTGTAGAAAAGGAGAATAGAGAGAATGGTACATTTTATAGGAGCCGGTCCTGGGGATCCGGAATTACTGACATTAAAGGGAAAGAGACTCATTGACCAGGCGGATGTGATCATCTATGCGGGTTCCCTTGTAAATAAAGAGGTTCTTGCGGGAGCGAAAGAGGGAGCGAAGATTTACAACAGCGCCACCATGACGCTGGAAGAGGTCATCGACGTGATGAAGGACGCCGAAGCTAAGGGGCTTGACGTGGCGAGAGTCCACACCGGAGACCCGGCGATTTTCGGCGCGCACCGGGAGCAGATGGATGAACTCAGTCGTCTGGGCATTGAGTACGAGGTGATTCCGGGAGTCAGCTCATTTCTTGCGACAGCGGCAGCATTGAAGAAAGAGTATACCCTTCCGGGCGTGTCCCAGACGGTTATTCTCACCAGAATGGAAGGAAGAACGCCGATGCCTCCGAAGGAGAAGCTTCGGGATCTGGCGAAACATAATTCCACGATGATCATTTTCCTGAGTGTCGGCATGATCGATCAGCTGGCGGAGACTCTCCGGGAGGAATATCGCGAAGATACGCCGGTGGCGGTTGTGTACAAGGCGTCCTGGGAAGATCAGAAGATTGTCATCGGCAATCTGACCAACATCGCGGAAAAGGTAAAAGAAGCGGGCATCACCAAGACCGCCCTCACCGTGGTGGGAGATTTCCTTGGGGATGAGTACGAACTGTCCAAACTGTACGACAAAACATTTACACATGAGTTCAGGAAAGCAAAGGAATAAGTTTGGAAGTGAACTTCCAAATCTACCATTATTAACGCAGCAAATGCGTCAGGAAAGAGGAAAAAATGGGGATTCAGATCATCAGTATCAGCCATAAGATCGCGCCTCTTCGCATAAGAGAAATGTTTGCGTTCACGGAAGAACAGCAGAAGGATATGATGCGGAAGATGACCGAGTACCTGGAGGTCTCGGAATGTGTGGTTCTGTCCACCTGCAACCGGACGGAAATGTACGTGTACTCCGAGTCGGAGAGCGTGGGCGTTGTATACAATCTTATGGAGGACGTGCTTTTGCAGTGCGCAGGCGCGGAGGAAGAAGAGGATATCGGAAATTATCTGCTGTTTTTCCATGGAAAAAAGGCAATCCAGCATCTGTTTCAGGTGGCGGCGGGCCTGGATTCCATGGTCATCGGGGAGGATCAGATTCTCGGGCAGGTGAAGACGGCCCATCAGCAGGCGAGAGCTGCCGGAACCACGGGAGTTTATCTGAATACCTTCTTCCGGATGGCGGTGACCAGCGCCAAAAAGGTAAAGACCGATACGGATTTGTCGAGAACTTCAGTGTCCACGGCGACTCTTGCCATCAAGGTGGCGGAGGAAGCGTTGGGCACGCTCAGAGATAAAAAGGTAATGATCATCGGAGCCACCGGCAAGATCGGCGGCATCGTTTTGATGAATATTCTGTCTCTTGATGAGGCGGAAGTTTACGTCACCACCAGAAGTAACAAGGTCATCAGTACCAAGCATGGGCAGAATAATTTCCTGACCATCGAGTATGAGGACCGCTACGATTACATAGACGCCATGGACGTGGTCATCAGCGCCACATCCAGTCCGCATTATACGCTCACCAGCAGCAAGATCAGAAAGAGCATACGGACAGAAAAGCCGAGGGTATTTGTGGATCTGGCGGTGCCGATGGACATCGAATCCAAGGTGACGGCTATTAATGGCGTAGCCTACTACAACATCGATGATTTTACCCGCATAGCCAAAGAGAACAATCAGAAGAAGCTGCGGGAGGCCCAGGCGGCCACCAGTATTCTGGAAGAGTACGAGCTGCAGTTTGAGCAGTGGATGGTCTTCCAGAAGTCTCTGCCGATCATGGCGAAGGTGCGGGATAACTTTATGAAGGTGACGGAACACAAGGGCGTGGAAAAAGCATTTGACCACCTCTTTTACTGGGTGCGGGAGAACAATGATCCGGAGGATCTGGAGATGTTTTTCCGGTGCCTGAATCATTAGAGCAGATGGAGGAAAACAATGGGTAAATTATACGCGGTGGGCTTTGGCCCGGGCGGTTATGAGCATATGACGGCGAAAGCCATTGATGTGATAAAAAATGCAGATATTATTACGGGATACACCACCTATGTGGAGATGCTGAAGAAGTTTTTCCCGGACAAGGAATATGTAGCGACGCCGATGACCAAAGAAATGGATCGGTGCCGGATGGCCATTGACCTTGCCAGCGAGGGTAAGACAGTCGCCATGGTGAGCTCCGGCGACAGCGGCATCTACGGCATGGCGGGTATCCTGCTGGAGATTGCCAACGAGAAGAAAGCCGATGTGGAGATTGAGACGGTGCCGGGCGTGACGGCAGCCAGCGCGGCGGCTTCTGTGCTGGGCGCCCCGCTGATGCACGACTTTGCGGTGATCAGCTTAAGCGACCTGATGACGCCGTTTAACCTGATCATGAAGAGAGTGGACTGTGCCGGACAGGGTGACTTCATCGTCTGCTTCTACAATCCAAAGAGCAAGAAACGTGTGGATTACGTGGAGAAGGCGGCGGATATCCTGATGAAATACCGGGATGCAGACACGCCGGTGGGCGTGGTGCGCCACGCGGGCCGGGAGGAAGAGTCCTCTTACATCACTACCCTTGGCGAGCTGAAAAATGCGCCGATTGACATGTTCAGCATCGTGGTGATCGGTAATTCTAACACCTATGTGAGAGAAGGCAAAATGATCACCCCGCGGGGATACGAGGATAAATACGGATTTGCCAATATTGGCTAGTCGGAGGCATTTATGAAAAAGACTATTAGAATCGGAACCAGAAAGAGTCTTCTGGCTCTGGTGCAGACAGAGATTGTAAAAGACGCGCTGCTTCGTGCCTTTCCGGAGACGGAGATTGAGATTGTAAAGATTGACACCAAGGGCGACCAGCTGCTGGATCGCTCCCTGACCTCCTTCGGGGGCAAGGGCGTGTTCACCGTGGAGCTGGAGGCGGAGCTTCTGTCCGGAGCCATTGATATCGCCGTGCACAGCGCGAAAGATATGCCGATGGAGTTTCCGGCAGGGCTTGGCATCGGCGCGGTGCTTTCCCGGGCGGACGCCAGAGACACTTTTGTGAGTCTGGACGGAACGAAGCTTGCGGACCTGGCGCCGGGCAGCGTGGTGGGAACCAGCTCCCTCCGGCGGGAACTGCAGATTAAAGAAATCAATCCGCAGGTGCAGATCAAGCTACTGCGGGGAAATGTACAGACGAGACTGCGCAAGTTAAAAGAAGGCCAGTATGACGGCATCATCCTGGCGGCGGCAGGCATCGAGCGTCTGGGTTACGACAACGAAGAAGAATTTCATTATGAATATCTGGAGCCGGGGACATTTCTTCCGGCGGCGGGCCAGGGCATCCTGGCGGTGGAAAGCCGGACGGACGATGCGGAGACGGCAGAGATGCTGGCGGCCATTCATGATGCGGAGGCGGCCTGTCTCCTTGCTGCGGAGCGTTCATTCTTAAAGACCATCGGCGGAAGCTGCAACGCGCCGGCGGCGGCATACTGCCGCAAAGAAGGCGGACGGTTCCTCATGGACGCTATGTTTGTGAAGGACGGCGCGCATCTGCGCCGGGCGAATATGGACATCACTGCGGACGCGCAGGGCATGCTGGAAGCGGCCACTCAGCTTGGAAAGGACATTGCAGGAGAAGTGAATAAAGGAATCGTATATCTGGTGGGAGCCGGCCCGGGGGACGAGGACCTGATGACAAGGAAGGGTCTCAAGGTACTCCGGGAGGCGGACGTGGTTGTCTATGACAGTCTGGCGTCCAGCTCTCTGTTAAATGAGGTGCGGGACGACGCGGAGTTGATCTTCGCGGGCAAACGTTCTTCTCATCATTTTAAGAAACAGTACGAGACCAATCAACTTTTGATTGATCTGGCGAAGGAAGGAAAAAATGTAGTCCGTTTAAAAGGCGGTGACCCGTACATTTTCGGGCGCGGCGGCGAGGAAGGACAGGAGCTTCGCGCGGCAGACGTGGACTTTGTGGTGGTGCCTGGCATCTCCTCTTCCTACTCGGTTCCGGCCTACTGCGGTATTCCGGTGACTCACCGGGATTATGCGTCTTCTTTCCATGTGATCACCGGACATGAGGGTAATCACAAAAACGGAGTCACCGTGCTGGATTACGGCACTTTAGCAAGGGAAGAGGGAACGCTCATCTTCCTCATGGGACTTAAGAACCTGCCGAATATTGTGAAGAACCTCATAGAAAACGGCAAGGACCCGAAGACGCCGGCGGGCGTTCTGCAGGAGGGAACCACCGCAAGACAGAAGATGGCGGTGGGAACTCTCGAAAATATCGTGAAAGTGGTGGAGCGGGAAGGCATACAGACTCCTGCCATCACCGTGGTGGGCGACGTGGTGAGCCTGGCCGACGAACTGCAGTGGTACGGCGGAAAGCCGTTGTCCGGACAGCGTGTGCTGGTGACTGGAAGCCGTTCCATGGTGGAGCGTTTGTCACCGCTGCTGAAAGAAGAAGGGGCGGAGGCCATCTCCTTCAGCCTCATTCGGACGGAAGCCATGGACACGCCGGAGTTTGACCGGGCCATGGCAGACATTGACAGTTACACATGGATTGTACTGACCAGCGCCAACGGCGTGGAATGTTTCTTTGATAAATTAAAAGCCATGCGAAAAGATATCCGCGACTTTAAGGATGTACATTTCGCAGTGATCGGCGACGGCACGAAGAAAGCCCTGGAAGGCCACGGCATTTACAGCGACCTGATTCCGACGGCGTATTCTTCCAAAGACATGGCGGCGGCCATGGTGCCGCACATGAAGCCGACCGATAAGGTGCTGCTGCTTCGGGCGGAGGAAGCCAACGCGGTGCTGCCGGATTCTCTGACGGCGGCGGGCATCGACCATACCTGTGTGTCTCTCTACCACACGGTGGTGGACGAGCGCAAGGCCGATGAGCTGTCACGGCTCATTGAAACCGTGGATTACATTACATTTGCCAGCTCCAGCGCCGTGCGGGCCTTCGTATCCATGGCGGGCAGCCTGGAAAATGTATCGGCAAAATACATCAGTATCGGCCCGGTGACCACAAAGACCGCCGAGGCGGAGGGACTGCATGTGGACAGGACGGCGGCAGTCTATACGGCCCAGGGCATCGTGGATACGATCATCGAAGATGTCCGGGAGAATTAGCGGCAAAAAGACGGCGGCGCGGCGGCCGGAAATTATGCGAAATTGCTCGCAATGCGGCAAAAAGGAGATGCTGATGAAATGAAAACACAAATAAAACGATTTTTGCTGACCCTGGGATTTATGACGAGGATTCCGGTCAACGTGGATCTGGGCGAGGTCAAAGATGAGGACATGCACAAAGGCTTTCTCTACTATCCGGTGGTGGGACTGATCATCGGTCTCATTGACATGGTGGTGTACCTGCTGGTGTGCCAGATTCTGCCGGAGATCTACGGCATCATCTTTGCCCTCCTGGCTAACTTCTTCGTGACGGGAGCCTTCCATCTGGACGGCCTCTCCGACACGGCGGACGGCATTTATTCCGCCAGGACCAGGGAGCGGATGCTGGAGATTATGAAGGACAGCCGCATCGGCACCAACGGCGGCATCGCCATGTGCTTTGACATTATGCTGAAGGTGGTGGGACTTGCCTGCTGCGACATGCGGTGGCTGATGATTCTCATGATGCCTGTGGCCGGTAAAATGGTGCAGGGCGCCATCGTCTACAAGGCGGTGTACCCGAGAAAGACCGGTATCGGTATCTACGTGGGCACGGTCAGCCTTAGTACCGTCATCGGCACGGTGATTCTCGGCCTCATCGCCATGACCGTGGCATTTTCCTGGTGGGGAATCCTCATGTATGCGGTGTTGTTCGTGCTGGCGTATCTGTTCCGCGTGTACATCACCGACAAGATCGGAGGAATCACCGGAGACGTCATGGGAGCCGGCAGCGAACTGGCGGAGATCTTTCTGCTGATACTGGTACTCATCATCACCAGATTCGCCGGATTCCCGGTGGGACTTTATGGAATATGGTAGGGTGATGTGGACAGAAGCGGAGAAATGTGGACAGAGCCGCCGTGGGAATCTGCGATATGTGGATAACCCTGTTGCAGACTTTGCAGAATGAGGGCGGCGGTACATTTGCAGGAATATGTGAGTATCGGGAAATGCGGCCCTTACATATATGGGTGGAAACGAGATAACGGAAATATCGGAAGGGATGATAGAATTGACACTGGAGGAAGCGATTAAGAAAATACAGCCTCTGGACAAGGAGGCCATGGCATATACTCACGCCCGCTGGAATACGCTGGGCAAGCCTCTTTACAGTCTGGGACGGCTGGAGGAGATGGTGACGCAGTTTGCCGGGATTTACGGGGATAAGAATCCGCATCTGGGCAAAAAAGCGGTTATCGTCATGGCGGCTGACAACGGCGTGGTGGCGGAGGGCGTCACCCAGACCGGACAGGAAGTGACAAAGACTGTCACGGAAAATATGACGAAACACAACGCGACCATCTGCATCATGTCCGCCATGAGCGGAGCGGATGTGATTCCTGTGGATATCGGCATTGCCACGGATTGCGATAACCCGGGCGTGCGGAACTGCAAGATTAAATATGGCACCGACAATATGGCCAAGGGCCCGGCCATGAGCCGGGAGGAGGCGGTGCGCGCCATCGAGGTGGGCATCCATATGGTGGAAGAGCTTGTAGCCAAAGGCTATAATCTGTTCGCCACCGGAGAGATGGGCATCGGCAACACCACCACCAGCAGCGCGGTATGTTCCGTCCTTCTGGACCAGCCTGTGGAGAAGGTGACCGGCAAGGGAGCGGGTCTTACCAATAAAGATCTGGAACATAAGATCGCGGTGATAAAGGAAAGTATCGCTCTCAATCAGGTGGACGCGTCGGATCCGCTGGATGTGCTGTCCAAGGTGGGCGGCCTGGATATTGCCGGTCTGGTGGGATGCTTTATCGGTGCGGCGGCGTGCCGGGTTCCTGCCTTTATCGACGGTTTTATCTCTTCCGTGGCGGCGCTTCTTGCCGTGCGGCTGGCGCCGCAGTGTGACCCGTATCTGTTCCCGTCCCACTGCTCCAACGAACCGGCAGGGCAGATGGTGCTGGATGCCCTCGGCAAACAGCCGTACATTCTGGCGAACATGTGCCTGGGTGAAGGCACCGGCGCAGTGATGGGATTTACCATTGCGGACTACGCCTTCAAGGCGTACTGGGAGCTGCCGAGCTTTGAGCAGACAAATTTTGGAACTTACGAGGATTTGAGTGATAAATAGAAAAGGAGAAACAATGCTGGATAGGATTGCGATTGTAAAACCGGAAGATATCGAGAAACGCAGCATGGAGATTATCACCAGCGAGCTTGGCGGAAGAACCTGGCCGGAGCCGGAGTTCTCCATCGTGAAGCGGTGCATCCATACCTCTGCGGATTTCGATTACGCCGACAATCTGTGTTTTTCAGAAAATGCGGCGCAGCTTGGCGTGGAAGCGCTGAAGCGCGGAGCGCACATTGTGACGGACACGAGAATGGCGTGGTCCGGAATTAATAAAAAGAAGCTGGCGTCCTTTGGCGGCGAGGCTCACTGCTTCATGTCAGATGAGGACGTGGCGGCCGAGGCAAAGGAGAAGGGCTGCACCAGAGCGGCCATCTGTATGGAACGGGGAGCTGCCCTGCCGGGCGAGGTGATCTTTGCCGTGGGCAATGCGCCGACCGCTTTGATTCGTCTCTATGAGATGATAGAAGAAGGCCGGGTGAAACCTGCGCTGATCATCGGAGCGCCGGTGGGCTTTGTCAACGTGGTGGAATCCAAAGAACTTATCATGGAGATCGGGCAGAAGGCCGGCGTGCCGTTTATCGTGCCGAAGGGCCGAAAGGGCGGCAGCAACATTGCGGCGACCATCTGCAACGCCATGTTATATCAGTTATGAAAAAATTAAGAGAAGGGGTCTCCACCGGCTCCTGCATGACCGGCGGCGCGGCAGCGGCAGCGCTGTGGCTGACCACCGGCAAATGCCCGGATATCATCACAGTGGAGACGCCCATTGGAAAAACTTTGTATCTGGATGTGATTCCCAAAGAAAAGGGAATCTGCGGCATCGTCAAGGACGCCGGAGACGACCCGGATGTGACCAATGGAAGTGAAGTGATCACATCGGTGAAGATTCTGCCCGAAGACGGGGAGATTACTTTCGTGGGAGGCGATGGCATCGGAACCATCACTCAGGAAGGTCTGAAACTGCCGGTGGGTGAGCCGGCCATCAACCCGGTGCCGCGGCAGATGGCGGAGAAAGCGCTCCGGAAGATTATCGGTAACCGGGGAGCCGTTGTGACGGTATCCATTCCCGGCGGCGGGGAGCTGGCGAAACGTACCTTCAACCCGCGGCTTGGCGTGCTGGGCGGCCTGTCCGTCCTGGGCACCACGGGTATTGTCCGGCCCATGAGTGAGGAAGCCATGAAGGATTCCCTGCTGGTGGAGCTTGACATGTACGCCAGACAGGGACACCGCTCCATTTTGTTTGTGCTGGGCACCACAGGAGAAAATGCATTGAAAGCCCGCTACGGCCAGTTCGCGTGCGTCCTGCAGGTCAGCAATTATATCGGATTTATGATCGAGGAAGCGGTGGAGCGGGGATTTACCGATATTCTCATCGGAGGCTTTGTGGGCAAGCTGGTAAAAGTGGCTTCGGGAACCATGAACACTCACAGTCATGTGGCCGACGGCCGGCTGGAGACCATATGTACCCACGCGGCGCTTCACGGCGCTTCACGGGAAGTCATTGAGAAGATTTACTCCTGCGTCACCACCAAGGCGGCCATGAAGATCGTGGAGGAAGAGGGCCTCATGGATATCTGGAAGGATATGGCGGAGAAGGCCGCCCTTCACTGTAAGAAAACCGCCCACGAGATGGCGGAGGTGGGAATCATTTTTCTGGATGGAGATAACCAGGTGCTTGCTGAGAGTGAAAATGTGCAGGAAATCCTGCCGAAAGTATTGAGACAACAGGAGGAATAGCATGAGCCGTTTGACAATTATAGGAATCGGGCCGGGAAGCGCGGAATATTTCATGCCGGCGGCGAGGAACCGAATGCGCAGCGCACACACAGTTATCGCTGCAAAACGGATTTTACCGATGCTTCAGGAAGTCTGCGGCAGCACGGAAGCGCAGTTCCAGCCCATGGGAAAGATTAAGGACACACTGGAAGTCATTGACGGCCTGCTTCATCAGGAAAAAGATGTGGCGCTGGTGGTCAGCGGCGATCCGCTGATGTACAGCCTGTACAAAACGATTCTGAATCAGGAGATCAGCGAGGACTGGGAGATGGATGTGATTCCGGGCATCGGATCCATGCAGATGCTGGGAGCGGCTTTCGGGGAGACCATGGAGGACGCCCGGCTTATGAGCGTGCATGGAAGAAGCCGGACGCCGGGCTCGGTGGCTCTCTGCGTGACGGAGAATCCAAAGGTATTTTTCTTGTGCAGCAAGGAACAGGGACCGGCGTGGCTGTCCCGGATCATGCTGGAATACAACCTGCATGACGTGGAAGTCTTTGCGGGAGCCAATCTTTCCTATGAGGATGAGATGCTGGTGTCCGGAAGCCCTGCGGAGATGGCGGAGAAAGAATTCCCGGCGCTCTGCGTGGCTATGATCAAGAACCCGCATCCTCGTCCGGTGACCCGTCCGTGTTTCCTGTCCGACGAGGACTTTGAGCGGGGCAGGACGCCGATGACCAAGGAAGAGATCCGTGTGCTGATTCTTCACAAAATGAAAATACATCCCGACGACGTTATCTGGGATATCGGCGCGGGAACCGGTTCCGTCTCCGTGGAGTGTGCAAGGCAGGCGCCTTTCGGACAGGTTCACAGCGTGGAACGGGACGAGGCAGCGATACATTTAATAGAAAAGAACCGGGAAAAGTTCGGCCTTGATAATCTGTTCATCTATGAGGGCGACGCGGCGGAACGCGCGGCGCATCTTCCGGCGCCAGACAAGGTATTTATCGGCGGCAGCGGCGGAAAGCTCCGTGAGATCATGGAGATCATCGATACATTTCCTAAGAAAATACAGGTCACCGTGTCGGCGGTGACGCTGGAGACCATCGCGGAAGCCGGAGAGATTCTTGGAAACTATGACGCGGATTACGATGTGATTCAGGCGACGGTGGGCCGGGGCAGAAAGATCGGCAGTTACCACATCATGGACACAAATAATCCGGTAATGATATTTACAGCGGCCATACATGGCCAGGAAAGGTAAGCGACAAATGAGTAAAAAAGCATTGATGATTGTCAGTTTTGGAACAAGCTTTGATGAGGCAATGCCAGCCATTGTAAATATTGAGGAAACCTGCCGGAAGGCGTTTCCTGAGTACGACTTCTACCGTGCCTTCACTTCCGGCATGATCATCCGGAAGCTGAAACGGACCAAAAATGTGGTGATCGACAGCCCGGAAGAAGTGATGGAGAAGATGGCGGCGCAGGGCTATGAGGAAGTGCTCTGCCAACCGACCCACATCATCAACGGTATGGAATACGAGAAAATGATGCGGATGCTCCAGCCGTACAAGGACCGGATTCCGGTGATCCGCGCCGGCAAGCCGCTTCTCACTGAGGAGGAGGACTACAGGAAGGCGTGCCAGATCATGATGGAGGAGCTGAAAAGCCCTCTCGCTGAGGACGAGGCATTTGTTCTCATGGGACACGGCACCGAGCACTATGCCAACAGCGCCTACTGCCAGTTTGAAAATATGCTGCGGGATCTGGGCTATGAGAATACTTACGTGGGAACCGTGGAAGGATTTCCGGGCCTTGACTACGTGATTCGCCGCATGAAGATCCGGGGCATCCGCAAAGTGCATCTGATGCCGCTGATGATCGTGGCCGGCGACCACGCAAGAAATGACCTGGCAGGCGCGGAAGAAGATTCCTGGAATTCCCTGCTTCAGGCCGAAGGCTTCGAGACGGATATCGTTTTAAAAGGCATGGGAGAGATCGACGGCATTGCGCAGATTTTTGTGGAGCATCTGGAAGCGGCGGAGCAGATATAGGAGGAATTTATGAAGGGAAAATTATACGGCATCGGCGTGGGCCCGGGCGACCCGGAGCTGATGACTTTAAAAGCGAAACGGCTCATTGAGGAATGTGACATCGTGGCCGTTCCTGTAAAGAAAGAGGGAGAGGAGAGCGTGGCTTTAAACATCGCCAGAGGCGCGGCCAGCGTGCCGGAGGAGAAAGTCCGCCGGATTCTCTTTACCATGAACAAAGATAAAGCGAAACGTGAGGAATGTCGGCAGGCAGCGGCGGAAGCCATCATGGAATATCTTGACGCGGGACAGTCCGTGGCAATGCCGGTGCTGGGCGACGTTGGTATCTACAGCACCTATTCCTATGTGCATAAAAAACTCATCCAGGCAGGATACGAGGTGCAGATGATCTCCGGCATCCCGTCTTTTTGTGCCGGAGCCAGCAAAGCCAACATCTCCATCGTGGAAGGCAACGAGGGCTTTGGCGTGATTCCGTCCTTAAAGGGAATCGACCAGGTGAAAAAAGCCATGGGAGTCTTTGATAATCTGGTGATCATGAAGGTGGGCAGCCACGTGAAGGAAGTCTACGATATTCTGAAAGCAGAGGGCAAAGAAGACAACGCCATTATTATCAGCAACGTGGGCATGGAAGGCGAGTACGTGGGACCGCTGCTGCCGGACAGAGAATACGGATATTTTACGACCATGATCATTAAGTCAGAAATGTAAGAGATTGAGCGGCGATGACGCAGCTGAAACTGCAGAATCGCCGTAATTATCCAGTTGGAAATGTAAGCTTATGAAATACGACGTAATAGTGATTGCCGGAACCACGGAAGCAAGAGAAGTGATCGAACGGCAATTAAAAGAACATAAAAAAGTGCTGGCGTCGGTGGCCACAGAGCTGGGCGCGCAGATGCTGGCGGAGTATCCGGTCGACGTGCACACGGGACGGCTTGACGAGGAAGGATTTGTCCGTCTGTTTGCGGCAAATCCATGCGGGAAGGTGATTGACGCCTCTCATCCTTTTGCCCAGGTGGTGACAGAGACAGTCCGCCGGGCAGCCGCGGAAGCGGGTATTCCGTACGAGCGCTATGAGCGCAGTCAGCTTCATTATGATTACGACCGCATCATACCGGTGTCGGACGCCGCGGAAGCGGCGGAGTATCTGAATACTACGGAAGGAAATGTACTGCTGACCACAGGCGTCAACACCGCGGCCGTCTATGCGGAGCGAGTCAAAGACGCCAGGCAGCGGCTCTATATCCGGGTGCTGGATACGCCTGCTTCCTATGAGGGCTGCGCCAGAGCAGGGTATCTGGAAGACCATGTATTCGGGGAGATGCCGCCTTACACGGTGGAGGATAATCTCCGTCTCATCGAAAAAACCGGTGCTGCGGTGATGGTCTCTAAGGACAGCGGTAAAACCGGAGGCGTGGATATTAAAATAGAAGCCTGCCGGAGAGCGGGTATTGACTGTGTGCTCATCCGGCGGCCGGAAGCACAGGGCAGTGAAGCATGAGGGGGCGGAGCAACATGACAAAAATGGAAAAACTTCCCCGGATTCTGCTGGCCGGAATGAACAGCGGATGCGGCAAGACCAGCATCACCTGCGGGATTCTGAAAGCGCTGACAGACCGGGGCATACGGATACAATCTTATAAATGCGGCCCGGATTACATTGATCCCATGCTGCACAGCCACATCACCGGGCAGCCGTGCCGAAACCTGGATCCGTTCTTTTCCACGGAAGAAGAACTGCGGGAACTGATGGCGAAGGACAGCCGGAAAGCGGAATTTTCCGTGGTGGAAGGCGTCATGGGTTACTACGACGGCATTGGCGTCAGCAGTGAAAAGAGCACACACACCGTATCCGCCGCCACCGGCACTCCGACTATTCTCATCATAAATGTAAAGGGAATGTCCCATACGATGATTCCCCTCATACAGGGCATGCTGGAATACAGAGAAAACCCGGTGCGCGGCGTCATTTTAAACCGCTGTTCCAAAGGACTTTATCAGATGATGAAGCCGGAACTGGAGCGGATACTGCCGATCAAAGTAGTCGGCTATTTCCCGAACGATGACCGGGTGCATATCGGAAGCCGCCACCTGGGACTCATGACCGCCGCCGAGATCCAGAATCTCGACGAGGTTATACAGTCGCTGGGAGCCATGGCGGAGGAATCCATCGACCTGGATCTGCTGCTACGGCTGGGAGAAGAAGCGGAAGCGCTGCCGGCGGTGCCAGTGCCGGGAGTCGGCGCGGAAACCGGAGAAACGGCCAGCGTGGCACACGAGTCGGCCATGGGCGCATCGCAGACGGCGTCCACCGCCCGCATTGCCGTCGCCTGGGACAAGGCGTTCTGTTTCTATTATCAGGAGAATCTGGACATTCTCCGGCAGTCCGGCGCGGAACTTGTATTTTTCAGCCCGGTCAATGACCGGAGCCTGCCGGAAAATATCGGCGGCATCTATCTTGGCGGCGGCTATCCGGAGACCTATCGGAAGGAGCTGTCGGAGAACATTTCCATGAAAGAGGAGATCTGCCGGGCAGCGGAAGCAGGCATGCCGGTGCTGGCGGAATGCGGCGGCTTCATGTACACCTGTGAGAATCTCATCGAGACCGACGGAAGCGCCATGTCGATGTTGGGCCTGATTCCCACCGACGTGCAGATGACTCCGCGGCTGTCCATGGACTTCGGTTATGTGACTATGGAAGCACAGCAGGACACGCCATTTTTTGATAAAGGAACGCAGATCCGCGTCCATGAATTTCATTATTCCAAGGCTGCCAAAAGAGGAGAAGTCTGCCGCATGGAAAAATCCACAGGCAGAAGCTGGACGGGTATGCACGTAAGAGGAAATGTGCTGGCGGGCTATCCGCATCTTTATTTCCACAACTGTCCGGAAGTGGCAGGGCGGTTTGTCCGGCTGGCGGCAGAGTACGAAAAAAGAAACTGTGAGGAAACAACATGAACTTAATCGCTTCGATGATACTGGGCTTTGTGATTGACCTGATCGTGGGGGATCCCCATGGGCTGATTCACCCGGTACAGATTATCGGCTGGTTTATTACAAAAATAAAAGAAGGATTGCAGCGGCTGATCTACGGCTGCTCCTATGAGGAGGCAAAGGCGCAGGGGTTGCCGCGAAAAGAAGATAAAGAGCTTATCGCCGGTTACGTGCTGACGGTGGTTATTGTGCTTGGTACATTTTTTATCATATCGGGCATCCTGTATGTCGCACAGCTGATTCATCTGGCGCTGCGATTTGTGCTGGAAACTTTCTTTATTTATCAGATTCTTGCCACAAAGAGCCTGCGGCGGGAGTCCATGAAGGTATATGCCCGGCTGAAGGAGGGGGATCTGGCAGGAGCCAGAAAGGAGATCTCCTATCTGGTGGGGCGGGATACCCAGGAGCTCGATGAGAGCGAGGTGGCAAAAGCCGATGTGGAGACCATCGCGGAAAATACCGCGGACGGCGTCATTGCGCCTCTGTTTTTCATCGCCATCGGCGGCGCGCCGCTGGGCTTTGCCTACAAGGCGGTCAA
This sequence comes from Eubacterium sp. An3, assembly GCF_002159465.1. Taxonomy (NCBI): domain Bacteria; kingdom Bacillati; phylum Bacillota; class Clostridia; order Eubacteriales; family Eubacteriaceae; genus Eubacterium; species Eubacterium sp. An3. The sequence continues at coordinate 59,533 of NZ_NFIR01000001.1, forward strand.
CACCCTGGATTCCATGGTGGCCTACCGCAACGAAGAGCTGATTCATATCGGGCACGCTTCCGCGAAGCTCGATGATATCTGTAATTTTATTCCGGCCCGGCTGGCGGCAGTGATGATGATACTGGCTGCGGCGCTGCTGCGTTTTGACGTCAAAGGCGCGGTGCGGATTTTCCGCCGGGACAGATTTGCACATTTAAGTCCTAACAGCGCCCAGACCGAGGCCGTGGCGGCGGGAGCCCTGAACATACAGCTCGGCGGCACCCACAACTACTTTGGCAAGCCGGTGGAGAAACCGACCATCGGAGACGATATCCGTCCGGTGGAATACGAGGATATCCGGCGGACCAACCGCCTGCTCTACGTCAGCGCATTTCTGACGTTGGCGGTATGCTGCCTGCTGACCTACGCCCTGGTGTTCTGGCTGGGCAATCCGCTGTCCATCATCTGAGAGGCGGGGAGCGTCCGGGAACCGGGGCATTTCTGCGGAGAGCGGAGCACAAAAAGTATATACATTACATTTATAACGGGCCATTCCGCATAGGGCGGGCGTCGGCCCAAAAACACAAAAACGAGGACAACAATCATGAAAAACGGCGCGCACGGCGGAAATATATACAAAAAAGCAAAGGAGCTGGGCATCAGCGAAAGTCAGATCATGGATTATTCTGCCAATATCAGCCCGCTGGGGATTCCGGCGCATATCCGGCAGGCCATGGTGGACGCCATCGAGGGAACCATCAATTATCCGGACCCGGACTGCACGGCGCTGCGGGAGGCCATCGCCGGACAGGACGGCGTGGAACCGGGCTGTGTGACCTGCGGAAACGGCGGGGCGGATCTGCTGTTCCGGCTGGCGTTCGGGCTGAAACCAAAGAAGGTGCTGCTGCCGGTGCCGGCCTTTGTGGAATACGAGGAGGCCATGACGGCGGCGGGAGCAGAGATGGTATACGAGCCCATGACCGAAGAAATGCGCATCCCGGAGGATGTGACGGAGCGGATTACGGAGGATATCGATCTGATGATTCTCTGCAATCCCAACAATCCCACGGGACTGCTGACCGGACGGCAGCAGGTGCTGGACATTTTGGAGCGGGCGAAGGAAATGCACTGCCGGGTTCTGGTGGATGAGTGTTTTCTGGAGATCTGCCGGGAAGAAGAGGAGTATACCGTCAAGCCTTATCTGAAACAATATCCGAATCTGATGATTTTAAAATCTTTTACGAAGCTTTATGCTATTCCGGGAGTCCGTCTGGGCTATCTGCTCTGCGCGGACGCAGAAGTGATCCGTAAGGTGAACCGTGCCGGACAGGCCTGGTCGGTGAGCCACATTGCCCAGTGCGCGGGAGTGGCGGCGCTTTCTCATCCGGAATACAAGGCGGCCGTTATCGACGCCGTGGAAAAAGAGCTCATTTACATGAAAAAAGAGATGGCAGATCTGCCGCTGACCCTTTATGACGGCCGGGCAAACTATTTGTTTTTCCGGACGCCGGGCGTGACGGATCTGGATAAACGGCTGGAATCCCGGGGAATCATGATCCGGAACTGCAGCAATTACGTGAATCTGGGCGAGGATTACTGGCGGGTTGCCGTAAAAGCTCACGAAGAAAATGTAATCCTGCTGCGGGAGCTGCGGCAGGCGTTGGGAGAATAAGGAGGGAAGACAAGTATGGCAAAGGCAATCATGGTACAGGGAACCATGTCAAATTCAGGCAAAACATTTGTGACGGCCGGGCTGTGCCGGGTGTTTAAACAGGACGGCTACAAGGTGGCGCCTTTTAAATCCCAGAATATGGCGCTGAATTCTTATATTACAGAGGAAGGGCTGGAGATTGGCCGGGCGCAGGCCATGCAGGCGGAGGCGGCCATGATCCCTCCGACCCACTGGATGAACCCGATTCTGTTAAAACCGACCAGCAACATGGGTTCTCAGGTCATTGTAAACGGCGAGGTATATGATAACCTGAGCGCCCAGGAATACTATAAGATGAAAGATAATCTGGCGCCGGAAGTGATGAAGGCGTTTAATCATCTGGCAGCGGAAAATGATATCATCGTCATTGAGGGCGCCGGCTCTCCGGCGGAGATCAATCTGGCGGAAAATGACATTGTCAACATGGGAATGGCAAAGATGGCCGACGCGCCGGTGATCCTTGTGGCGGACATCGACCGGGGCGGCGTATTTGCTTCTGCCTACGGCACTATCAAGCTGCTGCCGCAGGAGGATCAGGATCGTTTCTGCGGTATCGTGATCAACAAGTTCCGGGGCGATGTGGAAATACTGAAACCGGGCCTTAAAATGCTGGAAGACCTGACCGATAAGCCGGTGCTGGGCGTCCTCCCGATGGAAAAAATCGACGTGGACGATGAGGACAGCCTCTCTGACCGCCTCAACCAGCGGACTTTCACCGAGGGCATCGACGTGGCGGTTATCCGGCTGCCGCACATTTCCAACTTCACGGATTTCAGCGTGTTTGAGCTGATCGACGGGGTATCCCTGCGCTACGTCAGCGATAAAAGAGAGCTGGGCGAGCCGGACCTGATTCTCCTGCCGGGCACGAAAAACACCATGGCAGACATGGAGTGGCTCATTGAGAGCGGACTGGAGAGCAAGATCATCCGGGCGTCAAAGGATACCCGCATCATCGGTATCTGCGGTGGTTTCCAGATTCTCGGAAAAGAACTCCACGATCCGGAGCATGTGGAACACGGTGGAGACATGCGCGGCCTCGGCCTGCTGGATACTTCCACTGTCTTCCAGGGCGGAAAGACCCGGACGAGGATTCACGGCTGCATCCGCGAAGAGCAGAACCTGTACGGCCTTGAAAACCGTCAGCTGGAAGGCTATGAGATTCACATGGGAGCTACCACCAATCTGGGCGGCGCCGTGCCGATGATCGAGCTGGAGGACGGAAGAACCGACGCCTACATGACGCCGGACGGCCGTATCTGGGGCAGCTACCTCCACGGAATCTTTGACAACGAAGATCTGGTCTTCGGTCTTGTCTATGATATCATGCGGGAAAAAGGAATTAATCCCGGAGAAAATCATCTTAGTGTGGCGGAATACAAAGAGATACAGTATAATAAGCTGGCGGATTTAATCCGGAACAATCTGGATATGGATCAGATATACCGTATCCTCTTCGACGGAGAGAAGCCGCAGAAAGATTTTGAAAAAGAAGTGACAGGAGAAGCGGCTGCGGGCGCAGACGAAGCCGCAACAGGCTGCGGCGGCCTGAAGGACGATACCTCAGGCAAAGGCTGCGTACATATTTACTGCGGCGACGGCAAAGGCAAGACCACCTGCGTCATGGGATTGTGCGTCCGGGCGGCAGGGGCAGGAAAAAAAGTGCTGCTGCACCAGTTCCTGAAGGATAACACCTCCAGCGAGAGGACGATCATAGATAAGCTGCCGGGCGTTACCGTGATGCCGGGCGCAAAAATGGATAAGTTTACCTTCCAGATGAACGAGGAAGAGCTGCAGGCGCTCCGGGAGAACAACGACGCCAATCTGGCACGCCTGTGCGACATGGCAAAAGATTACGATATGCTGATTCTCGACGAGAGCGTTTACGCTATGGACATGGGACTGCTCAGCGAAGATAAACTGATCGAATGGCTGGAAAAGAAGCCGGAGCATCTTGAGGTGGTCATGAGCGGAAGAAATCCGTCAGACCGGTTAAAAGAGCACGCGGACTACATTTCCGAGATTAAGAAGATCAAACATCCCTTCGATCAGGGCTTAAGCTCCCGCATCGGCATTGAGAAATAAACGCCGCAAAAAAGAGGTGTGAACCATGGCATATTTTCCCATATTCATAGAGATTGAGAAGAAGAAATGTCTTGTGGTGGGCGGCGGCAAAGTCGCCCTCCGGAAGGTGGAGACTCTCCTTCGCTACGACGCGCAGGTTCACGTGGTCAGCAGAGAGATCTGCACGGAGATACGCGCGCTGCTGCCGCCGGAGAATATACATGAGGAAGAGCTGCTGCCATCGCCGGGAGATACCAACGCGGGGGAGCTGTTACCGGAATGTAGCTGTGGATCGGAGTGGCCACTGCCGGATTATTTTACCGGAGCCGCGCTGGTCGTTGCGGCCACCGGCAGCCGGGAAGTCAACCGCCGGGTGGCGCAGTTCTGCCGGGAGAGACGGATCCCCGTCAATGTGGCGGACGCCCCGGAGGAATGTACATTTTTCTTCCCGGCAGTGGTGAAGAAGGGCGACATCAGTATCGGCGTGAACACCGGAGGGAAAAGCCCCGCTGTGTCCAGCCAGGTGCGCCGGGACATTGAGAAAGCCATCCCGGATTATTATGAAGCCATCGCGGATCAGCTGGGCGTCCTGCGGGAGTATGTGAAGTCGCATGTGGAGCGGGAACCCGACCGGAGAAAAATACTGAAGCAGGCAGCCGCCTCCGCATTCCTCAATGAAAGAACCCTGTCACAGAACGAAATCAATACAATAATAAGGCAGGTTTTGAATCATGGTACAGTTAGTGGAGGACCAGTTGGACATTGACACATATATGGAGCTTCGGGAGGCGGTACATTTCCGGAAGCTCAGCAGGGACCAGGCGAGACGGGGGCTTGACAACAGCCTCTACACGATGGTGGCCTACAAGGACGGAAAAGCTGTCGGCATGGGGCGGATCGTGGGCGACGGCGCCATCATCTGTTACGTGCAGGATCTGATCATCCGCCCGGAAGTGCAGGGCGAAGGAATCGGGGGCCTCATTCTGGAAAGCCTCAAATCCTTCGTCATCAACACCGGATTCGAAGGCACCACAATGATGTTTGATCTGATGTGCGCCAAAGGCAGAGAGCCCTTTTACAAAAAACACGGCTTTATCGCAAGGCCCACGGATGACCTGGGGCCGGGGATGATACAGTATCTGAAGTTGTGATGGGCGGTGGGGTATTATGACATCATGTGGATTTGCAGAACAATTCACCGGGACATTCCATATTTCCCCGCAACACCGTTGGATTTCCTGAGAATCAGGTGTATAATAGGTAACAAAAGCGGTTTAAAAGGAGGAGTTTAAAAATGATTCGCAGAAGACGTTTGCGCGCAACGGAGAACATGAGAGCACTGGTCAGCGAGACATCCGTGAGCATCTCAGATTTAATCTATCCGTTATTTGTCATCGAGGGAGAAAATATAAAGAACCCGATCGATTCCATGCCGGGCATCTATCAGTATTCCATCGACCGGCTGGACGAGGAGCTTGACAGAATCCGGGAAGCCGGCATTAAGGGAGTGCTTCTTTTCGGTATTCCGGCACATAAAGACGAGTGCGGTTCGGAAGCCTACAACGAGCACGGCATCATTCAGGAGGCTGTCCGTTACATAAAGAAAGTATTTCCGGAACTGGTGGTCATCACCGATATCTGCCTGTGCGAGTACACCTCCCACGGACACTGCGGCGTCATCAGAGACGGCGAGATTTTAAATGACGAGACACTGCCGCTGCTGGCAAAGACCGCGGTAACCTGCGCTCAGGCAGGCGCCGACATGGTAGCGCCGTCCAACATGATGGACGGACATGTGGCAGCCATCCGGCAGGCATTGGACGAGGCCGGCCTGCAGAATACGCCGATCATGGCATACAGCGCCAAGATGGCGTCCGGCTATTACGGACCTTTCCGTGATGCCGCTCATTCCGCACCTGGTTTCGGAGACAGAAAGACTTATCAGATGGACTTCCACAATCCGAGAGAAGCCATGCGGGATATTCAGGACGACATCGACGAGGGCGCGGACATCATCATCGTAAAACCGGCCCTGGCTTACCTGGACATTTTAAAGACCGCATCCATGGAGACAAGAATGCCTCTGGCCGCCTACAACGTAAGCGGAGAGTATTCCATCGTCAAAGCAGCAGCCATGCAGGGATGGGTTGACGAGAAGAAACTGGTCATGGAAAACATGATCGCCATCAAACGTGCCGGCGCGCAGATGATTATCACCTACCATGCGCTCGATGTGGCAAGATGGCTGAAAGAAGATAATTAGAAGAATTTCTTCGCATGCCAGTGCAGCGGCCGCTGCGGGAGCCGCAGACGCAACTGACAGCATATACATTTGAATAATCATGAAACTAAGACACCTGACGCAGAAAATGTTTTGGCATCCGGGCGATATACCGCTCGCCACCGGGGCCGCTGCGGCAGGTGTTTTTTCGCACGGCTGAGTAGTTACTGCAAAATTTATATTGATTATTTTTCTCATTTAGACTATACTAACGTTGATTAAAACGTACTAACTTCATCTGCGGCATTTCGCAGTATATATATAGTAGAAAAAGGACGGATACATATGGAAGAGAAGAAAAATGTCAAAAAGAGAACTCTCGCTGATCTGCCCATCGGTCACGAGGCGGTGATCAAAACCGTGGGAGGCGAAGGCAATCTTCGCTGCCGTTTCCTGGACATGGGACTGATTCCAAGAACAAAAGTCAAAGTCATGAAGGTTGCGCCTATGGGAGACCCGATTCAGATTCGCCTCCGGGGCTACGACATAACCATCCGCAAGGAAGACGCGGCCATGATTGAACTGGAAGAGTAAATGCGGCAGTCTGCCGAAACGGGACATCTTGGGACAGAGAGGATGAGAACTTATGATATTTGCATTGATCGGCAATCAGAATTGCGGAAAGACAACGCTGTTTAATCAGCTTACAGGCTCCAACCAGCATGTGGGGAACTTCCCCGGCGTGACGGTAGATCAGAAAATGGGGCAGATAAAGTCAAAATCCGGCGTGGAGGGAACGGTGGTGGACCTGCCGGGCATTTATTCCCTGCGGCCTTACACCAACGAGGAGATCGTCACGAGAGATTTCCTGCTCAATGAAAAGCCGGACGGGATCATCAATATTGTGGACGCCACCAACATTGAGAGAAACCTGTACCTCACTTTGCAGCTGATCGAGCTGCACATTCCGATGGTACTGGCACTAAATATGATGGACGAGGTGCGCAACAACGGCGGCTCCATCAACATCAAAAAAATGGCGGATCAGCTGGGAATCCCGGTCATCCCCATCAGCGCCATCAAAAATGAGGGCGTGGAAGACCTGGTGCAGGAAATCTTCCATGTCGCGCAGGACAAGCTGATTCCGAAAGTATACGATTTCTGCGAGCCGGGGCCGATTCACCGGTGTATCCACGGTCTGTATCATCAGGTGGAAGACCACGCCAAACGAATCGGAATCAACGGAAGATTTGCGGCTGTAAAATTGATCGAGGGTGATGAGGATATCATCCAGCGCCTGCAGCTGTCCGACAACGAACGGGATATGGCGGAGCACAGCATCATAGAAATGGAACGGGACAGCGGACTCGACCGCAACGCAGCCATGGCGGAAATGCGCTATACATTTATTGAGAAGCTCTGCGACGCCGCGGTGGTAAAATGCCAGATCAGCAAGGAATATCTGCGGAGTCAGCGCATCGACAGCATTCTGACCAACCGCTACCTGGCGCTGCCGGTCTTTGCCGGAATCATGGTATTCATTTTCTGGATGACCTTCGGCGGCATCGGCGCATTTTTAAGCGACTTTTTGAGCGAAGGTATCGAACGGCTGACCGCCTGGGTGGACTACGGCCTCACCGTCTACGGCATAAACCCGGTAGTAAAAAGTCTCGTAGTAGACGGCGTATTCGCCGGCGTCGGAAGCGTGCTGAGCTTCCTGCCGATCATCCTCGTGCTGTTTTTCTTCCTGTCCATCCTGGAAGACTCCGGCTACATGGCCCGAATCGCCTTTGTCATGGACACCCTGCTGCGTAAGATCGGCCTCTCCGGCAGAAGCTTCGTGCCGATGCTCATCGGATTCGGATGTTCCGTGCCTGCCGTCATGGCAAGCCGGACCCTCTACTCGGACCGCGACAGAAACATGACCATCATGCTGGTGCCATACATAAGCTGCTCCGCGAAGATACCTATTTACACCGTATTTACGGCGGCATTCTTCCCGGACCACGGCGTCCTGGTTATGACGCTGCTCTACTTTGGCGGCATGCTCACCGGCGTCATCATGGCGCTCATATTCAAAAAAGTATTGTTCCGCGGCAAGCCGATGCCATTTGTCATGGAACTGCCGAACTACCGTTTCCCATCACTCAAGAGCGTACTGCTGCTCATGTGGGAAAAAGCCCGCGACTTCATTGAGAGAGCATTTACCATCATCTTCGTGGCGACCATCATCATCTGGTTCCTCCAGACATTTGACGCCCGCCTCAACGTGGCCACAGACAGCGCCCAGAGTCTCCTGGCCATGATCGGACAATGGCTGGCACCAATTTTCGGACCGCTGGGCTTCTCCGACTGGAGAATCTCCACCGCCCTGGTCACCGGCATCACCGCCAAAGAAGCCGTAGTATCGACCTTAAGCGTACTGCTCGGCACCAGCGCCGCCGGCGTCTCCGGAGCCATCAGCAACCTGTTTACCCCGCTGTCCGCGGTAAGCTTCCTGGTATTCACGCTACTGTACACCCCTTGCGTGGCCGCCATCGCAGCCATCCGCCGGGAGATGAACTCCACTTTGCGCACCGTGGGCATCGTGATCCTCCAGTGTGTAGTGGCCTGGGTCATGGCTGCCATCGTGTATCACGTGGGAGGATTTTTGTTCTAGCGTAACGAAAGCGGGCCGGGCGGCTTTGCCTGTCCGGCACGCAATCACATAAAATGTACACCCATCAGGAGGAAAACAAATGTCATTAGGTGATATTATTATTTTGGCTGTTCTCCTTATCTGGCTGGCACTGTCCCTCCGCTACATGCGAAAACGCCGCAAGAGTGGAAAATGTATCGGCTGCAGCGGCGACTGCACCGCCTGCCGGGGCGCAGCGGCTATGCCGGTGGAACGGGAGAAGGGGGATTCATTTTTATCTCGAAAAAATTGCTAACTTTCATACGGACATTATGATAAAAAGACCGTATGAAAGTCAATAAAATTTATGATTTAAAATACAACACGCAAATATTAAAAACTGCGTGTCATTTATATACCCTGAGGGAGCCTGTAAAACAGGAAATCCTTCAGGGCGTTTTTTACGCCATAAAATATATTTTTAATAAAAAAAGTAAAGAAAAAGCATGAAATGTGTGGTAAAATATGAGACAGGAAGTGCTGGTTCTCACTTGACCTGTCCACAGTCATTCCATATAATATACTAAAGTACACTATTATTTGAAAAAATGTGTGTGGTTTAGTAGAGGTGAAATAATGCATACTTCAAAAGACATTGATGCGCTCAGAGATATATTTTCCAGTCATAATTATGTTATGACAACAGCGGAACTAAAGGCAGCAAAGTTATATTATGCAGATATCCAAAGACTTGTGGAGACAGGTTTAATTGAGAAAGTTAAACGGGGTTTTTATCATTGGACGGATGAATCGGACAGCGGTGAAGTTGCGATTATAAACAGGCTGTTTCCCGATGCGGTTCTTTGTATGGAAACGGCTTTATTTTATTATGGATACAGCGACAGAACGCCTGCTGAATGGAATATTGCAATTAATAAAAATGCTTCCAGACAACGAACAAAAATAGAATATCCATTTGTTAAAGCATATCGTGTGGAGCCCTATTTGCTCCCGGTCGGCGAAACAAAAGGAAACATTGATTCCAGAGAAGTTCGTATTTATGACCGCGATCGTACTATCTGCGATGTTCTGCGGAATATGAACAGAATGGATAAGGAGATTTTTAATAAAGCGATCCAGAATTATGTCAAAGACCCTAAAAAATGCATTCCTAATCTCATGAAGTACGCAAATGAACTGAGAGTTCAAAAACGAGTAAAAGATGTGATTGGAGTGTGGTTGTAATGGCAGATGTAGCAGCTTCGGTGCTGGCGAGATTTAAGAACAAAGCAAAGGATTCTGGTATCAGTTATCTTACAAATTTTGAGAGCAGGGCCACCATTGACGTTGATTTTCTTCTTCGCGATTATCCAAATTCAATGGAACAGGTGAAAGAATTGATCGGGAAAATCATTGATACGCCGACAGGTAATGACTACATCCAACTGACGGCAAAGAGCTTTGAAGAAATTTTGCCGCAGAAAAAATATCATGGTATCAGCACGCAGATTATCGGAAAAATAAAGAATGTGCGCGTCCCATTTAAAGTAGATATTGGCGTAGGTGATATTATAGTCCCGGGAGCTGAACAACGTAAAATTAATATGCAGCTGCCAGACTTTGAATCTTCTGTTATAAAAACGTATTCGCTTGAAAGCACAATAGCCGAAAAGCTTGACGCTATTTTGCAGCGCTTCGAACTGACAGGAAGAATGAAAGATTTCTATGATATTTTTTATCTTTCAAAGGTATTTGATTTTAAAGGGGAAGAGCTGCAAACCGCTATTTTTCAGACATTGCATCGTCGTGGTACAACGTATGGCAAAGATAGCTTTAAACGCGTTGTTGATCTTGCGAAAAACGAAGATATGCAGAAACGATGGAAATACTTTTTGAAGACTGTAAAAAATGAATTACTTGAATTTTCCGTTGTCATTGCACAAATTCAGATTTTCCTGGAGCCCGTATTTGAAGCGATGGTAAACGAAAAAGAATGGCGGCAAAAATGGAAAAGCGACAGAAGCATGTGGATAAATACAAATGACAATATTGAAAAGGATGACAATAATTGAAAATGCATTGCATTGCTTTAAAAACAATTAAATCATAATATAAGCATCTAAATGTCCTGAGGGAGCCTGTAAAAACGGGAAATCCTTCAAAGCATTTTTGGGTGGACAGAGGGAGGAGTTATCATGCAGACAAGTACGACAGGGGCAATCTATACGGCGGAACAGGATGAAACAAAGATAACCTACGATGCGAATGCCAAAGTCATCTTATCTAATAAATATGTATTGGCATACATTTTAAAATACACCACAAAAGAATTTAAAAACAGCGAGATTACTGATATAATAGAATGCATAGGGGATACACAGATAGGCGATGAGAGCGTCCTGCCAAACACATCCGGGCCGGAGAATATCCTGGGACTGAACAACGAGGACACGGTACAGAAAGAAGGTACCATCTATTATGACGTTTCCTTCTTCGCCTACGCGAAAAACTCACACACAAAGATCCGGGTGAAGCTTTACATTGACGTGGAACTGCAGAATAAATATAATCCGGGATATGATATTGTGACACGCTCTTTGTTCTACTGCGCCAGGGAACTATCCAGACAGTATAACACGGAATTTTCCGGCAGAAACTACGATGATATCAAAAAGGTCTACTCCATATGGATCTGCGCGGATACACCGGCGAAATATGCGGATACCATCACTTCGTATAAGATTGGGCCAGAGCAGATATATGGGGAATACAGAGGAAGCGCACGATACGATATCCTGGAATCTGTGATCATCAGGATGAGAGGGGACGATACGGAAGATTCGGGCAACAGGCTGATCCGTATGCTGTCCACGCTGTTTTCACTCACCAAACCAATAGAAGAGAAAATCAAGGAACTGGAAAAGGAATTTGCCATACCGGCAGGGAAAGAATTCGGAGAGGAGTTGGAGTTAATGTGTAATTTAAGTCAGGCAATAGAAGAAAAAGGCATTGCGGAAGGAATTGAAAGAGGAATTGAAAAAGGCAGAGAATTGGGAGCGTTAGACGCGCTGAAACAGGTAGCGATCACCATGTATAAAAATGGAGCGGATATAGAGTACATCGCCAGATCCACACAGGTTTCAGAGAGTCAGATCAAGCTGTGGCTGGATGAGGAAGAAGCATAGTAAAGAAGCCGGAGACGAGAGCTGCCTTAAAAAAATTTAATATAGTAATTGTTGGGAAACGTCCTGAAAGGAAACCATGAAGATGGTGGAATTTCGGGGCGTTTTTACTTTATAGGGGGGCTAATGAAATAAAACTTAACTAGTTTATAATTATAAACTAGTTAATAAAAAATTAAGAAAAAAAATCAGAAAATTAAGGCCTTGTAATGCTTTTTGTAATGGGGGGGGTTAGAATTTTCTTAACAATTCTGAAAATATAATGACAGAAAGGGGTTTTGAGATGTGAAGGCAGGAGGATATAAAGAACAGACATTTCTCATCAAAGTGCTGAACAACCAGCACGGCACCTGGCAGGGCAGTATTCTCTGGGCCGAAGGAAAAAAAGAACAGAATTTTCGAAGCGCCTTGGAACTGTTGAAATTAATAGACAATGCTTTAGTTCAGAAGAATAAAAATTAGGAGGAGGCAGCCATGAAAAGGAAAATGAAGAAAAAATTAATAGCATTCATGCTTTGCATGGTTCTGGTCATCTGCAACAGCGTCTCCATACTGGCAGACGCCCCGGCAGCAGCGACGACGACTGCGGAAAATCAGGTGGGCGAGACCAAAACAGCAAAGAATGAGAAATCGTCTGAGGAGAACAAATCCACAGACGACAATGATACGTCAAAACAGTCGGAAGAAACCGACGAAACCAAAGACGAAGCTCCGGAGGCGACAACCACAGAAAAGAAGGAAGAAACCACCGAAGCCTCCACAGAGAAAAAAGACGAGACATCCGGAACCACCACAAAGGCAAAAAACGAAACGGAAAAAGCCGACGAGGGAACCACGGAAGCCACGACAAAAAAGAAAGACGACACAGAGGCAGCGGATGAAACCTCGGAAAGTGACGGAAAGAAAGAGGCAACGACGACAGAAGAAGAGAAGACAACTGCGGCGGAAGAAAACACTGAAGCACTAACAGAACTCACATATGAAAATGATGAGGTGAAAATTACTGTCAGTGCTAATACAGAAAATGCGATTCCGGAAGGGACAACGTTACAGGTTGTTCCGGTTGTGAATAGCGGGGATACAGCAGGCCAGTATCAGGAAGTAGAACAGCAGCTGGGAGAAAAAGCAACAGAAGAAGAATATGATATTACCGGTTTCTTAGCCTATGATATTTCTCTCATAGATGAAGACGGCAATGAAATAGAACCAGACGGAGAAGTTCAGGTTTCCATGGACTACAAAAACTCCGTATCACCAGTGGCCGAAGAAAAAGCTCTTACAGACTCTGACGTAACTGTGATGCATTTGGAAGAAGATGAAAACGGACAGGTCAAAGAAGTTGTGGATATGGCAGAGAATAGTCAGTTGAAACAAATGGATATGACTGATAAAAATGAAATTCAAAAGACAGAGTTTGTAACAAAGAGTTTTTCAGTTTTTACAATTATCTGGACTTATCAAACTAACACAAAAACAATAAACTTAAATATATATCCGTATTATGGATATATAGAAAATGGAGAATTTATTCAATTTGAAGGAGAAAATATTGAAAAAGAAAAAGTTTATTTTAATCAAGACACATTAAACTTAAATACGTATAGAGGAGATGAATATACAAGCGATATAGTTCCGGACGGATATAGTTTTTCTGATATTAAATTAGAAGATCCACAGACATTAGGAACAAGCGCAAATTATTTAAAGATATATAAAACTTCTTATAGAAATAATTACAAGTTGCAATATAGTAACAATCAAAATAGAGGGTATAATGATTTAGATCATTATACTGGGTTGCAGGCAAATACTACGTATGATTTAGATGTGTATTATATCTATACTAATGACAGTGGTACTGGTTCAGGAGACGGCGGGGGTACTGTTGTTGGGGATGTAACTTTATCAAAAACAAAACAAGCAATAAGAAATGACGATGGGACCTATGATTTAACATTGTCAATTAAAGGTGAGGTAGGATCAGTCCGGGAAAAAGCAAAAATTGACGTTGTCATGGTATTGGATACTTCTGGCAGTATGAAAGATAATGGAAAGATGCAAAGTGCGCAGAATGCAGTAGCGACTTTAGTAAATAGCCTGAGTGAACAAGATACGGTTGACGCAAGGTATAGTGTAGTGAATTTTGCGGATGAAGGACAAGTATTAGTGGACTGGACGAAGAGTAGTTCTTACGTAAAGACAGTTGTGAATCGACTTAATCCAGATGGAGGAACGAACTACGAAGATGGCTTGGGTGTAGGACAAAGTCAGTTGAACAATGCTCGTGACGGTGCTCAGACAATTTTAATATTTTTAACAGATGGAGAACCAACTTATCATAATGCTAGCTTTGGTGATGTAGAAGGTGGGGGAAGTTTTACAAAAGAAACTACGTATGAACATTCATTAAAGGCAGCAAGATCAGTTTCAGCGTCACAATTTTATATTATCGGACTTGAAATGAATTCCAGTACTGATATTTATCCAGATGATACAGAGTATGAACGTGATCGGTGGGGCAATTATGTTTTAAATAGAGACCCAATTAAGAATGATGTGGATATTTTACAAGAAATGTATAATGCTTCTGCAGTAAAAGAAAAGGATAAATATAATGCGACAACAGATGATTTATCAAAAGTTTTTGGGGAGATAGCGGAGAATGTTAGATATTATCCATGCAGTAATGTCGTAGTGAAAGATAAATTGAGTCCACATGTTCAGCCAGTGCTCGGAGAAAATGAAAAGGTTACTTGTACAATCCAGGTTCTAAATGGCAGCACCGATGTCACAGAGGCAGAGATTGCTGAAGGAGGTATTACAGCACAATATAATGAACAGGACAAAACAGTTGTTTTGGATTTTAAGGATGACTATACATTAAAGCAGAATTATATATATTCGGTGACTGTAAAAATAGAGCCGTCAGATGAAGCGTACGAAAAGTATCAATCTGACAAGGGATATCTAGATATACCGGATGCAGGTACTGGGACACATGCAAGCGACGGAACTGATCCAGGAAACGGTATTTATTCCAATACAGAGGCGAATGTCGAATATAGTTATAATAATGAACGTAAAAATGAGGATTTTCCAAAACCAGTTATTCAATTACAATTAGGCAATTTGATAATTGAAAAAACAATTATTGGATTAACAGAAGAAGAACTTAACGATTATGATTTGTCTTTTGGAATAAAAGCAAAAAATGAAACATCAGGTCAGACAATTTCTTTTGATGGAGTGGACTGGGAAAGAGTTGGTTCAACTGAAAATTATAAAGCGCAGTATACATTGTCTGGATTACGGCCTGGTGAGTATATAGTCACGGAAGATCAAGACAGCGCCATAGTTAATGGATACAGATTAAAATCTATTACGCCAGCTTCTGGAAATCAAACAGCGGTTGTAACAGCATCATCTGATACCAAAGTATCTTTTGTAAATGAATATGTGCCATCTACAGGCAGTATTACAATTATAAAGAAAGATACTACAGGCGAAGTAATAGAGGGAGCTAAGTTCATTATTAAAAAGGAAGATAATGGTTCGTTTATCCAAATAGGAGAAGAAAAAAATACTGGTTCAGATGGAAAAATTATATTTGATAATTTAGAAGAAGGTAAATATCAAATTATAGAGACACAGTCAAAAGAAGGATATAGTTTGTTGGCAGAACCGATTGAAGTTAATCTTCCATATAAAGTTGCAAAAGGAGAAAAAGATAATATAACAGGAGAAAGCAATACACCGGATTATTCAGATGAAACATATGATTATTATTTGAATATTTCGTATACAATTATCAATAATAAGTTGTTTGATATGCCGGAAGCCGGTGGCCGCAACATCTTCCTGCTGACACTCGCCGGAACCGCCATGATTGCGTTGGCAGCTGGAAGTACTATTTACTACCGTAGAAGACGCGGCGCACACAACAAAACAGGAAGATAGTATCACATAACAACAGGTAACATGTAAACACTTAATTCAATATTTAGCGGGGTTTTAGCCCGCCCCGCTTAAATATAAAGCAACAAAAAATATGACGCCAGTGATTGCGGAAACAGCAGTGTGTAACAATCGCAGGTATCATGCGGTCAATATCAATTGACCATAACAAAAAATTTTAATGAAAAGGAGACGAAGACTATGAAGAAAATGATGAAAAAACTCATAGCAATGGCTGCGGCATTGGTTATGATCGTAACATTATTGCCGGCAGTGGGAGTGAATGCAGCAACAGGAACCACATTTCCAAGTGGCAATGGAAAAATCACTATAGATAGTGAGGGTGGAAAATATTCTGTTTATCAAATTGCGACGGTAGCACAGACCAGCACAAATGGCGTAAAGTTAGAATATACACCAACGACGCCTTTTACACAAAACGATGTGAATGATATATTAGCAGCGGGCGCTGAAGAAGGTGGAAATCCAGCCGCATTACAGGAATTATTAAATGGATATCTTACTACAAAAATACCGACAGCAAAGAAAGTTGCTGACTTAAATAACGTAGAATATGGCCTTTATATGATTGTAGAAGATGAGGCACCACAAGATTACTTAAAAGCATCTCCATCGGTTGTAATGGTTCCACAGTTTGACAACGGTGTGTGGAATAATGAAGTAACTGTAACGCCTAAACATGCAAAAAATGATTTCACTAAAATAGTAAATGATAATGTAAATGATACAGTTTCAGCAGGTGATGAAATTACATATACAATTTCTGGTACAATGCCATGGTTAAAAGATGCTGAAGCTGAGGCCGACGACGCTCATATTACAATTACTGATACATTGACAGGTGATTTAAGCTTTGTTGAACCGAATACAATAGTAGAATTTAAATATGACCCAGCAGAAAACGGAACTACTCCAAACACAGCTATTACAGAATATACCCCAACTGTAAGTGGAAATGTTTTAACGATTGAAATTAAAGATGAGGCTACTTTAAAAGCAATCAGAGGAAAGAAGTTCACTTTAACCTATAAGGTAAAAGTTGCTGATAATATTACACCAGGCGAAGTGGGTAAAAACAAAGCATCCTTAGACTCTAACGGTGGCGGAAATCCTGGTGATACCCCAGAGATTCCAGTTTATTCTTTTGCTATCAAAGTAACGAAAAAAGGTGAAGGAACTGAACGGTTACAAGGTGTTAAATTTGAGTTATACAGAGAAACAGGTGATGGTAGCAGTTTGTCAGAAGATGATACGAAGTTGTATGACTTGATAACTGGAACTGGTGGCGTAGTTACTACAAAAGGTTTAGAAAAAGGAACATATTGGTTAAAAGAAATTGAGACAGTTAATGGATACACTTTATTAGCTAATCCAATTAAAATTGAATTAATTGAAGGAGAAAATGGAACTTTAACCTTTAAAGTAGATAATGCTACTGATGCTTCTTTAGGAACTAATAATATTGCAGAAGTTGAAATCACCAACAACAAAGGCTTCTCCCTTCCAGAAACCGGTGGCATGGGAACTTACCTCTTTACTATCGGCGGTATCGTCATCATGGCTGGTGCAGCATTCGCTCTCATCGCTATGAAGAAAAGAGCCTAAGCAGAAGTAAAGAATTAACGGTACATTTACACGTACATAAATGAAGATTAATCCCGTGTCCGTGGCGGCGCAGCAAATGCGTCGGCTGCGGTCGGGAAGAAATGTTGCAGCAAGGTAAGACAGAAGTTTTTGGCGGGGGCCGGGCTGCCCGGTTCCCGCATAGATGTAAAAGGAGAAGAAGCGCAGTGAAAAGATTCCTTCCTATTATAATGATTGTTTTGCTTTTTCTCGGAGGAGCCGGATTGGTGCTGTACCCGGTTGTGAGCAGCTGGTACATGGACCGTCATCAGGGTCAGGTTGTGGCGGACTATGATGAGGAAGCGGCGAAATTGTCACAGGAACAGATTGAAGACGAACTGGAGAAGGCCAGGAAATATAACGAGAGCCTTTTAGGAAATGTGGTCCTCACAGACCCGTTCAATGCGGAGGCGCTGGAGGAACAGAATACAGAGTATGAGGATCTGCTGAATATCGGAGGAGACGGTGTCATGGGGAGCGTGGAGATCCCCGGGCAGGATATCTACCTTCCGATCTATCACGGGACGAACAGTGAGTCCCTGGAGCGAGGTGCGGGGCACCTGCAGAACAGTTCCCTGCCGGTGGGCGGGACCGGGACCCATGCGGTCATATCCGGGCATACGGCGCTGCCGACAGCAGAAATGTTCAATAATCTGTCTGAGGTGGAAGAGGGAGATGTATTTTACATCCATGTTCTGAATCAGACGCTGGCATACGAAGTTGACCAGATCAAGGTGGTCCTCCCGGAGGACATCTCGGATCTGTTGATTGATAAAAATGAAGATTATGTGACCCTGGTCACCTGTACGCCGTACGGCATCAACAGCCACCGGCTTCTGGTGCGGGGCACGAGGATTCCTTATGAGGAGGCGCAGGCAAAGGCGTCGAGTCAGGCGAAAGGATGGGATTCGATGTGGGGTGCTTACATTGCGGCGGCAGTGGCAGCGGCGGCGATTTTGGCCGTGGCGGGCATCCGGCACAGAAAGAGAAAGAAAGCAGGCGGACAGCATGAGGAATAAGATCATCGGTACATTTGCCGTGCTCCTGCTCATGGCAGGCCTCCTGATCTTTAATTATCCGACCATCAGCACGCTGTACAACCAGCTCCATCAGGGGACGGTCATGGCGGAGTATGATGAGGGACTGGCAAAGATGGAGCAGGAGGAGCTTGACGCGTACCGACAGGAGGCCGTGGAATATAATGAAAGGCTGGCCGGAAGCGGGGCGGTCATCCAGGATGCGTTCACCCAGGGTGACGCCGGGGAGGACCCGGAGTATGCGGGTATCCTCGACATGGAGGAAAGCGGCGTCATGGGAGCCGTGGAGATACCCGGCATCAACGTGTACCTTCCTATTTATCATGGGACATCGGCCGATGTCCTGAATATCGGTGCGGGACACCTCATGGGTACATCCGTTCCCGTGGGTGGGGAGAGCACCCACAGCGTGCTGACCGGGCACCGGGGGCTGCCGACCGCCGAGCTCTTTACGGATCTGGATCAGGTCCGGGAGGGCGATGTTTTCTATATCCATATATTGAAAGAGACCCTGGCGTACCGGGTCTATGACATCGAGACGGTGCTGCCTGAACAGGTGGACAGCCTGAGCATTCAGGAAGGGCGGGATCTGGTGACTCTGGTCACCTGCACGCCGTACGGCATCAATTCCCACCGGCTGCTCATCCATGCGGAGCGGACCGATTACGACGGTGCGCAGGACAGCCAGACCGCGGCCATGCGGGAGAGCCTGTGGCAGTGGCTTTTGTCCCAGAAGACGTTCCTGCTGTCCGTGGGACTCATTGTAATCATGCTTATTTACGGGATCATCCGTTTTATCAGGAGAATAAGAACAAACAGCCGTAAAAAGAAGGAGGAGGCGAACCAATGAAGCAGAGATCTTTCACAATAAGAAAATATGGGGCTTTTCTGACCGTCCTGCTGGTATTATCCCTGGTGTTCGGTACATTTGCCGGCATCCCTGTTCATGCTGAGGAGGGAGCGTCGGCGTCCAATACCTATAATCCGAACCAGCCGGGAAGCATCACCGTGAAACTGGGGGACATCGGGACCCAGGAGACGACCAATAAAAATGGTGTGGAGCTGACCATTTATCAGGTGGGCAGGATCAACACCGAGAACAATTATATCCAGTTTGATCTGATGCCGGATCTGGCAGGTCTGGAAAGCCTTGCCGGGGTTGACCTGAATGATGTCACCACGGCAGAGGCCAATCTGGAAGCGGCGGAGAAGTTAGAGGACGCCGTACTGGATGCCGGGCTTACTGCGGCAGGCAAAGAATATACGGCGACCGTGAACGGCGAGGACGGCGTGGCGGTCTTCCGGGGTGAGAATGGTGAAGGGCTCCCTCAGGGCATGTACCTGGTGCAGCAGACCAACGCCAACGCTTACGGAATCACCAGTCCGTTTCTGGTGGCTATTCCGTACATGACCGACGGTGCCAACTGGATCTACAATGTGGTGGCAAATCCGAAGGGCGCGGAATTTGACAGTCTGGGAAGCATCCAGGTGACCAAAGCGTTAAAATACAATAACGATGGCAACCTGCTGGATACCACCGCAGAAAATGCATCTTATGACATCGGGCTTTTTATGGATTCCCAGGGACAGTACCGCTACAGCGGCGAAAACTGGCGTCAGACGGTGACCATCCAGGGAACCAGCAGCAGTACAGTGACTTTCGATAACCTGCCGATCACCAGCAAACCGTACTATGTATTTGAGCTGGATGAGAACGGCAACGCCATCACTTACAGTTCCGATCTCGGCGGTGCAGACAGTAATAATCTCTTTACAGTCATGGCGGGCGAGGACCCGACTGCGCCGAATGCAGGCGAAGCGCCGGAGATCATCTTGGATACGGAGAACAATCCGAACGCCAGCGCTACCATCAGCAACGTGTACGCTGACCTGCCGGACGGCTACTATGTGACCGGCGAGATTACCATCACCAAGAGCGTCATGGATAACGGCCAGATGATTGCCACCAATTATCCATTCTATGCAGGTATCTTTACCGTGGACGCGCAGGGAAATGTAAATGCCAACCCGACCGAAGTGGTGAAACTCAATAACAACGGATCTGTGACCGTGGAAGTCCCTCTGGGCGGCACGAACGGCACTGAGCCGATCACCTACGCAGTGATGGAGACCGAGGAAGACGGAACTCTTATCAACAAAGAAACCTTCCCGTACACTGTAACCGGCGAAGCAAATGTAAACCTGTCTGTGGACCAGACCACCGGAAACGTAGCCATCACCAACACCCTGAAAGAAGGCGCCGACGGCTACTACCAGGATCCGTCTACTCAGGCGCCGAGAGATACCAGCTCCAACAACAATAATAACAACAACAGTAGCAGCGATAACCGCAACACATCCAGCGGAACCAACCGCAGCTCCCGTTCCAGCAGGACCGGAGACAACAACCAGATTCTGTTGTACGGCGGACTGCTGGCAGCGGCAGTGATCGTCGGCGGAGTGGTTGTGGCGCGCAGAAGAAGACGCACGAACGGATAAAGATTCGGTGCGTGTACGCTGATATATTAAATGAAAATCAATTTCTGTTCAGCTATCATTGAGGAAACAGGTGCGCGGCACCGGACAAGCTGCATGAGTAGCACGTTTCCGAGATACCATGGCTGAACTGTTACAAATGGAGAACCCCCGGTAGTTTAATGAGAGACTGCCGGGGGTTTTTCTCTATAGTGCGGATGATATTGTAAATGCGCTTTTGCTGTGCGGAGGATGTTATGCATGTATTATCAAAAGGGAGATGCGAAGCTGTTTTTGGATAAAGCAGCTTTTTTCAAGAAAGCAGGCAATTATTTGTATTTTGTGATATAATACAAAAAAGATAATAAATCATGTATAATGTCGGTGTAAGCTATCAGATTTTCCGAAGGAGAAGCTCGCATAATGTATTGAAGGAGGCGAACAATGAGCAAAGTGGAACATTCCGATACTTACGTAAGAGAAACCGACAGCCGTATCAAGCATCGGGAATTCCTGCTGCAGGGAGTAGAGAAGCTGACCCTGCTGCATGATACTTTTATGAAGGTGGTGCTGAAGGACGTGGAAGCCTGCCAGCATGTCATCCGCATCCTGATGGATGATCCGACCATAGAGATCGTGGAGGTGAGGAATCAGTACAGGATATCGAAATTGGTTTCAAAGGACGCGGTGCTGGATATCCTGGCGGAAGATACGCAGGGGCGGGTCTATAATCTGGAGATTCAGAGGAAGACAACCATCGATCATGCCCGGCGTACCCGGCGGTACAGCGCCCTGGTGGATGCGGAGTACCTGGAAAAGGGGAAAGAATACAACGAGATGCCGGAGGTGTATGTGATCTATATCAGTGAAACGGATATCTGGGAGACACAGGAGACAGAATCCCCGGTGGAGAGACATTTAAAAGGACAAATAGAAGAATATAACGATGGCAGCATACCATATATATCAATGCGGCCATCGACGACGGTTCACCCAAAGCTGCTTTGATGCGATACTTTAAAACCTGCGACCCGGACGACATGAGCCAGGGAGCATTATCTCGCCGGGTACATTACCTGAAACGGGAGAAGGGAGGAATCAGAGAAATGTGTGAATATTCAGAGAGAATCTTTAACGGAGGTAAGGAAGAGGGTCTGAGAGAAGGCTGTGAAAAAATGATACGTTTGATGAGAGAACAGGGAGTAGATGAAGCAATTATTGAGAGAATCATGGCGAGTGCTGCAGAACAGGAGCCGGTGAAGGTATGATAACTTCCGACTGAAAAATGGACAAAAGACATTTCAAATCCTTTGGTGCCTTATGTAGCCTTGCTTTTTTCATATTCTGCCGCCCTCCCAGAACATATGTTACACTGGATGTTAAGTTTCTATTAAATGAGTAGAATTAAGTTTACTTCTCAGGGCAAATAAGATAAAATGGAGCTGTAGCAAGAGGATGATCCGGCGGTATCCGGCGGCGGAGACGGGGAACCGTGACCGGCGGCACGAGAGCCGGATGTGCATAAGCTGCAGACAGGGAGGAGTTTATATGGCAGTATTATACTGGTTGATTGCTGCGGCGGTATTACTCATCCTGGAACTCCTGACGATGGGACTGACGACCATATGGTTTGCCGGAGGAGCGCTGGTGGGCGCGCTGACAGCGGCGCTACATCTGCCGGTGGGAGTTCAGGTGGCCGCATTTGTGGTTGTGTCTGTTGTCCTGTTGATCGTGACGAGGCCGCTGGCGAAGAAATATTTAAACAGCAGAACTGTTAAGACCAATGCAGACAGTCTGGTGGGCAGGAGCTGCATCGTGACTCAGACCATCGATAATCTGCGGGCGGAAGGTCAGGTTACCATCATGGGGCAGGTCTGGACCGCGAGGAGCGTGCAGGACGAACAGATTCTGCCGAAGGATACCCGGGTGAAGGTAAAGTCCATATCCGGCGTCAAACTGATCGTAGAGCCGGATTCAGAAAGGTAGCCCGGCGGCAGAGGAACTGCCGGAGACTGCCGTGCGGCAGGTAATACAGCACAACAGAGATGGCTGAGCCAGAAAAAGGAGGCAAAATATGAACATAGTTGGCAACGTTTTTTTAGTGATTCTCATCATACTGGTGATTTATATTGTGGTATCCTGTGTCCGGATCGTTCCGCAGGCGCAGGCATACGTGATAGAACGTCTCGGCGCGTATAACGGCACATGGTCCGTGGGACTGCATTTTAAGGTGCCGTTCATCGACCGGGTGGCAAGAAAGGTGCTCCTGAAGGAGCAGGTGGTGGATTTCGCACCTCAGCCGGTTATCACGAAGGATAATGTTACCATGCGGATTGATACGGTGGTTTACTATCAGATCACAGACCCGAAGCTCTACGCTTACGGTGTGGATAATCCGATCATGGCCATCGAGAATCTGACGGCCACAACCCTTCGTAATATTATCGGTGATCTGGAACTGGACGCGACCCTCACATCCCGCGAGACCATCAACACAAAGATGCGGGCTACGCTGGATGAGGCCACAGACCCGTGGGGCATCAAGGTAAACCGTGTGGAGCTTAAGAACATCATCCCTCCGGCAGAGATTCAGAATGCCATGGAGAAACAGATGAAGGCGGAACGGGAGCGTCGTGAGGCCATTCTTCGTGCCGAGGGTGAGAAGAAGTCCTCCATCCTCATTGCGGAGGGACATAAGGAATCCATGATTCTGGAAGCGGAAGCGGAGAAAGAAGCTGCGATCCTTAATGCGGAGGCTAAGAAAGAGGCTACCATCCGCGAGGCGGAAGGTCAGGCAGAGGCAATCCTCAAGGTACAGCAGGCTACTGCGGACGGTCTCAGAGCCATCAAGGAGGCCGGAGCAGACGAGGCGGTTATCAAGCTTAAGTCTCTCGAGGCGTTTGAGAAGGCAGCGGACGGCAGAGCCACGAAGATCATCGTGCCGTCGGAGATTCAGGGACTGGCGGGTCTGGTTTCTTCCATCAAGGAAGTTGCCGTTGATCCGAAGCCGGATGTAAAGGCAGCTCCGAAGCTGGAGAAATAAGACAAAACATTCCTAAGATTTACGGACAAAAGGGTCCGGCTGAGATGCTCAGCCGGACTTTTTCCTTTTCAGTTTCACAGTTTTGTGCTATGATACGCTAGTGTGCTAATACATTTACAGTGAAAATGGAAGGGAGGCTTTGCCTTGACAAAATACATCAGGCACTTCTGGCTGGCGTATCCGTTTCTTGCGCTGAAGATATTCATATATTACTGGCAGACGGACCGGCTGGACATGATGAATGTATATGAAGTGCCGATACTCACGGTACTTTTCCTGTTCGGACTGTTTGAGATATGCTCCATGGGAAGAGGAAAGGTCAGCCGTTGGATTTTTTATGTCCTGTATATTCTTGTGACGGTGGTGATGTTCGCGGACGCCGCCTACAGCAGCTATTTCGGCAAATACATTTCCGTGAATCAGATTTATCAGATTGCCAGCCTCGGTCAGATTGTGGGGGATGGGAATGTGCTGGGAGCGGCGGTAAGTCCTGGATGTCTGCTGACATTGGTGGATCTGCCTTTTGTGCTCTATTTTTACAGGCTGCGGCAGAAGAGCGGGGAACCTCTTTCGGCCATGTCCATGCGGAAGTTTGTGCCTTATGTGCTGGCGCACGCGCTGCTGCTGATAGTGATGGCCTGCGCCTGGTTTTACTATGGGTGGAACCCGTACAATCTGCGCTCGGTGCAGAAGGTCAATCACATCGAGTTTTTTACCTATCATACCAACGATATTCTGGTAAATGTGGTGGGCAAGCTGCAGAGAGGGCAGGTGGACGAGGAAGAGATTCTTGCCACCATGGAGGAGATTGTGCCCAAGTCATCGGGCGAGGCTTATAAAGGTGTGGCAGAGGGGATGAATCTGATCCTCATTCAGACGGAATCGCTCAATGACTTTGTTATCGGTGCGGAGTATAACGGGCAAGAGCTGACGCCGAACCTCAATGCGATGCTGGAGGAAGATACTTTTTACTTCAACCACTTTTATTCCACCACCGGTGTGGGGAACACCAGCGACGCGGAGTTTGCGGCGCTCAACGGATTGTATCCCAACGATGAGAGGGAGTGTTACCGCCTGTATGTGGACAATACATTTCAGGGGCTCCCGTGGATGCTGCGGGGAGAGGGATACGGCGCTTACGCCTTCCACGGCTATGTGAAGACCTTCTGGAACCGGGACGAGGCATACAAGACCCAGGGCTTTCAGCATTTTTATTCCCAGGAGGAGCTTGATATGACGGAAGTGTCCGGCTTCGGTCTGACAGATAAGGAAATGTTCCGGCAGGCGGTGGATATTCTGAAGGAGAAGGGGGAGCCGTTTTTCAGCTTCATGGTCACACTGACCAATCACATCCCTTATGAGCTGGATCCTTCGCTGGCGACTCTGGAGGTGAAGGAGAGCGATAAAGGGAGTACCTTCGGTAATTATCTTCAGACAGTCCGCTATACTGACGAGGCGTTCGGAGATCTGGTTCAGTATCTGAAGGACGCCGGCCTTTATGAGAATACGATGATTGTCATCTACGGCGATCATCAGGGTATGAATATGGAGACGCCGGCGGTGAAGAGCAAGATGAGTCAGTTTCTGGGAAGGGAATACAACTATGACGAGATGCTTAACGTGCCGCTGATTATCCACATTCCGGGACTCGGAGAGGCAAAGACCATTGACACTGTGGGAGGTCAGGTGGATATCATGCCGACCATCGCCAATCTGATGAATGTGGAGACGGGGCAGCCGTTGGTGTTCGGACACGATCTGCTAAACGCCGATGAGGGGTTTGTGGCGCAGATATCCTATATCGGCAAGGGTTCCTTTATCACCGGCGATAATAATATGCTGTTCGGTATCGGCAAGGACAGCACTGTGGAGAGCGGCAGCCTGTGGGATCTGCGGGACGGCAGCAGGATGAACCTGAACATCAGTCTCTGCCAGCAGTATTCAGACCGGGCCAATGCGCTGATCGACACCTGTAAAAAGGTGCTTGATTACAATCTGATTGCCGATTATGTCACCCATTAACCGACCGGTATTCAGGAGAATATTTTACCGGAATATCAATGCTTGACATTACAGTAAAAATTTGATAAAAAGGTTTAGATAAGACGTGTTTTCAGGCGATGCAGGCGTCTTGGGAGGATTTGCTATGGATTTAAAAGGTCGTAATTTTTTAACGTTACTGGATTTTAATAAGGAAGAGATCCGCTATATGCTGGATCTGGCGCATGAGCTCAAGGCCAAGAAGAAGAGCGGCGTGCTGGGAGAAGAATTGAAGGGGAAGAACATTGTTCTCATCTTTGACAAGTCCTCCACAAGAACCCGTTGTTCTTTTGAGGTGGCGGCCGCTGATGAGGGCGCCCATGTGACCTATCTGTCTAATTCTCATATGAACAAAAAGGAAACCATCGAAGATACGGCAAAGGTATTCGGGCGCATGTATGACGCCATTGAGTACCGGGGATACGGACAGGATATCGTGGAAGATCTTGCCAGGTATTCGGGCGTGCCGGTGTGGAACGGGCTGACCGATACGGATCATCCGACGCAGGTGCTGGCGGATTTCCTTACTATGGAGGAGCATATTGATAAGCCTCTGGAGGATATGTGTCTGACCTTCGTGGGAGACCTTTCTGACAATGTGATGTACGCGCTCATGTACGGCTGCGCTATCATGGGTATGCACTTTAAGGCGGTGGGACCGGAGGAGACGGTCTGCGATGAAAATGTGCTGAAGATTTCCCGGAAGCTGGCAGAGGAGAGCGGCGCGGTCATCGAGATTTCCCATGACCCGGAAGATGTGAAAGGCGCCGATGTGATTTACGGAGACGTATGGGTGAGCATGGGCGAGCCGGAAGATCTTTATCCGGCGCGGGTAAAAGCCCTTTCACCGTATAAGATCACCCGGAAGATGATGGAGGATACCGGCAACGATAAGTGTCTGTTCATGCACTGTTTGCCGGCATACCATAACTTTGACACGGTGGTGGCAAAAGACATGCGGGACCGCCTGGGACTGGATATCCGGGAAGTAGAGGATGAAGTATTCCGCTCGGAGAATTCGGTTGTCTTTGATGAGGCGGAGAACCGGATGCACACGATCAAGGCTGTGATGGTGGCGACATTGGGAAGATAGATGAATATGAAAGATAAAATATTGCATATCCTCCGCCGGGAGAACGGATTTGTGTCCGGACAGGCTCTCTGTGAGCGTCTGGGCGTCTCGCGTACTGCCGTGTGGAAGTATATAAACGTACTGAAAAAAGAAGGATATGAGATAGAGTCGGTGACCCGGAAGGGCTACCGGCTTTTACGCAGTCCGGATTTGCTGACAGAGGAAGCTGTCCGCGAGTATCTGACGGAAGATGAATGGCCGGGGCGGATCGTCTGTTTTCCATCGGTGGATTCCACCAATGAGGAGGCCAAACGGAAGGCTGTTCTCGGGGAGAGAGACGGAACGCTCTTTGTGGCTGATAATCAGACGGCAGGAAAGGGAAGGCGGGGCAGAGTCTGGTCCTCGCCGGAGGGCAAAGATATTTTCTGTACGATCCTTCTGCGGCCGGAGATTCCGCCGGACCGTGCCTCCATGCTCACGCTGGTGGCGGCGCTTTCCGCGGCCGCAGCAGCAGAAACGCACAGCGGGGAATTATGTCAGATCAAGTGGCCCAACGATGTGATTCTCCATGACCGGAAGATTTGCGGCATTCTGACGGAGATGGGACTGGAGATGGATGAGATATCCTATGTGGTCATCGGAGTTGGATTTAATATTAACCGGGAATCGTTCCCGGAGGAACTTGCCGGTACCGCTACGTCCATTTACGGCGAAACCGGAAGACAGACGGTGCGGGCCGCGTTTCTTGCGGACTTTATCCGGGAGTTTTCTGAGAGATACCGTACATTTCTTCAGGTACAGGATCTTGAGCCTTTCAAAGAGGAATACGAGAGAAGGCTTGTAAATATCGGCCGGGAAGTCAGGATCATCCGCCGCGGGCAGGAGATCATCCGCCGGGCCGAGGGCATCAATGAAAAGGGAGAACTGCTTGTTCGCAGTGAGACAGGTGAGATTGAGTGTATCTGCAGCGGCGAAGTTTCCGTCCGGGGACTTTACGGTTATGTATAGGAGGCAGAAATGTTAGAGGATAAGAAAATATTGTGCGGCGCCAGCCAGTACGAACAGCTTTTTTACTTTAATCCCGAGTTTGATTCGCTTCCCAAAGCAATCAAAGATGAATTAAAGATTCTGTGTGTTCTGTACACAGAAGATGTGGGAGGGATCCTCCGTTTGGAGTTCGATGAGGAGGGAAACCTGAATCTGGTCACAGAGAGCAAAGAAGACGATTATTTTTTTGACGAGATCGGCAGTGTGTTGAAAATCAAGCAGATCCAGCAGGAAAAAAGAGAATTGCTGGAGAGTCTTGAAATGTATTATAAAGTATTTTTTCTGCAGCAAGAGCAGGAATAACTGTTACACAGGAGGAACATAATGTTAATTGGAATTGATATTGGAAATACGGACATTACTTTTGGTATATTCCAGGGGAAAAAACTCTGCGATACTTTTCGTATGAGAACAAAGATCAACCGTACCTCAGATGAATACGGTCTGTTTATTCTGCAGGCGATTCAGTATAAAGGATACTGCAGGGAGGATGTGGATGACGTTATCATCGCCTCGGTAGTGCCGGCGGTAATGCATTCCTTTACCAGCGCGATTATCAAGTATTTTAATCTCCAGCCGATCATCGTGGGGGCGGGAATCAAGACGGGCATTAAGATTAAAACTGCCAACCCGAAGGAGACGGGTGCAGACCGTATTGTGGACGCCGTGGCTGGTTATGAGCTTTACGGCGGTCCGGTTATCGTGGTGGACTTCGGAACAGCGACCACATACGATCTGATCACGCCGGACGGAGAGTTTATCGGCTGTGTCATTTCTCCGGGAATACGTACTTCCGCCAACGCTCTCTGGCAGCATGCGGCGAAGCTTCCGGAGATCGAGATCCGCAAACCGGAATCTATTCTCACCAAAGAGACAGTCAACGGCATGCAGGCAGGACTTGTATTCGGTTATATCGGACAGACCGAATACATTATCCGCAAGATGATAGAAGAAAGCGGATTTGAAAATGTAAAAGTGGTGGCAACCGGCGGACTTGGCAAGATGATCGCCGAGGAGACCGATTGTATCGACTATTATGACGCCAGCCTCACGTTGAAGGGACTTCAGATTATTTATGATAAACAGAAAAAATAGAGTCGAAGAGATTTATGGCAGCACATTTCCGGTCATCCTTGGGCCCATGGCGGGAGTTACGGATCTGGCGTTTCGGCTCCTGTGCCGGGAGCAGGGCTGTGATGTGACGGTGACGGAGATGATCAGTGCGAAAGCGCTGTATTATGGCAATAAGAATACCATTCCCCTTCTTCTGACTGATGAGAGGGAAGCGCCGGTAGGCGTGCAGATTTTTGGTTCAGAACCTGAATTAATGGGAGAGATGGCACATAAGATAGAAGACAGAGGATTTGCCTTCATCGACATTAACATGGGCTGTCCGGTACCCAAGATCGTGAACAATCATGAAGGGTCCGCTCTGATGAAACAGCCGGAACTGGCAGGGAGGATTGTCAGAGAGGTAAAAAAAGCTGTTTCCCTTCCGGTGACTGTGAAGTTCCGTCTGGGATTTGACGAGGAACACAGAAATGCCGTGGAGTTTGCAAAGACTCTCGAAGAAAGCGGCGCGGATGCTCTTACGGTCCACGGCAGAACCAGAGAACAGTATTACAGCGGGAAGGCGGACTGGGACGCCATTCGTCAGGTCAAGGAGGCTGTCAGCGTTCCCGTTATCGCCAACGGCGATGTTTACAGCGGTGCCGACGCCCTGGCTATCCGGGAACATACCGGCTGCGACGGTATCATGGCGGCCCGGGGAAGCAAGGGAAATCCATGGATTTTCCGGGAGATTCGGGCGGCCCTTCGCGGAGAACCGCAGCCGCCGGAGCCAACCGCCCGCGAAAGGGTGGACATGCTCCTTCGCCACGCCGCGCTTTGCGTGGAGTACAAAGGAGAATATACGGGAATCCGCGAGATGCGCAAGCATGCCGCCTGGTATACGATGGGACTTCGCGGCTCATCGAAACTGCGCCAGGAGGTCAATCAGGTGACGACCCTCGCTCAGCTGGAAGATTTGCTGCGGGAATATTACCCGGAAGATTGAGGGCGATTGCAGCGGGAGTGCCGGCGCGGTATATCATACCGGAACTGAAAGAATTTTGCCGTGGAATTGTAAATTCCCCGCGTTGACAAGATTTTTAATTTGCATTATAATCATGACTTATCTGGAGTCTCCTTTTTATGATCGGAAGGAGACTTTTGACAGGTAAGCAACTTTAAGAAAGGTGTAGATGAGAACTATGGTAGAGAGTAAGAAACATATCCTGACAAGTAAGGGAATGCAGGCTCTGGAAGATGAACTCCAGGATTTGAAGGTAGTAAAAAGAAAAGAGATTGCACAGAAGATTAAAGAGGCAAGAGAGCAGGGCGACTTATCTGAAAATGCCGAGTATGATGCAGCTAAGGATGAGCAGCGTTCCATCGAAGCAAAGATAGAGGAGCTTGAAAAGATCATAAGAAATGCCGAGGTTATCGACGAATCAACCTTTGATAAGGATACGGTCAGCATCGGAAGCACCGTCAGATTCTATGATGAAGAGTTTGACGAGGAGCTGGAGTACCGGATCGTGGGTTCCACGGAATCCGATATTATGAAGGGACTTATTTCCAATGAATCTCCTCTGGGCAAGGCGCTGGTAGGTTCCAAGCTGGGACAGGAGATTGAGGTGGAGAGCGCAGAAGGCGTATCCAAATACAGAGTTCTTGAGATTTCAAGAAGCGATATGTAGGACGGACCGCAGAGTATCCGGGGAGCGGTTCTCCGGTGCAGGAACATACATGGCGAAAAGAGAACTGCCGTACAAATGGAAGATCAGAGGGGAAGATTTCTGATATTTTGTTTGGCGGCAGTTTTTCGCATTTACGGGTAATGGTTTTTCAGATTATCATTGTAATTCCTGGAATAAACATGTTATACTTATTAAGTATAAATGATAAAGTAGTGTATTTTTATATTTTCCGGCGAAAATGTTAACATAAATAAGACTGGATCAGAAGAGACGGATTGCAGAAAGGATTAATATATGATAGATGTATCGAAGGTCCGGATGATGACCAAGCTGGCGGTCTATGAGAAGGAGAACGGAAAAAAAGAGCTGAAAATGCACCGGTACAGCATGAGGTCATACCTGAGCCTTAAGCTTCTGGGCAGCTTTTTTGCGGTGACAGTGGCCTACGGGCTTGGAGCGTCTCTGTATATGATGCGTTACTATTCCAATATCATGACGGAAGGGCTGGCTTTTTCCTACGATGATATTCTCAGAGAGCTGCTGGTCGTATATGGAGTCGTCATGGCCGTTAATCTGATCCTTACCTTTGTGATTCAGCGAAAGCGGTACATAAGGATGATGGAGAGCGTAAAGCAGTACGATAAGAATCTTTTCGCTTTGAAGAAGTATCTGGATAAAGAAAAAGAATTACAATAGAAAGACAGGATGTTGCGTATGGCACAGTTAGTATATTTAAAAGAAAACATAAAGTATTTTTACCAAAAGCATTCTGAGTACGCAGAGCCTGCCCTGAAGCTGCTTTTTTCTCTTGTCATGCTGTGTTTGGTGCAGAGCATGTTTCAGTACAACGAGACGGTAAACCGCCCCTGGCTTTTTCTGATCGTATCTGCTGCTCAGGCGTTTCTGCCGCTGTCCTTTTGCTTTTATTCTGCGGCCTGTCTGATTTTGCTGAATCTTTGGCAGGTGTCGGTAGAGATTTTTGCGGTGTTTCTGCTGTTTTTTGTGATCTGCTATTTGCTGTTTGTGCGGGTGGACGGAAGACATGCGTTTATTATCATATTGACGCCGATTTTATTTTACCTTAAAATGGAATATTTTCTTCCGGTATTATTGGGTATGACTGCCGGATTCAGCGGGATTCTCCCTATGGCGGCGGGAATACTGATTTATTTTTTCAGTTTGTATACAAAGGATGCCAGCGCGCTGCTGACCACAACGGAGAATCTGGATCCCGGAATAGGCATGTCCCGGATTGCCAGTCTGATGGTCATTGACAGGAAGCTGCTGGTGATTCTTGTCACCTTCTGTCTGGTGGTCTTTGTATCGGCAATACTCTATCAGATGTTTCATGAGAAGGCCTGGATGTTTGCGATTATAATAGGCAATATATCTTTGGCGGTGCTGCTCCTTTTCGGCCGGCTGATATTTGAGCTGGATTATACGATATGGAGGGTGTTCCTGGAGATCGTGCTGGCCATGGGAGTGGCCACGGTGGTGCAGTTCTTCAAGGGAATCGGAGATTTTTCCAGAATAGAGAAGGTTACATTTGAAGATGACGAGTATATTTATTTTGTCAAGGCGGTACCGAAGATCAAGGCGGCGCAGGAGGAGAGAAACGTGACGGACATTGTGGCGCCGGAAGAGGAACAGGCGGAGACGGAAGAGACGGACACAGAACAGAAAACTGGAGACGGAATGAATGAGTTTTGATCAATTTCTAGATTTAATACAAAAATATTTATACAGATTTTCCATTTCAACGATCGGTATCACAGATATTGTGGAGATTATCATTATCAGCGCGATTGTCTATCAGATCATAAAATGGCTGCAGCTTACCAGAGCGTGGACGCTGTTCAAAGGTATTATCGTGCTGCTGCTTTTCGCTCTGATGGCGGTGATTTTTCAGCTGGATACCATTGCATGGCTGCTGTCTAATTCGCTCAGTGTCGGAATTATGGCGGCGATTGTTATTTTCCAGCCGGAGCTCCGGAGAGCTCTTGAGCAGCTGGGAAGAAAGAACTTTCTCCGTAATTTCATTTTTTCTTCGGATGAGGAAGCTTCGGAGAAGACATTTCTCACCGAGAAGGGCATCACGGAGATAGTCCGGGCAACTTTTGAGATGAGCAAGGTCAAGACCGGCGCCCTCATCGTCATTGAGCAGAAGGTGGCTCTCGGCGAGTATGAGAGAACCGGAATCGCGGTGGACGGTATCGTGAGCAGTCAGCTTCTGATCAACATTTTTGAGCACAATACGCCGCTTCATGACGGCGCGGTGATCATCCGGGGTAATCGCATTGTTTCGGCAACCTGTTATCTTCCTCTGACGGACAGCATGGAGCTGGGGAAGGAGCTGGGAACAAGGCACCGGGCGGCGGTAGGTATCAGCGAGGTGTCTGACAGCACCACTATCGTGGTTTCCGAGGAGACCGGAGGAGTTTCCGTAGCGAAGGATGGCAAGCTTTACCGCAGTCTCGACAGAGAAGAGCTGAAGGAGAGACTGAATCTTCTGAGGCCGGAGCCGACAGGAAGTATGGATGTTTTAAAGAAATGGAAAGGACTGTTGCGTAATGAAAGATCCGAAAAATCTGAAAAATCTGATAAGTAACAATACCGGGATGAAGGTTCTTTCTGTTCTTATTGCAGTGTTGATATGGATTTTGGTAGCAAATATCAATGATCCGGTCAGAACGGAGAGATTCAGCGGGATTCCCGTGAGGATCATCAATGAAAGTGCGCTGACAGATCTGGGATATGCCTATGAAGTTGTGGAAGGCGAGGAAGTCAGTATCACTGTGGAGGGCAAGCGGAGTATTTTAAATGAGATGTCAGTGACTGATTTTCAGGCAGTGGCGGATTTTTCCAAATTGTCAGAGGTAGATGCTGTTCCGATTGATGTGACTGCCAGGAAATATGCCAATCAGCTGGATATTACTCTGGGAAATGTCAATACCATGAAGATTAAGAAAGATGCGGTCGTCAGCGTCAGCGTGCCGGTCAATATCATACTGGAAGGCAGCCCGGCAGAAGGCTATGCTGTGGGAAGTATGACGGGAACGCCGAATCTTGTTAAAGTAACGGGCCCGGAGAATCTTCTTTCCAGCGCGAAGGAGATTCGGGCTGAGGTGGACATCGATGGAATCAGCAACGATGTGACTACCACGGCGGATCCGGTTCTTTATGATGATAATGATGAGGTGATAGACAGCACTCAGGTGCAGATGGATACGTCATCCATTGATGTGGATGTCCAGCTCTGGAAGACAAAGATGGTGGATGTGAATCTGCAGACTACCGGTATTCCTGCCGACGGGTATGAGATGACTTCTTTTGATTATGAACCGAAGCAGATTCTCATAGCGGCGCCGGATGATGTCCTTGAAGATATAACTTCTATCACTCTGCCGAGCATTTCCGTGGAGGGATTGACACAGAATTATGAAGAGTCCATCACGCTGGATGAAGATTTGCTGCCGGATGGCGTGATACTGGCCGATGAGACAGAGGACGTAAAGGTGCAGGCGACCATAGAACAGAGAATAACGCGCCGCCTGACATTTACAGAGGCGGATATTACCGTGAGAGGCCGGGGAAACCGAAACGTTTCTTTTGACAGCGGAAACAGATATGTCATACGAGTTGAGGGAGCGGAATCCGTGGTGAAAGATTTGAAGATTACTGATTTTACGCCATGGATCGATGTGACAGACCTGGAAGATGGAAATCATACATTGAGACTTCATGTGAAGGAAGTTGACGGGGTGACGGTAAATTCCACCACCCAGATTACATTGACTCTTGGATAGAGAGATAGAAGCGAAAGCTGCCGCGCAGACTGGGAAACAGGTCAGCGCGGCAGTTTCTTATGTATGAGCGGAGGAAGAAATATGAGAAAAAAAACGGAGACCCTGCTGTGTATCGCCTTTATGGAGCTTCTCAGAAAGTATCCGTTTCCGAAGATTACTATTCAGAAAATCGCGCAGCAATGCGGAGTGAACCGGCAGACCTTTTATTATTACTTTGACAACATTTATGATCTGATGACGAGAGCCTTCGAATACCAGCTGACCCAGGAGAGCCGCGTGAACGAAGAGCAGTCCTGGGAGGCTGTCATGGAGCGCTCTCTGTGCTGGATGAAGGATAACAGGATCATCATAAAAAATATGCTGGTAAATGTGGAGAGCAGCTACATGCGCCGGGCCATCTACCCGGTCATCATGCGGAGCATGACCAATGTCTACTGGCCGAACCGGATAATAAAAGACCGAAATGAAGAATCCGATGAATTTGTACGGCATTTCCTCGTCATCGGAATCACGCAGTATATCCTCGAGTGGGTGGAGAGCGACTACAAGGAAAGCGTCAGCGAAGTGATACGGAAGCTGTTCTATATAATCAAGAGAATGTATGAGTGACAAACGGAATAATAATGGAGAAAAAATATGATATCAAGTACATCAAATAGCAGGATTAAAAATATCATGAATCTGAAAAACAGTGCCAGGGCACGCCGGCAGCAGGACTGCTTTCTGGTGGAGGGGCCGCGGATGTTCTTCGAAGTGCCGAAAGAGAGGCTGCTGGAAGTCTATGTGACGGAAGGTTTTGAGAAAAAATACGGAGACAGGCTTGCGGGCTGCCGTTACGAGCTGATCAGCGACGCGGTGTGCCGGCATCTGTCCGACACCAGAACCCCGCAGGGTGTGACGGCGCTGGTAAAGAAGCAGGAGACTCCGCTGGAGGAGATTCTTGCCAGGGATGAGAATCCCTGCCTGTTTCTGCTGGAGAATCTGCAGGATCCGGGCAATATGGGAACCATCCTGCGTACCAGCGAGGGCGCAGGGGTGAGCGGCATTATCATAAACCGGGAGTCGGTGGATCCGTATAATCCGAAAGTCATCCGTTCTACCATGGGAGCCATTTTCCGGATGCCGTTTGTGGTCGTGGATGACTTTGAGGATGTGCTGCGCAGGCTGAAGGAGGCGGGCGTCCGCACCTTTGCCGCTCATCTGGACGGCGAGGACTTTTACCGGCAGGATTACCGGGGCGGCTGTGCCTTTTTCATTGGAAACGAAGGCAACGGACTCTCCGAAGAACTTGCCGCCCGGGCGGACGGCAGGATTCGGATTCCCATGAAAGGTCAGGTGGAGTCTCTGAACGCCGCCGTGGCTGCCACGGTGCTTATGTATGAGACGCTCAGGCAGCGGGAATGGGTATAGTTTCATATGTCAGCTGGTATCGGCGGCGGGAGCGGAAAAGTCATCAGAAAAAGCGGACGTGTGTATAATTTTCATAGGAAGAAACGGGTTTTTAGTCAATTTATAAACAGATAAGAAATAAAAATTTTTTCTTGATGTAAAATGATTATAAAAAATGCTTTAAAAAATATAGAAATTTCACGATTTATCATGCAAAAAGACGATATATCCATACAAAAACCTCGAATTGTCTAAATACAGATTGGAAAAATTGTGATAATATATACCTACAGGTCATATTTTTCAAGTGACTGTAGGAATTGAAACGGATTAATTTTAAGGAGGTTTAATTTTATGGCTAAGTACATGATGGCGTTAGACGCTGGAACAACAAGTAATCGTTGTATCTTATTTAATGAAAAAGGTGAAATCTGCAGCGTAGCACAGCAGGAATTCACACAGTATTATCCACAGCCAGGTTGGGTAGAGCATGACGCAAAAGAGATCTGGCATACACAGTTATCCGTTGCAAGACAGGCAATGAAACAGCTGGGCGTTGGAGCTGCTGATATTGCTGGTATCGGTATTACCAATCAGCGTGAGACAACCATCGTCTGGGATAGAGAGACAGGCGTTCCTGTATATAATGCAATCGTTTGGCAGTGCCGTCGTACTTCTGAATACTGCGACTCCTTAAAAGAAAGAGGTCTGGTTGACATGATTCAGAAGAAGACCGGTCTTGTTATCGACGCTTACTTCTCCGGCTCCAAGATTCACTGGATTCTGGAAAATGTTCCTGGTGCAAGAGAAAAAGCTGAAGCTGGCCAGTTAATGTTCGGTACCGTTGATACATGGTTAATTTACAACCTGTCCGGCAAGAAGATTCACGTAACAGATTACTCCAACGCAGCAAGAACAATGCTGTTTAACATTAATACTCTTCAGTGGGATGATGAGATTCTTGAAGCTCTTGAGATTCCGAAATCCATGCTTCCTACACCGAAACCATCCAGCGAGATTTACGGTATGACAGAAGAGAGCCTGTTCCAGGGAAGAATCCCGATCGCAGGTGCTGCAGGTGACCAGCAGTCCGCTCTGTTTGGACAGACCTGTTTCAACGCTGGTGAAGCTAAGAATACATATGGTACAGGTACATTCCTGTTAATGAACATTGGTAAAGAGATGAAACTGTCCGAGAACGGCATGGTTACCACAGTTGCATGGGGACTTGACGGCGAAGTTAACTACGCTCTGGAAGGTTCCGTATTCGTAGCTGGTGCTGCTATCCAGTGGCTGCGTGACGAAGTTAAGATCGTGGACGCTGCTCCTGATTCCGAGTTCTTCTGTAACAAGGTTCCGGATACTAACGGATGTTACGTAGTTCCTGCATTTACAGGACTTGGAGCTCCTCACTGGGATCAGTACGCTCGTGGATGTATCGTAGGCCTGACCCGTGGATGTAACAAAGCACACATCATCCGTGCTACAGTTGAATCCCTGGCATATCAGACATACGATATTCTGGAAGCTATGCAGAAAGACGTTGGTGTTAAACTGGCAGCCCTCAAGGTTGACGGCGGCGCTTGTAAGAACGACTTCCTGATGCAGTTCCAGGCAGATATCATCGACGCTCCTGTACATCGTCCACAGTGTGTTGAGACAACAGCTATGGGTGCTGCTTACCTGGCAGGTCTGGCAGTTGGATACTGGAACAGCAAAGAAGACGTTATCGCTAACTGGGCAATCGACAAAGTATTCGAGCCTCAGATGGACGAAGAAACACGTGCTAAGCTGCTCAAAGGCTGGAAGAAAGCTGTTCAGTGCTCCTACGGTTGGGCAAAAGACGAATAATCATAACGATTACAGACGTTCAGGATTGGTCTTATCGATTAATCTTTCCTTAAAAGAGGGGTCCCGGCGGAATACCGCCGGGGCTTCTTTTGTTGCATAGAGAATACCGCTGGAATCCTCATTTAAGAAAATGCTCTCCGGGCGAGATGGTACTCTCCGGGTGGGACGGATACTCGCCGATTGAAAAAAGCGCGCTGTTCTGTTAGAATGAATGGAAAGCTGTTTTCCGTCAGGGAAGCAGTGATTCAAATGAATAATCTTCCAGAAGAAAAAGTACAGGAGGTTTTTATGTTAAAACTTGGAAGCCATGTAGGAATGAGCGGAAAAGAAATGTTTCTGGGCTCCGTGAAGGAGGCGCTTTCCTACGGGGCCAACACATTTATGATATATACGGGCGCTCCGCAGAACACCCGGAGAAAGCCTGTCGAGGAGCTGCGCATCGAGGAGGGACTTTCCCTGATGAAGGAAAATGGCATCGAAGAATTCGTTGTACATGCTCCGTATATCATTAATCTGGCCAACACGGTAAAACCGGAAACTTATGAGCTGGCCGTGGAATTTCTTCAGCTGGAGCTGGAGCGCACGGAAGCGATGCGCTGTCATACATTGATTCTCCATCCCGGAGCCCATGTGGGGGCGGGGGTGGACGCCGGTATCGCGCAGATCATAAAAGGACTCAACGAAGTGCTGGATAAGGACGGCAGCGTCAATATCGCCCTGGAGACCATGGCGGGAAAAGGAACGGAAATTGGACGGACCTTCGAGGAAATTGCCCGCATCTATGACGGCGTGACAAACAGCCACCGTCTGCGGGTCTGCTTTGATACGTGCCACACCAATGACGCCGGGTATGACGTACAGAATCATTTTGACGAGGTCATGGATGAGTTCGACCGTATCATCGGCAAAGACCAGATTGCGGTTTTTCATGTCAACGACAGCAAAAATCCTCTGGGCGCTCACAAAGATCGGCATGAAAACTTCGGTTTTGGTACGATTGGCTTTGACAGCCTGAGAAATGTTATTTACCACAAAGACTTTGAGGATATACCGAAGATCCTGGAGACGCCATATATTCCGGACCCGGAAACGAAGAAGCGTTCTTGTCCGCCGTACCGGCAGGAGATCGCCATGATACGGGAAGGGGTTTTCCGGGAGAATCTCAAGGAGGAGATCATAAAAGAGAATGTGAAGGGTTAAAGGGCTGTCCTGAAAGAGGCTCGTTGCCCGCGCAGGCGGCAGGAAAGGAGAACAGATGGAGAAGAAGTTCAAGGTCACCTATTTATACCACAGCGGTTTCCTGGTGGAGACGGAGCGCAGCTATATGCTGTTTGACTACTGGAAAGGAGAAATCCCTTTCATGGAATATAAAAAGGAACTGTATATATTTGCCTCGCACGCACACAGAGACCATTTTTCCGACGCGATATTTAAGTTGGAAAATAAATGTGAAAAAGTGCAGTACATTTTGTCTTCCGATATAAAGGACAGTACCCGGAGCTGGGCGAAAGCGGAAAATGTACATTTCATGTCGCCCCATGAAAGCCTGGATGTGGACGGAGCCCATGTGGAGACGCTGTTCTCCACCGATGAGGGAGTCGCATTTCTTGTGGAGGCAGACGGCCGGAGTATCTACCATGCGGGGGACCTCCACTGGTGGCACTGGCCGGGAGACCCAGACGAGGATAATGAGTGGCACCGGAAGGCTTTCCAGAAAGAGATGACATATCTGGCCGGAAAAGAATTTGACTGCGCTTTTGTGGTTCTCGATCCGCGGCAGGAAGAAGCCGGAACGTGGGGGATGGACTATTTTCTCAAAACGGTGCGCAGCCGGTACATTTTCCCGATGCATTGCTGGAACAATTACCGCATGATCCGGGAATATAAAGTGAAGAATGATGCGAAATATCTCACCGGACAGATTATGGAGATCACAGCGCCGGGACAGGAATTTGTGCTGGAGTAGCGGTTGACCGCGCCCGCACAACAACTAAGACAGAAATGAATGAAAGCAGAAAGGATGATAATCATGAATAAGACAGTAATCGCAACAGAAAAATCACCGGCGGCCATCGGGCCGTATTCTCAGGCCATCGAGGTTAATGGGATGATCTATACCTCCGGCGTCATCGGCGTGGACCCGAAGACCGGAGAGGCGGGAGCGACCATCGAAGAACAGACAAAGCGGGT
The DNA here is from genome assembly GCF_002159465.1 of Eubacterium sp. An3. NCBI lineage: Bacteria > Bacillati > Bacillota > Clostridia > Eubacteriales > Eubacteriaceae > Eubacterium > Eubacterium sp. An3. The sequence goes on from NZ_NFIR01000001.1 coordinate 99,593, forward strand.
ATTTGAGAATCTGAAAGGTCTGCTGGAAGATGCCGGAAGCAGCCTGGATCAGGCGGTGAAGACTACCGTTTTTATCAAAAATATGGATGACTTCGCCACGGTCAATGAAATCTACGCGTCCTATTTCACCGGGGCGTTTCCGGCACGCTCCTGCGTGGAAGTAGCGAGACTGCCGAAGGATCTGCTCATTGAGGTGGAAGTGATCGCCATAAAAAATGCATAGATATTTAGTGATCGATCAATAGGTGATTGACGCAGAGGAGAATCCCTTCCGGATCGGACAGTAATTTTGACAGAACTGTCTGACCGGGAGGGATTCTTGATTATGAAAGAACTTTACACAGAACTCACCTGAAACAGATGCCGGATTTTACATGAAAGAGGTATAGTTATGTTAAAAAACAGTTAAAATGGGGGTGTTTCATCAATCCTGAGGAGGAGGGGGAGCGATGAAAACACAGCGAATGGGCGTATGCAGGAAAGGAAAGGGATGGAAATGAAAGCGGTAAAATCTATGGCGGTGCTGCTTCTGGTGAGTATAATTTCTTTGGTATTGCTGACTTCATGTAGACCGGGAAGCGGGCAGAGTGATTCTGCAGATCGTGTGATTGGCAGCAGCAGTTCTGTTCTCAGAATTATTTCTGGTTCCGAAAATGCGGAGCTGGAGCCGATTCTTGAGAAGTTTGCAGAGCAGGAAGGCATAGAGATTCAAATGAGTTATCAGGGATCACTGGATATCATGCGGCTGCTGGAAGGCGAAGAGATCGATTATGACGCCGTGTGGCCGGCCAGCAGCATCTGGCTGACTATGGGGGATACAAAACATCGGGTGCAGCATACGGAATCTGTTTCCATTTCTCCGGTGGTTTTCGGCATACGGAAAAATCTTGCAGAGGAACTGGGATTTGTGGGCCGTGAGGTATCCGTAGGGGATCTTCTGGCAGCCATTCAGAGCGGAAAGCTTCGTTTCTGCATGACCAGCGCTACCCAGTCCAATTCCGGCGCCAGCGCCTATATCGGTTTTCTCTATGCCCTTCTGGGCAATCCGGAGGTGATTACCTCGGAAGATTTGCAGAGCGAGGAGCTGAAAACACAGATGCGGGAACTGCTTTCTGGTGTGGATCGTTCTTCCGGAAGTTCCGACTGGCTCAAGGATATGTTTCTGGAAGGAAACTATGATGCCATGGTCAACTATGAGTGCCTGATGATACAGGCCAATGAAGAGCTGGAACAGCGGGGAGAGGAGCCACTCTATGTGGTCTATCCTTATGACGGTCTGTCTCTGGCCGATTCGCCGCTGGGTTATGTGGATCAGGGTGATGACAAAAAAGAAGAAATGTTTTTGAAGCTGCAGGAATATCTGCTGTCGGATGAGGCGCAGAATGAGATTCAGCGGACGGGACGCCGTTCCGGCTATACGGGGATATCTGAGGAAAATAGAGATGTGTTCCGCACAGACTGGGGGCTGCAGCCGGACCGGGTGCTGTCGCCGATCCGAATGCCTGCAGCGGATGTTCTGCAGGAGTGCCTGAATATGTATCAGACGGATTTTAAGAAGCCGTCGTTAAGCGTGTATTGTCTGGATTATTCGGGCAGTATGGAAGGGGAAGGCAATGAACAGCTGGTGAACGCCATGGAGCAGCTGCTGATTCAGGAGAATGCACGGCAAAATTATCTCCAGGCGTCGGAAGATGAGGTGAATATTTTGATTCCGTTCAGCGGGAGTGTTATTGATACTTACACGGCAGTGGGTGCGGGCAGTGAGATAGAAAATCTTTATGATACAGTGAGGAAGCAGGAGGTGGGCGGCGGCACAGATATGTATAAAGCGGCCATACAGGGACTTTCTATGTTGAAAGAATATGATTTGTCCCAGTATACGCCGGCCATTATCCTTCTCACCGACGGGCAGTCCGGCGGTTCTTTTGAAGACTTTACGCAGGCTTATGAAGAATTGGGAGCGGAGGTACCGGTATTTTCTATCATGTTTGGCGATGCCGATGAGACGCAGCTGCATCAACTGGCCGATTATACCAACGCTCGCGTGTTCGACGGCAGGGAGAATCTGACGGAAGCATTCCGGAGTGTCAGGGGGTATAATTAATGAGAGATATACCAGGAGTGATCGTATCGGTGGTGGCAGCGGCCATGACATTTCTTGTACTGTTTCTGGTGCTGCACTGGAGTCTGTTGGTCAGCGCGTTGCTTTGTGTGGGCGTTTACGCCGGTGTTCTGCTGCTCAGCAAACCGGCGGGAAAGCTGACCGGAAAGCAGGAGACTGTCTTTTTGGAACAGGACGAGAGGGAAGAGCTTCTCAGGGAGGCGCGCGGGGATCTGGCAGAACTTAATGAGGCGGCAGGCGCTATCACAGACGATACTGTACGTTCTGACGCGAAAGCGCTCCATAAAACAGGCGTGAGGATTCTTGACTATCTGGAGGAGAATCCTGACAAGATCCGGCAGGCCCGGCGTTTTTTCACCTATTATCTGGATACGGCGGCGAAACTTATGAGCCGGTACATTGATTTTCAGGAAACGGGGCTTCACACAGAGGAGATTTCGGAAATTCTTTACAGGACGGCGGAGGCGCTGCCGGTGCTCAATCACGCCTTTGAAAAACAGTTCACTCATCTGATGGCCGGGGAATTGCTGGATGTGGAGACAGATATCGCTCTTCTGGAGAAAACCATAAAAATGGAAGAAGGACTGCAGATAAAGACCGGGAGAAAAAGGGAGGATGCACAATGAAAACAAAGTTAGCGGGGCTTGGAATTCTGGCGATCGTCATCATCGCTGCGGCTGCTTATGCTTTATTTTCCGGAAGACAGACGGCCACGGAAATCAGCGGTTTTGTCGGTGGAGAGAAAATTGGTCTGCTGGAAGATGAAGAGGTACAGCAGATTTTTGAACAGAAGTATCATCTGACCATGGATTATGCCAGAGCCGGATCCATTGATATGATCTCGGCCGACCTGACGGGCAGAAATTTCCTCTTTCCTTCCAATCAGACTGCGCTGGAGCTTTATGAGCAGGCCCACGGGAAGCCGGTGCAGAGTGAAATTGTACTCAACACGCCTATTGTACTATATACCAGAAAAGCGGTGGCCGACGCTCTGGCAGCGGAGGGCATAGCAGCGATAACGGATGATGTATATTATGTGGATATGGCAAAGCTGACGGAATGTATCGAGTCAGACAGGTCATGGGCGGATGTAGGGCTTCCTCAGCTGTATGGAAATGTATCGGTGGGAACCACAGATCCGACAAAATCCAACTCCGGAAATATGTTTGCAGGACTGTTGGCAAATACTCTGTGCGGAGGGGTAGCCGATGAGAGCACAGTAGATACAATTCTTCCGCGGCTTCAGAGCATTTTCCAAAAGCTCGGCTACATGGAGAGCTCCTCGTCAGATATTTTTGATCAGTTTTTAAAGACAGGTATGGGAGCGAAACCTCTTATTGCCGGCTATGAAAGTCAGCTTCTGGAGTTTGCGGTGGAAAATCCAGATACATGGGAACAGGTAAAAGAAGATATAGTGATGCTGTATCCGACGCCGACCGTATGGTCTTCCCATGTGTATATTGCTCTTGACGAGACGGGGACAGCAGGCATAGACGCGCTGCTGGATGAGGATGTGCAGCGGCTTGCCTGGGAAAAACATGGATTCCGGACGGGGCTTTATGATGCTCCGGCTGATGTGGGACATTTTGGAGTGACCGGCATTGCGGAAGAAATCACGCAGGTAGCTCCGATGCCGGATGCGCTGACAATGGAAAGAATCATAGAAGCACTAAGCTGAAAGCAGGAAGAAAAAATAGAAAATCTTAGCCGGGAAACTTCCCGTAAGTTGATTGAAACCCCTATGGAAGTGTGATAAAATATCATTATGTATGGATAGAGGAGGGGTATTAACTATATGGTACGGGCGGAGTTGACCGTAATGAATGAGCAGGGGATTCATTTGGGGCCTGCGAACATCATTGCCAATCTTGCGGATAAGTTTGAATCGCAAATACATTTTAAGACGGAGTACATGGATGTAAATGCCAAAAGCATTATCAATCTCATCAGCGGTACTTTTCGTCAGGGGGATAAAATATTATGCGTCTGCAGCGGGCCGGATGAGAAAGAGGCTCTGGAGGCGATGAGAGATGTCCTTTCACGTAGTCTGGAGGGAGCGAAACTCTAGGCCGGTCAGAAGTCCAGGCCGGGCAGAAATATTATGAGGGTGCGGCAGGATACATAAAAACTAAAGAAAGGGAGTCGCTGCATGTGGTGTTTGCAGCGGCTCCCTTTATATGTCCGGGATTACCGGACGCTTTTGGATGCCAGATATTCTTCCAGTCCTTTCCGGCGCAGTTTGCAGGAAGGACAGTGTCCGCAGCCGTCTCCGATGACGCCGTTATAACAGGTGAGCGTCTCATTGCGGATGATATCGAATACGCCCAGCTCGTCGGCCAGCGCCCAGGTTTCTTTTTTGTCAAGCCACATCAAAGGAGTGATGATGTCAAAAGGATAATCCATTGCCAGGGACAGGGTGGTATTCAATGATTTGATAAAAATGTCCCGGCAATCCGGATAGCCGGAAAAATCACTTTGAGATACGCCGGTAATAATATCGGTGATTCCTCTCTGTTTGGCAAAAACAGCGGCATAGGATAAGAACAGATGGTTCCGGCCATCTACGAATGAGTTTGGCGTTCCTTCGGAAGGGGCATCCTCATCTACAGGAATGTCGCTGCGGGTCAGTGAGTTTGGAGCCAGTTGATTTAAGAGGCTCATATCCATGATGTGATGTTCAATGCCATGATCCTGACAGATCTTTTTGGCACATTCCAGTTCCAGAGCATGTTTTTGATGATAATCAAAAGACAGTGCGATGACTGTTTCGTAACGTTTGATAGCCCAGAACAGACAGGTGGTACTGTCCTGACCGCCGCTGAATACAACGACAGCGGCTTTTTTATTTTTCAATTCCTGCATGATGCATTTCCTTTCTGTTATACGGTATATTTAAAATGCGTGAGCCGGGAGTAAGATTATTTTGCGGCCAGCATCATATAAAGCTGATTCTGAAGCACTGCGTCGGTTTCAAACCGTCCCCGCAGGGTGGTGGTTACGGTGGATGCGGCGTCTTTTTTTATGCCCCGGGCGCTCATACAGCTGTGAGTGCCATGGATGATGACCGCTACATCGGCGGTGCCGGCGGCCTCAGTCATAATTTCCGCCACATCGGAGCCGATACGTTCCTGCAGCTGCAGGCGTTTCGCCGCCATGTCGCAGATGCGGGCAATTTTGCTCAGTCCGAGAACCCGTCCGTTTGGAATGTATGCCACGGAAATGTGCATGTCATACATGAGAGCGATATGATGCTCGCAGTAACTGAAAATCGGGATATCCCGGACAAGAACGATATCTTTTCTGTCCGGTTCTACCGACAAATCGTCCTGAAATGATTTGTTGAACATTTCGGCGATCTCGTGATTGGAATAGTTCATTCCCTCGAAGACTTCTTCGTACATTCTTGCCACCCGGTCCGGGGTTTCCTTCAGTCCTTCCCGGTCCGGGTCATCACCGAGAGCGATCAAAATTCCCCGGATATGTTCCCGAATCGCTTCTTTATCGATTGCCATTGCATTTCCTCCTTAATCATGGTGCAGTCAGAACAGACTGCGTTAAACGCCCCGCTGCTGCGGAGGCCAGATAAATTTGTGCATCTGAAGCTGAAGACGGACATCATTCCACTGATGATGAATCATATACTCGGTGATTGTCCGGGGTTCAATCCGTCCAAATACAGCGCTTAAATACACGCGGCACCGCTCTGTAAGATGATATCCGGCGGTGATTTCTTCTGCCCGTGCCAAATCATTTTCGCTGCTGACAACAAACTTCACAGAATCGTCTTTTGTCAACAGAGAAAAATTGTCCAACCGCATGTAATCCTCCATACCGCTGTCCGGACATTTGTAATCCATGGTAAAAGCCGGGCGATGAGAAAGTTCGCAGAATGGGGCGAGAGGCACGCTGCCGTTGGTTTCAATCTCCACTGCAAAACCTGCTTCGCCGAGAGCCTCGATGAGCTCTGAGACGTGGGGAATGAGCAGAGGTTCTCCGCCGGTCAGCGTTACATTTACAGTGCCGCTTTCTTTCAGCCAGTGAAGAATCTCTCTGGCGGTCAGCGGCTCCGTCGGGCAGTCCGATTCATTGGCCCAGGAGGTATCGCAGTAATTGCAGGACAGATTACAGCCTTTCATGCGGAGAAAAGCAGCCATCATACCGGCTTTCGGACCTTCTCCGTTTATGCTGATAAATTTTTCTGCAAGTGGGTAAATCACATTCATTTTTCTCTCCGTTCTGCCGCAGGTAGCGAGATCAGGCGGCTGCTGTTCTACGCCTCCTGATAGGTGACGCAGTTGTTAGGAGTCTCGTAAACAGAGACATTGTATACAGGAAAAGCGCGTTCCTTCAATTGCATATAAAAATATCGGGAAAGCTGCTCGGCTGTGGGGCGAAATGGAAGTTCTACAATACGGAATTCTTCTTCACGCAATGCTTCCATGGTCTTTGGGCGGAGTGAGCCTGTCTCAACGATCAGACAGTGATCCAGTGTTTCAGTCAGTTCCTTTAAGGCATCCTTGAAATCGCCAAAATCAATGACCATGTCTCTGGTCTGGCGTTCCTCGCTTAAATGATCTGCGGCAATCCGCGCCACAATGCGCCAGCGATGTCCATGGAGGTTGCGGCATTTGCCTTCATAGCCGCTCAAAAAATGTGCAGAATCAAAAGCCTGCTCGGTTTCTAAAATGTACATGTAAAATTCCTCCAAATGTAAAATAAAAAAAGAACTGCCAGAAGGCAGCACTTGAAATGTCAAATATGAAAATGCTGTCCTGGTTTTGTTTATAGACAGGATGGTACAAACGAACTGTCTCTTATCTCATGCAGTCTACCACGAAAAAATACGTTTGTAAAGTATCAAAAAAATGATATACTAGAAAAAAAGACGGACATATAAAGAAAGAGGTTTGTTATGGATTTTTTCGGTCATTTAAGGACAATCAACCATCATAAAATGTTAGTGACAAAAACCTGTTTTAAGGTGGGGTTATACTGGCAGGGCATCTGTCATGATCTGTCGAAATACCATCCCATAGAGTTTATACCGGGTATTATTTATTATCAGGGAAACCGGAGTCCCATCAACAGGGAGAAAGAGATTAAAGGGTATTCCCGGGGCTGGCTGCATCACAAAGGAAGAAATCAGCATCATTTTGAGTACTGGATTGATTACAGTATCAGTCCCCGCGGTCTGGTGGGGATGAAGATGCCGAAAAAATATGTGGCGGAGATGGTGATCGACCGTATCTGTGCCAGTAAAAATTATATGAAAGAAGATTATAATGACAGCAGCGCTCTGGAGTATTATGTGAACGGAAAAGATATGATGCTTATTCATAAGGAGAGCGATTTTCTTGCCAGATATCTGCTGACTATGCTGGCAAAGCGTGGGGAAGACTATTTGCTTCGTTATATGAAGAAAGTTCTTCTGAGGCACCGGAACAGAGATTACCATGTGAAAAATGGCCGGTTGATACTGGAATAAAAATATGGGGAAACCTGCCAACATTTTTTTCTTGAAATTTGTATATAATTAAGTTATAGTATTTGTAAAGAAGCCTGGGATGTTCGAGAACCCCTGCTATTTTGAACCTACATTTTTGATTTTGGGAAACCAAATCTTTGGAAGGATGGCAGGCCTTGTTTTTTAACGGAGGAAGTCAGAGATTCAAATGAGGTTACCCACCTGGCTTAGGCTAGGACTCAAAATCGCAGGACACGGCATTTTGGGCCAACGTTTTCAGAGCCGTCTCATTTTTTATGAGGCGGCTTATTTTTAACGCAGAAGATTTTTGAGGGGAAAAGGATGAGCATATCAAAACGGGTGAAAAATCTATATGCGCTGGTGATGGATTTTATCAAGAAATGCAATGACGATCATGTGGCTGCTTTTGGCTCCATGTCGGCATTCTTTATGCTGTTGTCATTGTTTCCATTTTTGATCTTCTTTCTGACGCTGACCAAGATTGCGCCGTTTTCCAAGGATGATATTATTAACGTACTGACACAGGTGATCTCTTTTGAGAGGGAATCGCTGATCCGGGCCATCGTCAATGAAATTTACCGGAAGACGGGCGCCTCCGTGTTTACGCTCTCTGTCATCGCGGCTCTCTGGTCGTCTTCCCGGGGAGTTTATTCCATTGTAATCGGGCTGAATTCTGTCTATGATATTGATGAGAACAGAAATTACATTGTACTTCGGATTTTCAGTATTTTCTATACTATCGTATTTGCGATCCTGATTATCGCAATGCTGCTTCTGTGGGTGTTTGGAAATGTGCTGTACAACTATATTTGCGGGCGTTTCCCTGCTTTCGAAGCGCTGGCAGGATATTTTATCCATAAAAGAACGATGTTTACCATTGTGATTCTTACCCTTTTGTTTATGATTGTGTATCGTTTTGTGCCAAATAGGAAAACCGTCAGTTTTGGACGCCAGCTCCCGGGCGCTCTGGTAGCTGCAGTGGGATGGATTGCGGTGTCAGCGGGCTGCTCTTTTTATATTGGTAATTTTAATAATTTTTCCTATATTTACGGAAGCTTGTCCGGTATGATGATTTTGCTGCTTTGGCTGCATTTCTGTATGTCAATGGTATTTTATGGCGCAGAAGTCAACTATTTTCTGGAAAATAAAAAGAATTATCATCTGCTGGTACGTACATTGCGGCCTAATTATCAGGCAATCCGGCGAAAACGAGAGAGGGAGATGTACGAAAAAGATCATCAGAAATTGCGGTGGAAAAATAAATGGATGGGGCAGAAGAAGAACTGGAAGAATAAAGCTGCGAAAAAGAAGGAGGAGGAGCCGCGGAAATAACCTGCGCGCATGGCAGTAAAAATGAAACGGAGGAAGAATCATGTACCATCTGGATAAAAAAGAAATACGGGACATCACCAATTACATTTTCCTGGAAAATGTATTGGCGCCGGCGGACGTCATCTTTATTCCCGGCTGTGCCCGGCCGGAACACACGGAAGAAGCCGCCCGGCTTTACCGGGAAGGTTATGCAACTTTGCTGATTCCGTCGGGACGCTATGCCAAAGCCGCCGGATGCTTTCAGGGGGTGGCAAAAGGCGCGGAGCGCTATGGCACAGACTTTGCCTGCGAAGCGGATTTCCTGGCGGAAGTCCTCCGTCAAAACGGCGTCCCGGACGAAGCTGTCCTGCCGGAACGGGAAGCTACCTACACCCTGGAAAATGCCGAAAAGACCCGGGAACTGCTCCTCAGGGAGCGGGGAGGACTGCCTCGGCGGGCCATCCTCTGCTGCAAGGCCCACCACGCCCGCCGGGCGCATTTTTACTACTCGCTGGTCTTCCCGGAGGTGGAGATTCTCGTCCATCCCACAGCTATCGACGGCATTACCCGGGAGGGCTGGCACCGCACCGCCGCCGGCCGCCGGGCGGTTCTCGGCGAACTGTCCCGGATGGGTGAACAAATACTCATGATGGAGGGCCGGATAGAATATGAGTAAGGTGTGAATGGAACAAGTTTTAAAAAGTAGAAAGGGGAACAATATGAAAAAAATGAGAAATTCAACGAAACGCATGAGAACGTATCTGCTGACTGCCTTCCTGCTGGCGGCTCTCATCCTGCCGTCCACGGCGGCTTTTGCCGCACCGCGTACGGGAACCTATGAGAAGCATTTTGTGGGAGCCGGAGCGGATTCCTACCGGACAGTAGTGATCAGGAAGATTAAGAAGAACAAGGTTGTCTTCCAGATTCAGTACGCCCGCAGCTTTCCGTTCCGGGAATCAGCCACTAACAAAATCGTGGGCAGGAGAAAAGGTAATACGGTTACATTTTCTTACAAAGAAGCAGGATGGGGTTACAGTGGAACGGGTGTGATGAAGTTTAAAAAGAATGCGGTGAAAATAAAGACATCAGGAACACCGGGTTCTGACTATGGATTTATCAGCACAGGCGGACAGACCTTCAAGCTGAAAAGAGTCAGCAGCAAGAAAAAGTTTGCGGCCTATTAAGCGGTACAGGCATATGGAAACAATACAAAATGAAATGATGAAAAATGAAAAGCTGCACGATAAATTTGAATTCCGGGACATTCTCCCGGAGGAGGGAGAGCAGACCGCTGAGATTGAGCGAATCTGCTTCCCTCCTAACGAGGCGTGCTCCCGGAAGATGATGCTGGAGCGGGTGGCGAAAGCGCCGGAGATGTTTCTGGTGGCGGTGGACAGGAACACAGGGAAAATTGCCGGATTCTTAAACGGTCTTGCCACCAGCGAGACCCGGTTCCGGGACGAGTTTTTCATCGACGCGGATCTCTACGAGCCGGACGGAAAGCACATCATGCTGCTGGGTCTTGATGTGCTGCCGGAGTACCGGGGACAGGGCCTTGCAACAGAACTGATGCGTCGATATCTCCAGAGAGAGCAGGAGAAGGAAAGATGTCAGGTGACGCTCACCTGCCTGGAAGGAAAAATAAAAATGTACGAGAAAATGGGATTCCGTAACAAGGGAATCTCGGATTCAGTCTGGGGCGGCGAGCAGTGGTATGATATGAGCTGCCGGCTGGATGATTAGGAGGGGAGCGCAGAAAGGTAAAAATGTGTTGGATGAATTAGAAAAAACGTTTATAATGTAAGTCATAGAGAAGACTTTTGTAAAAAGGGGGCTGCATTCAGATGACAAGAACATTTAATGTGAGCGGAGCCTGCAATCCGAGACTGCACTATATGGTGAATCTTGAGCCTCGCCTTTATGAAATAAAAAAAATGATAGATGCCGGGAAGTATTTTACTATTAATCGGGCGCGCCAATATGGAAAAACAACGCTTCTGCGGGCGTTGAGCGATTATCTGCGGAAAGAATATTCTGTGCTGAGTCTCGATTTTCAGCGTTTAAGTGCGGCAGACCTTTCCGATGAGGCTGCGTTTGTAAACGGCCTTGCCAGAGAAGTGGGACGAAAAATTTCTTTCATGGAAGGGGTGCCTGCCGGAATAAAAGAGGCGATGAAAGAGCTGGAAGAGAAACGGTCATATCCTCCTAAAATGGCAGAGATATTTGATTGTTTTACACAGTGGTGTATGCGTACAGAAAAACCGCTGGTTCTTCTGGTGGATGAAGTGGACACGGCAACCAATAATCAGGTGTTTCTTGATTTCCTGGCACAGCTTAGGGCCGGATTCCTGGACAGAGATGAGATACCGACATTCCAGTCTGTGATTCTTGCCAGTGTATACGACATCCGAAATGTTCAGAGAAAACTTCGCCCTGATGAGGAACACCGGGAGAATAGTCCGTGGAATATCGCGGCAGATTTTCTTGTAGATATGAGTTTTTCTGCCGGTGAAATTGGCGGGATGCTTAAAGAATACGAAAAGGATTATCATACGGAAATGGATGTCATCAGGGTTGCACATCTGCTGTATGATTATACTTCCGGATATCCTTATCTGGTATCGCGTCTCTGCTATTTTATGGATGAACGGCTTCCGGGAACCGATGCATTTCCGGACAGAAAAAGTGCATGGACAAAGAGGGGAGTTTTGGCGGCAGTAAAAATGCTCCTGGATGAAAACAACCCGTTATTCGATTCTCTCACTCATAAATTGATTCAGTTTCCGGAGCTGGAGACAGTTATTTTAAAACTGCTCTTTCAGGGGCAGACGATTGCTTATGACCCGGATGATGTGGCAGTCAGAAATGCACGAATGTTCGGATTTGTTAAAGTGGAGAACTCCACAGTGCAGATTGCAAATCGGATATTTGAGACGCGGCTTTATAACAGATTTCTTTTAAATGCTATGGAGCAAGACAATGAAATCTATGCAGAAGGAGTCCGGCAGAAGAATCAATTTGTGATTAATGGATATCTGAATGTTAAATTAATTTTAGAAAAATTTGTGGAAACCTTTGATTATCTTTACGGCGACAGGGCAGAGACCTTTATTGAAGACGAAGGCAGAAGATTTTTTATGCTGTTTTTAAAGCCAATCATAAACGGGGTGGGGAACTGCTATGTGGAGCCGCAGACCAGAAATCGGGAACGGATGGATTTGGTGATTGATTATAATGCGCAGCAATACATTTGCGAATTAAAAATCTGGCATGGAAATGCATACAATGAGCGGGGCGAAGAACAGCTTTCTTCGTATCTGGATTATTTCCATCTGAAAAAAGGATATATGCTCAGCTTTAATTTTAATAAGAAAAAGAAAATTGGTGTGCAGGAAATCAGGCTGGGAGATAAGACTCTGGTGGAGGCAGTGGTTTAGCGGTATAGTATACAAAGAAATTTATTTCCCTCCTTGACTTTTCCATATCCTTTAGGGTATTATGTTATCTGATATAAAGGCTATGAAGGTGTTGACTGTACATTTTCTGTGCGAGAGTGCCCTGTGATGGGCCTGTCCTGTATGGCGGTATGCCGTTTGTCGGCATAGGTAAGCTTGGAGAGGAGTCCGGAGGGAGCGCACGGATGTACGTCCCAGTAGAGGCAGACTGTCTTTCAGAGAGAGGGGATCATCGGCTGTAAGTCCCTTTAAGTTCCGGTCTGTTTTGAATTTCCGCACCGGAGCTGCACTTCGGGGAGCGCAGGCAGAGGAAGACAGGATAAGAGATTCGGACATGATTTGTTCTGCCGTGACAAGAAGTGCCGTGGCGCGCGTTAAGCGTATAAAGAGTCTGATTAAGATCAGGAACCAGGGTGGTACCGCGGATATAATTCGTCCCTTTCGATTCGTTGAGTCGGGAGGGACTTTTTGTCGTCCCTGGAATATTTGCCATAAGATTGGATGTTGTATAACAGGAGGAAAAGAGGAATGAAAGATAAAATCAACAGCATTTTATCAGAAGCGAAAAACAAGATTGCAGAAGCGGCCAACGAGGGCGAACTGCAGAGCGTAAAGAGCGCTTACATCGGAAAACAGGGCGCTTTGAGTCTTTTGATGAAGGAGATGCCGAAGCTGGATCCGGCGCAGCGGCCGGAGATGGGCAAGCTTATGAACCAGGCGAAGAAAGAGGTCACAGAACTGATTGATGAGAAGAGAACAGAGCTGAAGCTGAAGGCTTCGGAAGTGTCTCCGGATTTTGACTGTTCTGTGCCGGGTATCCTGCCGTCTGCCGGCGGACTTCACCCGATCACACAGATGTGCTACGACCTCAATGACGCGTTTCGTTCCATGGGATTTGAGATTTTTGAGGAAGACGAGATCACCAGCGAAATGTACGCTTTTGATAAGCTGAATTTCCCGCCGAACCATCCGGCAAGGGAGAGCATGGATACTTACTGGATTGAGGGACATGACAGCGGCAGCACCAACGAGAAGCTCTGCCTGCGTCCGCATCTGACCGGCGGAAGCGTCCGCTATATGCAGACCCACAAGCCGCCGTACCGTTTCGTGTATCCGGGACGTGTATACCGTAACGAGACCACGGACGCCCATCACGAGAGAGCATTCTTCCAGTACGAGGCGCTGATCGTGGATAAAGATATCACATTTACTTCCGGTAAAGTGATGATTCAGAGTATTTTGAGCAAAGTTTTCGGTACCCATGTGCCGGTGCGGATGCGTTCCGGTTTCTTCCCGTTTGTGGAGCCTGGATTTGAGATTGATATGCAGTGCCAGGTCTGCGGCGGAAAAGGATGCAGCGTATGTAAGCACGTGGGATGGATCGAGGTTATGCCGGGCGGATCACCGCATCCGAACGTTCTTCGGGCAGCAGGGCTTGACCCGGACGAGTACACCGGTTTCTATGTAAATATCGGTCTGGACCGTCTCGTTATGATGCGTTACGGCGTGGACGACGTGCGGCTGTTCCACAGCGCTGACTTGAGATTCCTGAAACAGTTCAAATAAGGAGAGAGAAAATGAAATTATCATTATCATGGATTAAGGATTATGTAAAGATTCCGGAAGATGCGGATTTAAAGAAACTTGCCTATGACCTGACCATGTCCACCGTGGAAGTGGAGGACGTGGAATATCTTGCCGAGCGTTTTGACAATATGATCGTCGGCGTGATCGAGGCCATTGAGCCGCATCCCAATGCAGATAGATTAAGAGTATGTAAAGTAGATATCGGCGGAGGCGAGATCAAAGATATCGTCTGCGGCGGTATTAACCTGAAAGAAGGCATGCGCGTTGCCGTATCCTGCCCGGGCGCTGTTGTGCGCTGGCACGGAGAGGGCGAGCCGGTGGTTATCAAGAATTCCAAGCTCCGCGGCGTTGCCTCCTTCGGTATGATCTGCGCGTCCGATGAGATCGGACTGGGCGAGCTGTTCCCGGCAGAGCAGGAGGCGGAGATTCTCGACCTTTCTGCTTTTGAAGTTCCGGCAGGTACTCCGCTGGCAGACGCTCTGGATATGAACGATGTACTTCTTGAGATTGACAATAAATCTATGACAAACCGTCCAGACCTCTGGGGTCACTACGGTATCGCCCGCGAGATCGCGGCGCTTTACGACCTGCCGCTTAAAGAGATCAAGCCGTTCGAGACCGATGTGCAGTCCGATTTCAAGGTGGAGATCGATGATCCGGACAGATGTACAAGATATATTGGTGTGGAAATGTCCGGCGTGGGCGTAAAACCGTCACCGTACAAAATGCAGAACAGAATCTGGAAGGTGGGCATGCGCCCGATCAACGCGCTGGTTGATATCACCAACTACGTAATGCTTGCCACCGGTAACCCGACGCACGCTTTCGATGCGGACAATATCACAGACCACATCGTGGTAAGACATGCCGGTGAAGGAGAGAAACTGCTTCTGTTAAATGACAATGAGATCGAGCTTTGCGCTGACGACCTGGTGATCACAGACTCCGAGGGCCCGGTTGCCCTGGCCGGCGTCATGGGCGGCGCAAAGGATTCTATCCTTCCGAAGACAGAGCGCGTGATTTTGGAGGTTGCCAACTTTGAAGCCACCGGCATCCGTCGTACAGCGCTCCGTTATGATACCCGTACAGAGGCTTCTTCCAGATACGAGAAAGCCATCGATCCGGAGAGATGTGACCAGGCTCTGGCGCTCTCCATGCAGTATTTCAAAGAACTGTATCCGGAACTGAAGGTGACAGGATTCTGCGATAACTATGTAAAGAAACTGGAGAGAGCGCAGATTGACGTGAACCTGTCCTGGCTGGAAAAGAGACTGGGCAAACATCTGACCAACGCTGAGATGCAGGGCAAGCTGGAACAGCTGGGCTTTGACGTACAGATTGACGGCGACAACATGCATGTGACCGCACCGACCTGGCGTTCCACCGGCGACATTTCCATCAAGGACGACGTGATGGAAGAGGTTGCCAGAATGTACGGCTACGACAACTTCGAAGCCACTGCATTTGCCACCACATTTACAGCGGCCATCAATCAGAAAGACAAGAGTCTTGTGAGAAATATCAAAGAGTATCTGGCTGTGCGCTGCGGCATGCAGGAGGTATACACCTATCCTTGGATGAACGATACATTTGTAAATGCTGTTCTTCCGAATACCGACGGAATCCTGAAGCTTTCCACACCGCCGGCGCCGGATATGAGCTATATTCGTTCCTCCCTGCTGCCGAACCTCTGCGAGGCAGTGGCGAAAAACGAGCGTTACTTCCACACCTTCTCTATCTTTGAGGAGGCGCAGGTATTCTTCGACAGAAATTATACTTCCGTCTATGACGAGACCGAATCCCTGCCGGAGCAGCGCAGACATATCGGAGCGGCTTTTGCAAGCAGCGAAAAGGATATCAACACTCTGTTCAGAGAGGCGAAAGGCGTTCTGGAAAATATGCCGCGCTACACCCACATGGAAGCCTACGAGTTCAGAAAAGAAGAGAAACCGTCCTGGGCTGACAACGTGGTATGGCTGAACATTTATCTGGACGATGAAAAAATCGGTGACATGGGTCTGATGGCGAAGAAAGTATCCATGGAGTGCGGCATCAAGAATCTTTCCGTCATGCTCTTCGAGCTGGATGCCACCAAGCTGAAACCACTCAAATCCAGAACCAATACATTTGTTCACCTGGCAGAGTATCCGGAGACCGATTACGATATCTCCATGCTCTTTGATTCCAATGCGGTATGGCATGATATCTACGATACCATCATGGGCAAGAAGAAAGCAGCGGCCCTTGTCAAAGACGCAGCCTTCGTGGATGAGTACAGAGGAAAACAGATTCCGCAGGGCAAGAAGTCTGTGACTATCCGTCTGACCATCGGTTCCGATGAGAAGACGCTGACTTCCCAGGAAATCGAAAACACTGCCAACCAGGTAATGAAGAAACTCGGAAAGAGAATGGGCGCAGAGCTCAGAACACAGTAAAAACAGTATTGAGATAAAAAAGAGCCTTGTGTGGATTCCATGCAGGGCTCGCTCATTGAAAAGGACAGGATAAATATATGAAAACAAGTGATTTTTATTATGACCTGCCGGAAGAGCTGATCGCCCAGGACCCGCTTGCAAATCGGTCAGACTCCCGGCTCATGGTACTGGATAAGGAACACGGGGCGGTCAGCCACCACGTGTTCCGGGAGATCGTGGACTATCTGAATCCGGGAGACTGCCTTG
This sequence comes from Eubacterium sp. An3, assembly GCF_002159465.1. NCBI lineage: Bacteria > Bacillati > Bacillota > Clostridia > Eubacteriales > Eubacteriaceae > Eubacterium > Eubacterium sp. An3. Next base: position 116,234 of record NZ_NFIR01000001.1, read on the forward strand.
TCATCAACGATACAAAGGTAATCCCGGCCCGGCTCATCGGTGAAAGAGAAGGAACCGGAGCGAAGATCGAGGTTCTTCTGTTAAAGAGAAAGACCGGCGACGTCTGGGAGACCCTCGTAAAGCCTGGTCGTAAGGCGAAGCCGGGCACTCGGATTCAGTTTGGCGGCGGCCTGCTGGTGGGCGAGGTAATGGATATCGTCGACGAGGGCAACCGTCTGATCCGGTTTGAATTTGAGGGCATCTTCGAGGAGATTCTCGACCAGCTGGGACAGATGCCTCTGCCGCCGTATATCACCCATCAGCTCAAAGACAAGGACAGATATAACACGGTCTATGCCACCCACTCCGGCTCGGCGGCAGCGCCTACGGCAGGACTGCATTTTACGCCGGAGCTGCTGAAGACCATCGAAGAAAAAGGCATCGATATCGCCAGAGTAACACTCCATGTGGGACTGGGCACTTTCCGTCCGGTGAAGGTGGACGATGTGGAAAATCACCACATGCATTCAGAGTTCTACATGATCGACGAGGATGCGGCGGAGAAAATCAACAGCGCCAAAGAAAACGGAAAAAGAGTCATCTGCGTGGGAACCACCAGCTGCCGGACCATCGAGTCCGCCGCCGACGAAAACGGCAGACTGAAACCGTGCAGCGGATGGACGGAGATCTTTATCTATCCGGGCTACCAGTTTAAAATACTGGACTGCCTCATCACCAACTTCCATCTGCCGGAATCGACCCTGATCATGCTGGTATCTGCCCTGGCCGGAAAAGAACATGTACTGGCAGCCTATGAAGAGGCGGTGAAAGAACGGTATCGGTTCTTCAGCTTTGGAGATGCGATGTTTATTTGTTGATATAATGCCTGGAAAATGCAAATATTGTTTTAGAAAAGTTTTGTTGATGATAATTTAGAAAAGGTGTTGACTTTTTCGTTGGAATCGCATATTATAATATCAGCTAAGCAATAAGGAAAGTTAGCTTCCATGAAGAAACGAAATCCCTCAGAGTGGCGTCTCTGGGGGATTTCTCACTCTTTACGGCGAGCTATTCCGCTTAGGCTGTTTGCTGTCTAATTGTCACTGTCCAGCCATTTGCGTATGTAATAGCTAATTACATCCGCTGCGACAGTGACAAACAACAAGGAAATAATGTCTCCCATGAATTCACCCCCTTTCTGCTGGAGGTACGACAGCATGTTTATAATAACACATATGAAGACGAAAATCTACTAATAACATATAATATATTAAAAAGAAATAATTAAATCATATGGATTAAAACAAAACGAGAGTATTTAATATGAATTTTCTTTAGATATGATAAATCCTAATACCGCATTTTTTGGCGAGAGCCGCGGAAGCAACATTATCCGGGCGGATCCGGGCAGTAAACTGTCTGAATCCGCCCGTTTTGCGTCCGTAGGAAAGCAGTGCCAGAAGCACTTCCTTGGCGAGCCCACGACGCTGATATTTTTGCAGCAGGGCATAGCTTACCTCGGCGGAAAGAGAGATGTCATCGGAGGCAATCTCAGTAATTCCGGTAAACCCGGCAATTCCCATAAAATTCCCCGTCCCTTTCTCTAAAACTGCATATAACCCAAAGTCAAAAAACGGATACTGATGCCGGATATAATTCGAGAGAAAATCTTCCGGATTGTCACAGCCGTCAGGGAAAAAACAGCCCTCCGGATTCTGTGCATTTTCTTTCTGAAGAAGCAGCAGAGCATCGAAGTCTTCTGCGGAAAGCTCCCGAAGCCGACAGCGTTCCGTCTCCAGAATCCACATGGGACGTTCGTAATGACGGCAGTACACTTCGTAGAGAAAGTCACGTGTCAGCGCTTCCGGAGACAGAATCAGCCAGGGTGTTCCCATCAACTCCTCCGAAGAATTGCCGTCGTGAGAGACAGCGATGACCGGAAGCCCCACTATCCGGTGTCGCCGGATGGCTTCGTCGGTGTCGCAGAGAACGATTGTGGTGCATGGCGTTTTGCCTGCCGCCTCTCCAGCACTAAGAGAACAGGCCAAAGCCTCTGCCGCACTGCGGTAGGCCTTGTTGTAGGGCGATTTCATATCAAATTGGAGAATAAAATGTAAAGGTGTTTGCATGTCGGTTTCCTTTCCCGGCGGAGTGTAGGCCGATGCATTTTTAGGTTGCCCCAATGCAGGCGGCCGAAACATTTCAGCAAGAAAATGTACGGTATTTCAACAAGGTTTTACTACCATCAGTCTATAGCATTTCCAATTCCTGCGCAAGCGCCAAAACAGCCTTGTATGACAGGGGGATATGTGGTAAGGTAAAAAAATCAAGATAGGCTACGACAGGAAATTCAACTTTGTCGAACTCAATTTTGTTGTAAGGGATTTTCTACATTTGAGATGGGAAGGAGATTATAAGAATGTGGAGGAGTTGCTTTCGGGTGAATCTAAAAACGTGGAGTATAAAGTGAGACGTCCCGAAAAAAGTATAAAATATATAAAAGTATTTCCGGTACTTCCAGAAAAGCGGACAGGATAATGACACAGGAAATGTACTATGAATCCGAAGGACGTTCTTATGATACAGTGGTCCGTTCCGATTTGTATATTTCTGATGAAGATATTGAAAAATTATGTGCAGATATGAAGGCAGTAGCACTTGCCAATTGTAAAAATGATATACAGCGGCAGTCAGTGAAAAATGTCACAAAAAATGTCCTGCTGAGCTGGGGAATTCTGTCGGAGACAGAGGATGGCAGAATTCATCCTACAAATGCCTATGTATTTTTGACAGGGCAGGATGCTTTTCTTTCAAAAATTCAATGCGGGATGTTCAAAGGAAATACCCGTGCTGTTTTTGTGGATAAGAGGGATTATGGCGGTCCGCTTTGGCAGCAGGTGGAGGAATCTTTTCGATTTGTGCTGAGAAATATTCGGCTGGGAGCAAAGATAGAGGGAGTGTATCGGAAAGATATCTATGAGCTGCCGCCGGACAGTATCCGGGAATTGATCATAAATGCGGTCATAAATTGTAGTTTTCTGCAAACGTCCCATGTGCAAGTGGCAATTTATGATGACAGACTGGAAATTACATCCCCGGGAGGACTGATGCCGGGCGTTACCGTTGGACGCATGAAAGAAGGGTATTCTCAAATTAGAAACCGGGCCCTGGCTCATGCATTTTCTTATATGAATCTGATTGAAGGCTGGGGAACCGGAATTCCAAGGCTGATGCAGGAGATGAAGGAATATGGTTTGTCAGAGCCTGAGTTTCTGGATATGGAGATTGCGCTGAGAATTAATCTTTATCGTTCTGTGAATGTGGAGCATGGCGGTGCCGGAGAGAGACTGAATGGTTCGAAAAAAGTACCGGACAGTATGGAAAAGATGCCGGATAGTGCCGGAGATGTGCCGGATAAATTGAAAAAAGTGCCGGATAGTGCCAGAGATGTGCCGGATCCTTCAAAAGAATCGGCAAATAATATAAAGGAAATGTCATACCAACAAAAAATAATTTATCATGCCATTGCCGAGAAAGAAGAGATAACTTCTGCGGAAGTCAGTCAGTTATTGGGAGTGAAACAGCGCCGGGCGAGGGTGATTTTAAAAGACATGGTCGACAGTGGAATAATTCGGCGAATTGGTGCAGCAGGAAGCACCAAATATATCTTGTGAAAGAAGAGAAAAAAGGACAGCTGCGCAAACGTCAAAACAGCCTTGCCGGACAGGGGGATATGTGGTAAGGTAAAAAAGAAATAACAGGCGGCCATCGAGCCGCGGTGACGATAAGGAATAAACCTGTTGCCTGCAGGGAAAAGTGAATGCAGGCGCGTATGGAGGGATACATTTTGGAGATAAAGTTTAAACCGGAACCGGAAAAGAAAGATACAGGAGCTGGAACGTCGCCGGAAGAAAAAACGGCGGGAACAGAGGAGAATGTCAGCGCAGCAGAAATAGCAGAGCAGACAGCAGAAACAGCGGGGACAGAAGAACCAGAAGCAGAAAAACTGGCAGAGACAGAGGAAAATGTTACGGAGAAATCCGTCGGCATAAAACGCCGCAGGCGTTCCAAAAAGAGCCCGGTGACGGACAGTGAGATAAATGGAGAGGATGGAGCTGCCGGGGTCGGAAAATCCGATCGTCCTGAAGAAAGCCATTCCGGAAAAAGCGGCGGTTCCCGGGATATGGGCGGTACCGAAGGCTTTGAGAACTCCGGCGAGGACGCGATCGTGGAGACTGTCGGTGAGGCAGTGGAGAAGAAGCCAATGCGGCTGTGGCAGAAGATTCTGCTGGGAGCAGGCGCAGTGGTGCTGGCGGTGATGCTCACCTTTGGATTCTCCATATGGCGGGAGTATTCCCGGACGGAATCAACGGAGGGCAACCCGGTGGAGGTGACCATCGAGGAAGGCAGCAGCACAAGGCAGGTGGCTCAGGAGCTGAAAGATGCGGGTGTTATCCGGTATGAGACAGCATTTCTTATGAAGATATATTTTTCCGACAACAGAGGAAAGCTGCGTTACGGAACCTTTGCGCTCAACGACGGCATGTGTCTGGATGATGTGATCGCAGCGCTGGTGACCGGCGGCGCCCAGAAGGAAGAGCAGTCCTTTACCATACCGGAAGGGTATTCGATTCCGATGATTGCGGAAAAACTGGAAAACGAAGGAGTTATGAGTCAGGATGAGTTTCTGACCGCGGTGAAAAATGCAGCGGCGAACTTCCAGTATGCGGATGTGCTGCCGGCAGCGGATCAGGTGTTTTATCAGCTGGAAGGTTACATTTTCCCGGACACCTATTACCTCTCGGAGGATATGACCGGGGATGAGCTGGTGGCGAAGATTCTTGATGAGTTCCTGAATAAATTTGACGAGCAGCGGCAGCAGGAGGCGGCAAATCTCGGCATGAGTGTGGAAGAAGTGCTTATCCGGGCGTCGCTGGTGCAGAAGGAGACCGAACGGCCGGAAGAATATCCGATGGTAGCCGGCGTCATCAATAACCGGCTGGCGCAGAATATGCGTCTGCAGTTTGATTCCACGGTGGTGTACGCCATGTCGGAAGGCATGTACGGCGTGGAGCGGGTGCTCTACGATCATCTGGAGATTGATTCCCCGTACAACACTTACAAGAACGACGGTCTGCCGGTGGGACCAATCTGCAGCCCGAGCCTGGAAGCCATCGACGGCGTACTGCACCCGGCGGAGCATAATTATCTGTATTTCCAGACTGACCAGGTGAAAAATGACGGCTCTAACCTGTATTTTGAGACCTATGAGGAACATGCGGCGGCAGCAGCCACCACGGAGAATCCGTCGGCCTCCTCGGATCAGACGCAGGAGACCACAGCGGCGCCGGACGGGGCAGAAGGAACCACAGGCAATACAACGGCGCCAGATGCAGCAGAAGGAACAGCAGCATCAGAATCGACAGGCAATACAGCGGCGCCGGATGCAGCGCAATAAAAAATATATATGGAAAAGTCATAAAGAACAATTGATTAATTTGTCGAGTATGGTATAATAATCCCATGAAATTTATTTTCTACATGAAGTACCCCTCACTTCAAAGATACGGTCGTGCGTAAGCTGCACGGCCGTTTTCTTTTTTGGCGAAAGGGAAAAATGGGAAAATAATGGAATGAATAGAAGCGGAAAGTACCCGGCACTGAGATACCTGCCGGGAAAATGTTTTGTCTGTAATATTGATATTGCAGCACTAATATCTAAAAGGAGGAGAGAAATATAGCGAAACTGTTATGCTGGATGACCATCGCTGCATTTTTTGCGCTGCTGGGCGTCATTGCATGGACGGACTGGAAGACCATGCGGATTCCCAACCGGCTCAACGCCGCGGTTTTCGTGACGGGGCTCTGTGCAGTTTTTACGGTGCCGGGGCCGGGCGTGCCGGACCGGGTGCTGGGTATGTTTGTGGTCAGCGTGCCGATGCTGCTGGCGGCGCTGCTGGCGCCCGGAGGATTCGGCGGCGGGGACATCAAGCTGATGGCCGCCGGCGGCCTGTTCCTCGGGTGGGAAGGAAATGTACTGGCAGCGGCGCTGGGGATATTTGCCGGTGGAATATGGGGATTGTATCTGCTACTATTTAAAAGGGCGGACCGCCGGGATGTGTTTCCTTTCGGTCCGTGCCTTTGCGGCGGAATGCTGGCAGCATTTGTAATATTATGCACCCGGGGCTCATATCATATACTATGAATCGATTTTATGTAATCTGCCGTGGAATCGTGAAGATTTTCACGGGTGTGATATGGGGGCTGCTCTTCGGGACGTTTTTTCTGTCCGGCGTGGCGTTTCTGGCGGGACGGCAGATCTATTACGAGACCTCGGACAGCATGAGTCCCGTCATTGAAAAGGGAAGTCTTCTGTTTGTGAAAGAAGAGGAAGAGTATGAGCCGGGGGATATTGTGGCTTTCTACGCCCCGTATGGTGGACAGGTCATCTGCGTGACCCACCGCATTGTGGATAAAGTGCAGGAAAATGCCTACATTACCAAGGGGGACGCCAACGACCGGGAAGACCGCCTGATCGTCCGGAAAGAGCAGATTTTCGGGGTGGTCACAGAGTATATTCCCTATTTTGGGTACATTTGCTTTTTTATACAGAGGAACAGTACTTTTTTGTTATTCTTTTTTGTTTTTTCGCTGCTGTGGAAAGGATGATGCGGCGGCGGATAATCTGGCAGAGAAGTCGACTGCCCACAGGGAATTTTATGCATCCGACAGCGCCGGGAAAAGGCTGAAATCCCGCATGGCGCACGGCGGAAGCGCTATGTCAAGGGCAACATTTGGCAGATTGTCATTTTTTAGGGTACAATCTTGTATTTGTATACAAACATGGGCGATTTCGCTTTACAGATTCTAAAAAAAATGATAATATTATGTCGAATTATAAACCATATCTTTAACTTATTAAGGAGGAAATTTCAATGCCTAGAGCAAAACAGTCCATGGATGGAAATACCGCTGCTGCTCACGTAGCTTATGCCTATACCGAAGTTGCAGCTATCTATCCTATCACACCATCCAGTCCAATGGCTGACTCCATCGATCAGTGGGCAGCTGCCGGACAGGAGAACATTTTTGGTCATCAGGTAATCGTCAATGAAATGCAGTCTGAGGCAGGTGCAGCAGGTGCTGTACACGGTTCTCTGGCAGCCGGCGCTCTTACCACAACATTTACAGCATCTCAGGGTCTTCTGCTGATGATCCCTAATATGTACAAGATTGCTGCTGAACAGCTTCCATGTGTATTTGATGTTTCCGCACGTACTGTTTCCACACAGGCCCTGAACATCTTCGGTGACCACAGCGATGTATACGCATGCCGTCAGACCGGTTTTGCTATGCTGGCTGAGTCCAACCCACAGGAAGTTATGGACTTAAGTCCTGTAGCACATCTTGCTGCTCTTGAGGGCAAAGTTCCGTTTATTAACTTCTTCGATGGTTTCCGTACTTCCCACGAGATCCAGAAGATTGAAAAATGGGATTACGCTGATTTGAAAGAAATGTGCAACATGGACGCAGTAAAAGAGTTCCGTGAGCATGCACTGAACCCAGAGAAACCTGCTATGCGCGGTTCCCACGAGAACGGCGACGTTTTCTTCCAGCATCGTGAGGCATGTAACTCCGTTTATGACGCTTTACCGGCTGTTGTAGAAAAATACATGGCAAAGATCAATGAAAAATTAGGAACAGATTACGACTTATTCAACTACTATGGTGCTCCGGATGCAGACCGCGTGATCATCGCAATGGGCTCCATCTGTGACGTAGCAGAAGAAGTTATCGATTATCTGACAAAAGCCGGCGAAAAAGTTGGTTTAATTAAAGTTCGTTTATATCGTCCATGGGTATCCTCCTCATTACTGAAGGTACTTCCTGAGACAGTGAAGAAGATCGCAGTTCTTGACCGTACAAAAGAGCCAGGCGCTTTAGGCGAGCCTCTGTACCTGGACGTTGCTGCTACTCTTCGTGAAGCTGGTCTTAACGACATCGTTCTCACAGGCGGACGTTACGGATTAGGTTCCAAAGATACACCTCCTTCATCCGTATTTGCTGTATATACAGAGCTTAAGAAAGATGATCCGAAGCCTCGTTTCACAATCGGTATCGTGGACGACGTTACAAACCTGTCCCTGCCGGAGGTTAAACCTGCTCCGATCACATCTGCTCCTGGTACAGTAGAATGTAAGTTCTGGGGTCTTGGCGGAGACGGTACTGTTGGTGCTAACAAGAACTCCACTAAGATCATCGGTGACCACACAGATAAATACATCCAGGCTTACTTCCAGTATGACTCCAAGAAGACAGGTGGTATCACAATTTCTCACCTTCGTTTTGGTGACAACCCAATTAAGAGCCCGTATTACATCAACCAGGCTGACTTCGTTGCATGTCATAACCCATCCTACGTTGTAAAAGGCTACAAGATGGTTCAGGACGTAAAACCAGGCGGAATCTTCATGATCAACTGCCAGTGGAGCGACGAAGAATTAGATAAACATATGCCTGCAGAATCCAAGAAATACATTGCAGACAACAACATTCAGTTATACACCATCAACGCTATCGACAAAGCAATCGAGATCGGTATGGGCAAACGTACCAACACGATCCTTCAGTCCGCATTCTTCAAACTGGCTAACCTTATGCCAATCGAAGAAGCAGTTGATTACATGAAAGCTGCTGCTAAGAAGTCCTACAGCAAGAAGGGTGACGCTGTTGTTGAGATGAACTACAAAGCAATCGACGCTGGTGTAGACGCTCTTCACAAAGTAGAGATTCCGGCTTCCTGGTCCAACCCAGAAGCAGACGCTCCTGCTCCAAAACTGGAAGGACGTCCGGGAACAGTGAAGATGGTAGAAGAGCTGATGAACCCTATCGGACTTATGGATGGCGACAACCTGCCTGTATCCGCATTCAAGGATATCGCAGACGGCCAGTTCGAGCTGGGAGCTTCCGCATACGAGAAACGTGGTACAGCCGTAACAGTTCCTGAATGGGATGCTGAGAAATGTATCCAGTGTAACCAGTGTGCGTTTGTATGTTCCCACGCTACCATCCGTCCGTTCATGGTAAGTGAAGACGAGATCAAAGCTGCACCTGCAAACATGAAGGTTGCAGATACCAAACCAAAAGCAAGCGAATACAAATATACAATGAGCGTATCTCCGTTAGACTGTATGGGATGCGGCGAGTGTATCACTGTCTGCCCGACAGCAGCTATCCAGATGGTTCCTCAGGAATCTCAGGCAGATCAGCAGCCGGTATTCGATTACCTGGTAGCAAGCGTTGGCAAGAAACCGGGCGCACCTGCAGACACAACAGTCAAAGGTTCCCAGTTCAATCAGCCGCTGCTTGAGTTCTCCGGCTCCTGTGCAGGATGTGCAGAGACATCCTACGCTCGTCTGATCACTCAGTTATTCGGTGAGCAGATGTACATCAGTAATGCAACAGGATGTTCCTCCATCTGGGGCGGACCTGCTGCAACTTGTCCATATACTGTAAATAAAGATTCTCAGCAGGGACCTGCCTGGGCTAACTCCTTATTCGAGGATAACGCAGAGCATGGTTTCGGTATGTACCTTGGACAGAAGACTTTACGTGAACAGGCTATCGCTAAATTACAGAAGATGGCTGCTTCCGATAAAGCAACTGACGAGTTCAAAGCTGCATTTAACAAGTTCATGGAGACAAAAGAGAACACCAGAGAGAACATGGCTGATACAAAAGTCCTGATTGCAGAGCTGGAGAAAGCTGCCGCTGCCGGATGCCCGGATGCTGCAGAAGTTCTTGAGAAGAAACAGTATCTCTCCAAGAAATCCATCTGGATCTTCGGTGGTGACGGATGGGCATACGATATTGGTTTCGGCGGACTTGACCATGTACTTGCTTCCGGCGAGAACGTAAACGTAATGGTATTCGATACAGAGATGTACTCCAACACAGGTGGACAGGCTTCCAAAGCTTCCAACATCGGTGAGGTTTGTCAGTTCGCTGCAGCTGGTAAAGAAGTAAGCAAGAAGAGCCTTGCAGAGATTGCTATGACTTACGGTTACGTATACGTAGCACAGATCGCTCTGGGCGCTAACCCTAACCAGGCTGTTAAATGTCTCGTAGAGGCAGAGGCTTACGACGGACCATCCTTAATCATCGGATACGCTCCATGTGAGCTTCACGGAATCGCTAAGGGCGGAATGAACCACTGTCAGGATGAGATGAAGAAAGCCGTTAAGGCTGGTTACTGGAACCTCTTCTCCTTCGACCCATCCAAGAAAGCAGAAGGAAAGAATCCATTTACCCTGACATCCAAAGAGGGCGACGGCTCCTATCAGGATTTCCTGAACAACGAAGCACGTTACACCCGTCTGGTAAAACCATTCCCAGAAAGAGCGGAGAAACTCTTCAAAGATTCCGAAGAGGCTGCAAAAGCTCGTTACGAGAAACTGACAAGAATGGTAGAGCTTTACAAATAAAAATACCGGATGCACCGCATCCTAAGGTATTGTGGAAGCAGAGAGAGTTCGCTCTCTCTGTTTCCCGTCATAGTAAATGTACAAAAGACTCCCATGGGGAATACTTCCTTTGGGAGTCTTTTTATGAGATGAATAAAGAGAAATGGGATAGAATATGAATGTAATATTTGACGTGGACGAAACCCTGTACAATATGACACAGCCCTTCGAGCGGGCTTTTAAGGAAATATGGCAGGATAAATATGATATAGATATGTATGAACTGTACACCGCATCCCGTATCCACAGCGACCGGGTCTTTGACCAGGTTATGGCGGGAACCATGACCGTGGACGGTGCAGGCGTATACCGCATGCAGCACGCCATGAGAGACTTTGGCTTTGAGATTACAGAAGAAGAGGCGCTGGAATTCCAGCACGTTTACCGGAAACATCAGCAGCATCTGGACATTTCCAAAACCATGGAGCGAATCCTGAACCTGCTGAAAGAGCGGGGCGTTTCTCTGGCAATCCTCACCAACGGTGAGACAAACCATCAGATGGAAAAAATCCGGGGCATGGGACTGGAACGCTGGTTCTCCGACGACAGAATCTTTGTCTCCGATGCAGTCGGCTACTTCAAACCTGATGTGCGCACTTTCCGGGCAGTGGAAGATGCCCTTCATCTGAACCGGGAAGAAACCTGGTACATTGGGGATTCCATTGAAAATGACATAGAAGGTGCCGGAGCGGCCGGATGGCATATGATTCTTCTCAATCGCCACCATAACGATACATCCATCATCCGGCATAAACCCGATTACATCGTGGAGAGCGAGGAAGAGTTGCTGGACGTGCTGAAAACATTTTTTTAAAAGTGAAATCGTATCCTCGCCCATAATAATCTACATGAAGGAAGAAATTACTATACATTCGTTTTGAATTGTGTTAATTGTATGTATAAATAGAAATGGGCGGGGATACAACGCTTCCTTAATAAAAAGATTTGATTTTTTTTGAGTGAAATCAACTGGAGTTCTAAGAGAAAAATACGAAAAATAAGAAATTAAAATGAGATAAAAATCATAATTATCAGAAAATTAATATGATTTAAAATTAAAAACTAATTATTAGACAATAACTCGAAATGTTTATGTTTACAAACAACCGGAAATACGGTAAGATGATAACTGCAAGACAGATGAAAAAGAATATCATATCTAAATCGTATACGAGAAAGGGTGAGAGCATGTATCATCAGGAGAGAGTGCAGCAGGGCCTGTATGATTCCTCCTTTGAGCATGATAACTGCGGTATTGGTGCCGTGGTGAATATCAAGGGAATCAAGAGCCATGCGACAGTATCCAACGCATTGAAAATTGTTGAAAATCTTGAACATAGAGCCGGCAAAGACGCCGAGGGTAAAACAGGTGATGGAGTAGGAATCTTAGTACAGATATCCCATAAGTTTTTTAAGAAAGCCTGCGATTCCCTCGGCATTTTTATTGGACAGGAGAGAGACTACGGCGTGGGTATGTTTTTCATGCCGCAGGATGAATTGAAAAGAAACCGTGCCAAGAAGATGTTTGAGATCATCGTGGAAAAAGAAGGCTTAAACTTCCTGGGCTGGAGAGAAGTTCCGGTGCAGCCGGAGATTCTCGGAAAGAAGGCAAAAGACTGCATGCCGTATATTATGCAGGGGTTTGTGAAGAGACCGTTTGATGTGCCGCGGGGAGTGGACTTTGACCGCCGCCTCTACATCGTGAGAAGAGTGTATGAGCAGTCCAATGATTTCTCCTACGTGGTTTCCCTGAGCAGCCGGACGATTGTATATAAAGGAATGTTCCTGGTGGGACAGCTCCGTAATTTCTATGCGGATCTTCACGATCCGGATTATGAATCCGCCATCGCTCTGGTACATTCCCGTTTCTCCACCAACACAGTGCCGAGCTGGGAGAAAGCACATCCGTACCGGTATATCGTCCATAACGGAGAGATTAACACCATCCGAGGCAACGCCGACAAGATGCTTGCCCGCGAGGAAAAGATGGAATCCGATTATCTGAAGGATGAGATGATCAAGCTGACGCCGGTGGTGGACCCGAATGGTTCCGACTCGGCGCGTCTTGACAATACGCTGGAATTCCTGGTGATGAGCGGGATGCCTTTGCCGCTGGCGGTAATGATCACCATACCGGAGCCGTGGCAGAACGACGAGAGCATGAGCCGGGAAAAGAGAGACTTTTATCAGTATTACGCCACGATGATGGAGCCGTGGGACGGCCCGGCGTCAATCCTTTTCTCCGACGGAGATATCATGGGAGCGGTGCTCGACAGGAACGGTCTTCGCCCATCCAGATACTATATCACAGATGATGATCAGCTGATTCTCTCTTCGGAAGTCGGTGTGGTGGATTTTGACATCACGCACATTGTAAAAAAGGAACGGCTTCATCCGGGCAAAATGCTTCTGGTTGACACGGTAAAAGGAGAGCTCATCGATGATGAAGTCTTAAAAGATTCTTATGTGAAAAAGCAGCCTTACGGCGAATGGCTGTCCGATAATCTGGTGCAGCTTAGAGACCTGAAGATTCCGAATGTGGCTGTGGAAGAGTATGATTACACAGAAAACAACCGTCTGATGAAAGCCTTCGGCTATACTTACGAGGATCTGAAGACGGCAATCCTGCCGATGGCGTTAAATGGAAATGAAGCCATCGGAGCCATGGGTATCGATTCTCCGCTCCCGGTGCTTTCCAAAATGCATCAGCCGCTGTTTAATTACTTTAAACAGATGTTTGCCCAGGTGACTAATCCGCCTATTGACGCGCTGCGGGAAGAAATCGTCACCTCTACTGCCATCTACATTGGCGATGAGGGAAATATTCTTGAGGAAAAAGCAGAAAACTGCCGGGTATTAAAGGTAAATAATCCGATTCTTACCAACACGGACCTGTTGAAGATCCGTTACGCGAAGATTCATAATATCGTGACAAAGGATGTGCCGATCACCTATTATAAAGGAACCAATCTGGAAAAGGCTATCCAGCGTCTCTGTATCGCTGTGGATCAGGCCCACAAAAACGGCGCGACGGTTGTTATACTGACTGACCGGGGCGTGGACGAAAACCACGTGGCGATTCCGTCCCTGCTGGCGGTATCCGCTGTGCATCAGCACCTGATTCAGACGAAGAAAAGTACGTCAGTGAAGATTATTCTGGAGAGCGGCGAGCCGAGAGAAGTACATCATTTTGCCACCCTGCTTGGTTACGGCGCCTGCGCCATCAACCCTTACATGGCACAGTTCGGCATCAAGAAGCTCATCCAGGACGGCCTGCTGAAAAAAGATTATTACGCAGCTGTGGACGATTATAATAACGCCGTACTGCACGGTATCGTAAAGATCGCCTCCAAGATGGGTATCTCTACTCTGCAGTCCTATCAGGGCTCTCAGATCTTTGAGGCGGTGGGCATAAGCAAAGACGTTATTGATAAATACTTTACCAACACTGTGAGCCGGGTGGAAGGAATCACTCTGGAGGATATTGCGGAGGATGTGGACGTTCATCATTCCAAAGCCTTTGATGTGCTGGGACTGACCAATGATCTGACGCTCGACAGCGAGGGAAGCCATCAGTACAGAAGCGGCAAGGAAGAACATTTGTACAATCCGCTGACTATCCACACACTGCAGACGGCCACATGGACGGGAAATTATGAAATGTTTAAGCAGTATACGTCCATGATCAATAAAGAAACCGCGCCGATCACCCTCCGTGGACTCATTGATTTCAACTATCCGGAAAAAGGTATTCCAATCGAAGAGGTAGAACCGGTAGAATCCATTGTGAAGCGGTTTAAGACCGGGGCCATGAGCTACGGCTCCATCTCCAAGGAAGCCCATGAGACGCTGGCTATCGCCATGAATCAGATACACGGTAAATCCAACACCGGCGAGGGCGGCGAGGATCTCGAGAGACTGACTATCGGACCGGACGGACTGAATAAATGTTCCGCTATCAAGCAGGTGGCGTCCGGACGTTTCGGAGTGACCAGCCGCTATCTGGTCAGTGCCCAGGAGATCCAGATCAAGATGGCTCAGGGCGCGAAGCCGGGCGAAGGCGGACATCTGCCGGGCGCAAAGGTTTACCCGTGGGTAGCCAAGACCAGACACTCCACGCCGGGCGTGGGACTGATCTCTCCGCCTCCGCACCATGATATTTACAGTATCGAGGATCTGGCGCAGCTGATTTACGACTTAAAAAATGCCAACAAGGACGCCCGGATTTCCGTGAAACTGGTGTCCGAGGCCGGCGTCGGCACGGTAGCCGCCGGTGTTGCCAAAGCAGGCGCGCAGGTTATCCTTATCTCCGGTTATGACGGCGGTACGGGAGCGGCTCCTAGAAACTCCATCTACAATGCAGGGCTTCCGTGGGAGCTTGGCCTGGCGGAGACCCATCAGACGCTGATTCAAAACGACCTGCGAAACAAGGTCATCATCGAGACCGACGGAAAGCTCATGAGCGGAAGAGACGTCGCCATCGCGGCGGCCCTCGGTGCAGAGGAATTCGGTTTTGCCACCGGCCCGCTGATCACCATGGGATGCGTCATGATGCGTGTCTGCAATCTGGATACCTGTCCGGTGGGTGTGGCAACGCAGAATCCGGAACTGAGAAAACGTTTCAAAGGAAAACCGGAGTACGTGGTAAATTACATGATGTTTATCGCGCAGGAGCTGCGGGAGTACATGGCCAAGCTGGGCGTGCGCACTGTGGATGAGCTGGTTGGCCGGACCGATCTGTTGAGAGAACGTCCGGAAGCACAGGAGAAATACCATCTGGATTTATCCAATATTCTGGATAATCCGTATCTGGATAAGACCCATCCGATCTGCTACAGCAAGAAGAATGAATATAATTTCGAGCTGGAAAAAACCGTGGATGCGAAGATTCTTCTCAATAAATTAAAGACAGCATTGGATAAAAAGCAAAAGAGAAGCATTTCCATTGATGTGGGAAATACCGACAGAGCGCTGGGAACTATGTTCGGAGCCGAGATCACAAAGAAATACCAGGATACTCTGGACGACGATACATTTACTGTGCAGTGTACCGGAGCCGGCGGTCAGAGTTTCGGAGCATTTATTCCGAAGGGACTGACGCTGGAGCTCATCGGCGACAGCAACGACTACTTCGGAAAAGGCTTATCCGGCGGAAAATTGATCGTGTACCCGCCGAAGGGAATCCGTTTCAAGGCCGACGAGAATATTATCATAGGAAATGTGGCGCTGTATGGCGCGACCAGCGGCCAGGCCTACATCAACGGTGTGGCGGGAGAACGTTTCTGCGTCCGCAACTCCGGAGCTACGGCTGTCGTGGAAGGCGTGGGCGACCACGGCTGCGAGTATATGACGGGCGGTAAGGTTCTGATCATCGGCAAGACCGGCAAGAACTTCGCGGCCGGTATGAGCGGCGGCGTGGCCTACGTACTGGATGAGGACAGCGATCTGTACCTGCGCCTCAACAGAGAGATGGTTTCTTCCGAGCCGATCGTATCCAAATACGATGTTATGGAGATTAAAGACATGATCACAGATCATGTGGCATATACCAACTCCGAAAAAGGAAAAGAGATTCTGAATAACTTCAGCGAATATCTGCCGAAATTCAAGAAGATCATTCCGCATGATTACAAGAAAGTATTGCAGAAGATCTCCGAGCTGGAAGGCAAGGGATTGAGTGCGGAACAGGCGCAGATTGAAGCATTTTATGAGATAAAAAGAGGATAGGAGGGGAGAACTGTGGGAAAGCCAACTGGATTTTTGGAATATGAAAGAAAAGAAAGCAGCGCGGAAGCACCGTCAAAGAGAATCAGACATTTCAACGAATTTCACACCCCTCTGTCCCGGAAAGAACAGGAGATACAGGGAGCAAGATGTATGAACTGCGGCGTGCCGTTCTGCCAGTCGGGAATTCTGATCAACGGTATGGTGACCGGCTGCCCGCTCAATAATCTGATTCCGGAATGGAACGATGCGACTTACACGGGCAACTGGGATGAGGCATATCAGCGACTGAGGAAAACAAATCCGTTCCCGGAATTTACCGGGCGGGTGTGTCCGGCTCCCTGCGAAGTGGGATGTACCTGCAACCTGAACGGGGATCCGATCAATATCAAGGAAAAAGAGCTGAGCATCATCGAGAGGGCCTATGAGCGGGGACTTGCCAGACCGGAACCTCCGGCAGTGCGCACCGGCAAGAAGGTTGCCGTGGTGGGCTCCGGACCGTCGGGACTGTCCGTGGCCCATTATCTGAACATGCGCGGACATTCCGTGACGGTTTACGAGCGTTCCGACCGTCCGGGCGGTCTGCTGATGTACGGAATCCCGAATATGAAGCTGGAGAAGATCTACATTGAGCGGAAAGTAGATGTCATGAAAGAAGAGGGCGTCATTTTCAAGACCAACGTCAATGTGGGTGTGGATATCAAGGCCGAGGAGCTGAAAGAAGAATATGACGCTATCGTTCTTTGCTGCGGCGCCTCCGACCCGCGGGACATCAAGGTGCCGGGCAGAAAGAGCAAGGGTATTTACTTTGCGGTGGACTATCTGACCGCCACCACCAAAAGCCTGCTGAACTCCAACTTTGCCGACAAGAAATATATCGACGCCAAAAATAAAAACGTCATGGTCATCGGCGGCGGCGACACCGGAAACGACTGCGTCGGAACCTCCATCCGCCTGGGCTGCAAGAGCATGCTCCAGCTGGAGATGATGCCGAAGCTGCCGGATGAGAGACAGCCGAACAACCCTTGGCCGGAGTGGCCGAGAGTCTGCAAGACCGACTACGGCCAGGAAGAATCTATCGCCGTCTTCGGCAAAGACCCGCGCGTCTACCAGACTACGGTAAAAGAATTTATCGCCAACGAAAAAGGCGAGGTATGCAAGGCGAAGCTTGTAAAACTTGAGAGCAAATTTGACAAGAAGGCGGGACGGAATATCATGGCCGAAGTGGCCGGCAGCGAATACGAAGTTCCGGTGGACCTGGTTCTGATCGCCGCAGGCTTCCTGGGAAGCCAGTCCTATGTGACCAAAGCCTTCGGCGTGGACACCAACGAGCGCAGCAACGTAAAGACAGAAGCCGGTTCCTACAAAACCAACGTGGATAAAGTCTTTACCGCCGGCGACATGCACCGCGGCCAGTCCCTGGTGGTGTGGGCCATCCGGGAAGGACGCGACTGCGCAAGAGAAGTCGACTTATCCCTTATGGGGTATACGAATTTATAACCACCAGGCCATCAAAACATGCGTCTGCTCGTGCTTACACGAAAGCAGATGCGTGTTTTAGAGGGCCGCCCCCACATGAGCATGAAGCTCGGAAGAGCGGGAATGCGAATGTGGGGAGGAGTGCGGGAGCGCGAAGCGCGGAGCAATCCGGGTGTTTACAAAAATAAAGAGTAATCTTGAATAAAGAGTAATCCTGGCGGGCCGGGGCAGCTGTGCTGTCTCCGGCCCGCCGCTGCGTGAGGAGCAGAAGCTGTCCCGCCCGGTGGTCTGTGGGAGTCTGCCCCCCCGTCCCTCGGATGTCGCAATCAGACGAAAAAAGAAGGATTTTGAAAAAATATTTCATTTTCAGTTCTGCAGAAAAAAGTAGGAGCATTTTTGCTCTATTTGTGCTAGAATAATGAGTGTTATTCTGTTGGTCTTTACAAACGATAAAAAAAACGAAGAATTACCGTAGTTTTGGACATGCAGATAGGAAGCGTTTTGAAAATTGTATGAAAAGAACAGGAGTGACAGTATGAATCTTGAAGAAAAAGCATTTGTAACCTTTATGCAGAAGTTTGACGATCATCCATTCACTATCAGGATTGGCGATGAGGAGACGCAGATTGGTGAAGGCAAACCGGAATTCTCCATCATTTTTCATAAGGTTCCTTCCATGAAGGATCTTATGACCAGCACCTCCATTGCCCTGGGTGAGGCGTACATGGACAGGGATCTGGAGATCGAGGGAGACCTCTTTCATGCCCTCAATATGTTTATGGGACAGATGGGTAAGTTTTCCACCGACAAAAAGTCTCTGAAAAAGCTCATTTTTTCTTCTCTGAGCAAAGCAAATCAGTCCAAAGAAGTTTCTTCCCATTATGACATCGGAAATGATTTCTACAAGCTGTGGCTGGATGAGACCATGAGCTATTCCTGCGGATATTTTAAGAATCCGGATGATACGCTGTATCAGGCCCAGGTAAATAAGGTGGACCGTATTCTGGAGAAGCTGTATCTGCAGAAAGACATGACGCTGCTGGATATCGGATGCGGCTGGGGATTCCTTCTTATTGAAGCCGCTAAGAAATATGGCATCAAAGGCGTCGGTATTACGCTGAGCAAAGAGCAGAAGAAAAAATTTGAGGAAAGAATTGTGGAAGAGGGTCTGGAAGGCCGTCTGAAAGTGGAACTGATGGACTACCGGGATCTGCCGAAGAGCGGTATGAAGTTTGACCGCGTTGTCAGCGTCGGCATGCTGGAGCATGTGGGACGGGATAACTACGATCTATTCATGCGATGCGTTAAAGAAGTGATGAATCCGGGCGGACTCTTCCTCCTTCATTATATCAGCGCCCTGCAGGAGCATCCGGGCGACGCATGGATTAAGAAATACATTTTCCCGGGCGGCGTGATTCCGTCACTGCGGGAGATCATCAATATCGCCGGCGACCATCGTTTCTACACGCTGGACGTGGAAAGCCTGCGCCGGCATTATAACAAGACCCTTCTGTGCTGGAACAAAAACTTCCAGGAACATAAGGCAGAGGTTGTGGAGATGTTCGGCGACCGCTTTACACGTATGTGGGAGCTGTACCTGTGCGCCTGCGCGGCAACCTTTATGAACGGTATCATCGACTTGCACCAGATTCTGTTTACCAACGATGTGAACAATGATCTGCCGGTGACCCGCTGGTACTAAGATGACCCGCAGGGTATTAATGTGACCCGGCGCTACTAAAAAAATTTATTGATTCTTTTTTGTTTATCGCTTATGATGGTACAAAGACAGGACTGAAGAATGGTTGTCTGGTATCATCATAAGTTATGCAAAGGAGAGTTTATTATAATGAAGATTATTCTGGCATCCGGCTCTCCCAGAAGGAAAGAACTTCTGGCGCAGGCCGGATATGATTTTGTAATAGAGGTCAGCGATGCTGATGAAAATATACAGGCGGATTCTCCGGGGACTCTGGTGGAAGAGCTGTCCCACCGGAAGGCCGGAGCTGTGGCAAAGCAGCATATGGCTGCCGCCGCTGGCGCAGCCGCTCCCGGGCAGGAAATGTACACCATCATCGGAGCCGACACGGTGGTGGCCGTTGACGGCAGAGTCCTCGGCAAACCGGATGGAGAAGAGGGAGCTGTGGAGATGCTCCGTTCTCTTTCCGGCAGAACCCATCAGGTGTACACCGGAGTTTCTCTTCTTCTGCTGGAGGAAGGCCGCCTGGTGGCGGAGGAGAAGTTCCATGTGTGTACCGATGTGACCATGAGGGAGATATCTGACGAGGAGATCCGGTGGTATGTGTCTACCGGTGAACCGATGGATAAGGCGGGCGCTTACGGAATCCAGGGCAAGGCGGCCGTATTTATCTCCGGCATCCACGGAGATTATTATAATGTTGTCGGTCTGCCACTCTGTGAGACGGTGAGCCGGCTGCGCCGGATGTGGAAGGAAAAGGACATTCATGAATAAATACAGTTTACGGAGTAAAAACAGACGGGGAAGAGGAAACGTTCTCCTGGCCGCATTTCTGCTGCTCTGCCTTTGCACCGGCTTTCTGGCCGGCTGCAGGAGTGCCGGAGCGCCGGGAACCGGAGTATCGCCGGAGGCAGGGACAGAAGCCGGCCAGAAGGCCAGCGACGACACCTTCCGTATCGTCACTTCATTTTATCCTTTATATATTATGGTAATGAATCTTACCGACGGCGTGGATGGCGTGGAGATCGCCAACATGGCGGAGCCGCAGACCGGCTGTCTGCACGACTATCAGCTGAGGCCGGGAGATCTGGTGCGTCTGGAGGGCGCCGATGTGTTTCTCGCCAACGGCGGCGGAATGGAGGATTTCCTGTCGGATGTGCTGGATACGTACCCGTCTCTTACGATTTTATACGCTCTCAACGGACTGGAAGAGGAACAGCTTCTGCCCGGAGAAGCGCACGCCCACGAAGGCCATGCCCACGCGCATGAAGAGGAGAATGAAGGCGGAGAGGTGAATCCGCATACCTGGCTGAATCCGGAGCTTTACAAACAGGAGCTTTCGTACATTTCCTCGGAACTTGGACAAATGGATCCGGAACACAGGGAACAGTACGATCAAAACCGGATAGAATACGAAGAAAAAATCGATGCGCTGCTGACGGAATATGAGGATCTGAACGGTATAGCGCCGAAAAAAGGCTGTGTGCTCCTCCACGAGAGCTTTGCTTATCTGGCGGACACCTTTGGATTTCCGGTACTTGAGACCATCGATGTGGAGAAGGACAGCGGATTTTCTGCCAGGGAAATCCGGATGCTCATTGACACCGTACAGGAGGCGGGCGACGGGATGATCCTCTCGGACAGCCAGTATTCGGGACGGATATCGAATCTGCTGGCAGGAGAAACCGGAATGGACGTGCATCAGCTGGATTCCTGCGTCAGCGGGCAGTATGCCAAGGACGCATGGCTTGACAGTATGAGAAAGAATCTGGAGGAATTAAGAAATGCGGCGAATTAAACCGAAGATGTGCGGAAATCACTGCACGAGAATTGAACATGTGGACGTCACTCTGGATAATAATCATATTTTAGAGGACGTGAATTTTCATCTGTATTGCGGAGAGATGCTGACGATCATCGGCAAAAACGGCGCAGGCAAGTCGACGCTCATGAAAGCTCTGCTGGGAGAGATTCCTTATAAAGGAAGGATTATTTTTGAGGATATGCGCAGCGGCAAAAGAAGCCGCATGAAGATCGGCTATGTGCCGCAGTATCTTGCTTTTGATAAGAATACGCCGACCACCGTATTTGATTTTTTTGCATCCTGTATCAGCCGCCGTCCGGTGTGGCTTATGAAAGATAAAAAGACCTATGAGAGGGTAAGACAAGAGCTGTCGCGGTTCCAGGCGGAGGAGCTTATCGACCAGTGTCTGGGCGATCTGTCCGGCGGAGAGCTGCAGCGGGTACTGCTTTCTGTGGCGACCTGCCCGATGCCGAATCTGCTGCTGCTGGATGAGCCTATTTCCGGCATTGACCGCAACGGTACGACGCTCTTTTATGAGCTTCTGGACGAGCTGAAAGGGAAATACGATATATCCATTCTGATGATCAGCCACGATCTGGATTTTGTCTACGAATATTCTGACAGGGTCATTTTGCTTGATAAAACCGTGGAGGCGGAGGGAACGCCGGCGCAGGTGTACCGGACCGAAGCCTTTCAGAAGACATTCGGATACGCGGAGCATCCGCTGTTTGCCCCGTCGGCGGCAGCGCTGTCCGGACGCCGGACTGAAACAGAGGAGGGATAACCATGTTTGAATATGAATTTATGAAAAATGCACTGGCGGCAGTGCTGCTGATCACCCCTCTGTTCGGACTGCTGGGGACAATGATCGTAAACAATAAGATGGCGTTCTTTTCTGACGCTCTCGGCCATTCCGCCATTACAGGAATCGCCCTTGGAGTGATACTAGGCATGACCGATACCACTCTGTCCATGATTCTTTTCGGTATTTTATTCGCCCTGCTTTTAAACTGGATCAAGTACCGGGGCAAGGCGGGAGCGGAGACGGTCATCAGCGTGTTCGCTTCCTGTGGTCTCGCCGTGGGACTGGCGGTGCTGTCCATGGGAGGAAACTTCTCCCGATATAATTCTTTGCTCATCGGAGATATTTTAAGTATTACACGGACGGAGCTTCTGGGACTGCTTATCGCCTTTGGGCTGACGGTGATTTTCTGGCTGTTTTGCTTTAACCGCCTGCACTTTGTCAGTATCAATCCGTCTCTGGCCCAAAGTAAAGGTGTCTCCGTGCGCCTGTATGATAACCTGTTTGTTATACTGCTGGCAATTATTGTTATGTTGTCCATCCAGTGGGTGGGGCTGCTGATCATCAACGCCCTGCTGATCCTGCCTGCGGCAGCAGCCAGAAATCTGGCAAGAAATATGCGGACATACCATCTGTTTTCCGTGCTGATCGCCGTGGTCTGCGGCGTAGCTGGATTGATACTTTCCTATTATACGGATATTGCCACCGGGCCGATGATCGTGCTTCTGGCATCAGGTGTGTTTTTTCTGACCTTTTTAAAAAGAGCATGAAAATGCTCTTTTTTTGGTGAAATCATCCGGAAATTTACAAATATACAGCGTCGTAAATCCCGCCTGTGCCTGTATCCTCAGATTTTATCGGAACCCGCAGTTCCATCTCAACAAATCCCCAGCTGCCGCTGTATCTTATGTATCGTTTTGAAGTAAACGCCATAGATGAAGATACTGATCATAAGGAGAACACAGAAGCATACTCCCAGTCCGACGATTTCAGGTGAGGTGAGGGTGCCGTCATTGGCGTACATGATCATAATGTAGAGCAGGAACATAACGGTCATGCCGACGATAGACGGAACGGTGAATACTTTGCCACACTGGTTTTTGACCTCCTGAGCCAGGAATTTCGGGGAGGCGCCAAGCCGACGCAGGTCGTCAAAAACATAGCGGTTGTTCAGGGCGATGGTCTGGCAGCGGGTGTAGCAGATGATGAGCGCGGCTGTGAAACAAATGATGGCGATAAAAAGGAACATCATCAGGAATACGGCAAAACTCTGAAGGAACTCGTTCTGATCCATGATGCGGATCTTCGGCATATAACTCCAGTACATGCGGAAGTCGGTGGAGTCCGGTTTGTCGTAGCTGATTTTAGTCATCTCGTCGGTGTCGCCCCAGTAGACCTGACCGTTCTGCTCGTCCACGTATTTCTGTACCCGGTCGTAAGAGCTGATGATCTCGCACTCGGAGTCGAATGAATGGACGAAGTTCAGGTAGAGCTGTCTGGCAAATTCGTAATTATCCTCTCCGTCCGCGTTAAACAGGAGCATGTTTCCTTTCCAGTCGTCGGTGAGATCCTGCGACAGGGCGGCAAAATCGGCATTGTCCACCACATAAAAGCTGGAGCTCTCTCCTGCTATGAGGTCGTACTGCAGAAAGCCTTCAAAATGAGTATCAAAACTTTCCATGGTGCACATGTTGGTAAACTTTGTGACGCCGGAGTTAATCCAGAAGGAATCCTTCTGGCTGGTGGAGGTAGTGCCGTAACAGGTGCCCGGCAGTACATCGATGTCGTCACCGGATATCTGATTGTAAGTCTCTTCGGACATAACCTTACATTCGCTCAGAAGAGGCATATATTCATAATGGAAACTGCGTCCTTCCTCAACTCGCGTCTGCCCGTCAACACCAAGACTGATATAAGCGTGCTCCTGCCAGTCAGTGAGATTCAGGTCGTAGCCGGAAGCCAGCTGCTCGATCTCCGATCTGTCCGGAACATCCTGGTCCGCCCGGCTGTAGAAAAAATAATCATAATCCCGGCTGCTGGTTTCCAGGATGGAGGCGGTGGAGAAAATCGGAATATAAAAGATTCCGAAGCAGCCGCCGGCGATGAGTACGGTGCTGACCAGAAGATTGTTTACCGTCTGTCTGCCCTGGAATTTCATCATGCTCCGGGCAATGATATTTTTGTATGGATGTTTTTTCCGGCGGCCCCAGCCGTGGACGACAGTGTGCAGCATGATCATATAGAGTCCCACAAAGACTGGCGCGTACAGAAGATTGATCCATTCCGGCGGGTAAGCGGAAAAAATGTTCATATAGGCGCCGGGAGCCCCGTAGCCGATGATGGCGCCGGCAAAAAGAATGATGATGCCTGCCGGGCCGCACCAGCTTCCAAGTTCTCTGACCGGCTCGTTTTTATGTTCCTCCTGCACCACATCAATGATGTTTGTTTTCTTCAGATAGCGCCATGCGGTCAGACAGGAAAATGCAATGACGATGAGAAGGAAAAGTATGGATACCAGAAGACACCGGAAGTCAAAGTGCAGCGCCATTTCTTCGCTGTCCACCAGGAAAAGCCGGAACCCGTTCCAGAGAAGCCAGACAAAAGGAAATCCGGCGATGATTCCCAGAATCGAGGAGGAGGCGCTTAAAGCAAAGACCTCGCCGAACAGTCCCGGCGTCAGACGCTTGCGGGAAGCGCCGAGAGCCATGAGAATGCCCAGCTGCCTTGATTTTTTATGAAAAAACAGGCTGGCCGCATAGATGGTGAATACCACGCAGCCAAATAATGACAGTACAAAAATTGCGTACATCTGTTTTCGGCTGTCGCCGCCCTCCGGCAAAATGTCCAGAACAGTCGGAGAGAACATCATGGCAGAGTAGGCGGAAATCAGCATCAGAGAGATGAAGTTGCAGAACAGGTACAGGGACGCCTGCTTCCGGTCGGCTTTCTGGAGCTTGCGTTCCATGGCCTGCATGGAGGAAATGTTGCTGCTCTGCGAGGCTGCGCTGCCAGAGCGCGTTCTTTGGTATTCCCTGTTATTTATGTTATTGGATTTCTCAGTTTTCATAATAGATCACCACTTTCTTTTTTATTCACTCATTTCCTTAATAGCTTCCAGCAGCATATCCTGAAAATCGCTGCGGTTTCCAGCCTTTTCCAGCTGCCTGAAAACTGTGCCGTCCTTCAGGAGAATTACCCGATCGCAGAATGATGCGGCAAAACTGTCGTGGGTAACCATAAATATAGTGGCGTTCATCTGCTCTTTGGCGTGTTCGAAAGACTCGATGACCGTCCGGCTTGATTTACTGTCCAGGTTGCCCGTGGGCTCGTCGGCCAGAATCACATAAGGGTCGTTGATGAGGCTTCTGGCGACGGCTGTCCGCTGCTTTTCCCCTCCGGAAATCTCCGCCGGATATTTATTTTTAATGTGTTCAATGCCAAAAAGAGAAATCAGGCGGTCGGCGAGCCGTTCAGCTTCTGCGTCCACCTTTCCCCGAATGATCCGGGGAACAAGGATATTTTCACGGACGCTGAGACCGTCCAGCAGCATGAAATCCTGAAATACAAAGCCCAGTTTTTCATTTCTCACTTTTGCAAGCTCTGTCTCATTGAGGTTGGTCAGATCTATGCCGCCAAGGGTGATCTCGCCTTTATCAAAAGGAATGTAACAGGAAATGCAGTTTAGAAGAGTGCTCTTTCCTGAGCCGGACGGTCCCATCACTGCCACGAACTCCCCTTTTGCGATCTGAAAATTGATGCCTTTCAGCACAGGGTACTCCTTTTTGCCTGTCATATAAGATTTGTGAAGATCCTTAACGTATAACATATGTATCCATCCTTTCTGATTTCTATGTGTTGCTGGCTTCAATATAGCACAAAAAAATCCCGGCAGAATTTGCCGTGACAAGAATGGAAGCTCTGATGAAAAGTTTGGAAGGGTCTTGCAGAAAATGTAAAGAATGGTATGTGGGATGTAAAGAATTGTTTAGGGCATTCGAGTATCATAGAGTGTTATACAAAAATGTAGGAAATAATTGCTGAACAAAAGAAATATATTTTTAAAAATAAAAATATATTGTAAAAATATAAAAGAAATGTTACCATAGATTTGGAACAGCTGTGTTTCCGGGTGGTTGACCTCCATTCTACATAAGAACGGGGGTGATACGGATGAAAAACCATTTTGATTTCAATGATTTAATCCAATTTGGTATGTTCATTATATCCCTGTTGACGTACATATATGTGATTTGTCAGCATTAAGATAAGCGTAGAAAAATCACCCTCTATACATTGACCCAAAAATAAGGGTGATTTTTCTACCTATATATGAGGCCAACCCCTTTGCGGGCAGCTGTTCCCTTTGTGTTTTTACTATAGCACAGCTTAAAATCATAATCAAGGATATTTATTTTCAAAATATAAAAAATCATAATTGTAGACAAAGTCAAAACGCGGGCAAGGTTCTGCAGAAAATGTAAAGAATGGCATCTGGGATGTAAAGTTTGGAATCTTTTTGGTTGGGGACCCCTCTCGGGTGGTTTGACAGCATCTGTGGGAGAAGATATACTGATAATAAGAAAGAAAATGTGAAGGAAGGGAGGGAGACCCATGCTCAGAATAGCCATCTGTGATGACGAAGTACGTGCCCGGGACGCGCTGTGGATGCAGCTTTCGAAACTGCTGCGGGAGGGCAGCGAGGAAGTGGTCTATGATTTCTCATCGGGAAAGAGTGCCGTGAACTGGCTTCGCAGCCACCCGGGAGAGATTGACCTGCTGTTTCTGGATGTGGAGATGGAAGGCATGAACGGGATGGAGACGGCGGAGCAGATCCGGGAGTTTGAGGAGACGCTGCTTATCGTGTTCGTGACAGGCTATGCCGATTATGTGTTTGACGGATATCGTGTGGGAGCCCTCGATTATCTGATGAAGCCTGTGCAGGAGGAACGGCTGGCAGCGGTTCTTAAACGGGTGAGGGAGAAAATGTACCGGGAAGATGAGAGGAGCTTTGTGGTGAAGAACACGGAAGGAACGTATCGGTTTTCGCATAAGGACATCTTATATTTTTATAGTGACAGAAGAAAGGTAACTTTGGTGACTGCAGGCGGAGAGTATGCTTTTTATGACAAACTGGATGCGGTGGAAGCGCGTCTGGGAGAAGATTTTGTGCGGATTCATCAGCGCTATCTGGTTCATGCCGACGCGGTGAGTCACATCGGAGGCTCTTCTGTGGAGATTGGTGAGAGAATGCTTCCGGTGAGCCGCTCTTTGCGGGAGTCAGCGGCAGTGAAGCTGGCAAAAGCCATGCTGAAGGAGTGACGTGGGATGGAGACAGCGGTATCTTATTTGCATGATCTGGTTTTGATGCCGACATTCTGGCAATGGCTGGGAATGATCGTAATTGTTATTTTTGTTGTGGGATCAGTGAGGAATCTGTTCCGGATAAAAAAATGCTGGTGGAGTTATGGGCTGCTGGCGGTCATGGGATTTTTGGCCGGCGGCACGGTGGTTTATATCGGCGATCTGGCGAATCTCCCGCCGACATTTCTTGCGCTTCTTCTTATTATATGGGTTTGCTGCTGCGGCAGCGGATGGAAGAAGATCTGCATGGGACTGCTTTTAGGCAGTACAGTGTTTGCATGGAACGCCATTGTAGATAATTTTATCCGTAATCATTCGGATGGCTTTATGCTGCCGAGAGTGATATTTGCATTTTTGTTTTATATTATAACCTGGCTGGCTGCGCCGGAGAAAGATGACGATCTGACGCCGGAAATGTGGCGTTTGATTCTTCTTCTGACCATTGTGCCAGTGGGGAGCGTGCTTGGAGTTGTTCTGCTTTCCAGAGAACGGTGGGAACCGGGAAACGTTGATCTGCGGCTGCATTTTGCTGTGCTTTGTCTGTCAATCCTTGCGTTTGTGGGGCTGCTTTGGGCTATCCGTGTTCTGATGCGCCAGAGGAAACTGGAACAGGAAGCTATGTTTGCTCAGATGAATCAGAAATATTATGAGACCATGGAGCAGCAGCATTTCGAGATACGGAGACTCCGCCATGATATGGCCAATCACCTGCAGGCGCTCGCTGCGCTTCCGGAAGGAGAGAGAGATAAATATATTCGTGAGCTCCTGGATAACAGCGCTTTGTCAAGGACTTTAAATTACTGTGGAGATTCCACGGTCAATGCGGTGTTGTCTGTGAAAGAAGGCATGCTGCAGCAGCAGAATATTTCTTGTGAAATGAAACTGGATATTCCGGAGGAGCTGCCTTTTGAGAAGGCAGATATCTGTGCGATCTACGCCAACGCCCTGGATAATGCTGCGGAAGCCTGTGAGGGACTGCCGGAGAAAATGCGGCAGATTTCTCTGGAAAGCCGGGCGGGCAAAGGAATGCTGGCGATTAAAAT
This sequence comes from Eubacterium sp. An3, assembly GCF_002159465.1. Lineage (NCBI taxonomy): Bacteria > Bacillati > Bacillota > Clostridia > Eubacteriales > Eubacteriaceae > Eubacterium > Eubacterium sp. An3. The sequence continues at coordinate 144,648 of NZ_NFIR01000001.1, forward strand.
AAGCAACCCCTGCGGGAAGAGTTCCAGGATGGAGTATTCTGTCTTTCCGTCAACTACAAAGGCGGACCGGAAAAATCATGGATACGGTCTTCGCAGCATTGAGAAGAGTGTGCAGAGATACGGGGGGAATATGGAGATCGGTCAGAAAGAGGGCGTGTTTGAATTGTTCTGCTGTATTCCGTTCCCGTAGCGGCGGTCAAACGGATTTCTTGTGTTTCCTGGGCGTATGAGAAAGAATACTGAAAGAAAAGTATAAAAAAATGCAGAAAACATGAATAATAATAGGCTATCTGTGAATAAAACGCCGAAAAATGAAAAATGTCTTGAATTATTATTCATTATTATGTAATATAATAATAAGATCAGGAGGGATATATATGCCAAAACAGGAGAACATGAGGATGGAAGACATAGAAGAGCTGAAGCTCGATATGAACATTCTGGAAGAAGAATTGATGCACAGCCATAGAATCGATCCGAATTTGTATCTGGAATATGATGTGAAGAGAGGATTGCGTGATTCCACCGGTAAAGGCGTGCTTACAGGACTGACGGAGATTTCCGATATCTGTGCCTATGATTTCATTGACGGGCGTCAGATTCCTTCCGACGGCCATCTGTATTATCAGGGAGTTGACATTTATGATTTAGTCAATGGCATGGAAGGAAGAAAATATGGGTTTGAAGAGACCATTTATCTGTTGTTGTTCGGAAAGCTGCCGAATCAAAAAGAGATGGAACGTTTTCAGGATGTCATGTTTGAGCTGGAAAGCCTGAGCAGCAGATTTGTCAGAGATGTCATCATGAAAGCGTCCAACCAGAATATTATGAATGCCATGCAGCGATGTGTTCTGACTTTGTATACATATGATGATGATCCGGAAAACATTTCCCCGCGAAATGTTTTGCGCCAATCCATGGATTTGATTGCAAAACTGCCTCTTATTGCGGTATACTCTTATCATGCATACCGGCATTTTCGTCTGGATGAAACATTGTTTATCCGCAATCCGGAACGGGGACTGTCCCTGGCGGAGAATATTCTTCTTATGCTGCGTCCGGACAGAAAATATACCGAGCTGGAAGCCAGAGTACTGGACATTGCGCTGATTCTTCACGCTGAGCATGGAGGAGGCAATAACTCTTCTTTCACGACGAGAGTTGTATCCTCATCAGGAACAGATACGTACTCGTCGGTGGCGGCATCCATTGGGTCTCTGAAAGGGCCGCGGCACGGCGGCGCCAACCTGAAAGCGCAGAAAATGTTTGATAACATTAAAGAAAATGTGAAGGACTGGACCAGTGAGTCGGAAATTGCCGAATATCTGCAGAAGATTCTTGACAAAAAAGCGTTCGACCGTACAGGATTGATTTATGGTATGGGTCATGCGGTTTACACGTTGTCTGATCCACGGGAAGTTATCCTGAAAAAATACGCCCGCTTTCTGGCAGAGGAGAAGGGAAAAATGGAAGAGTTCGCGCTCTATGATCTGGTGGAGAAAACAGCCAGGAGACTCATACCGGTTCACAGAAAGATGTTTAAACCGGTCTGCGCCAACGTAGATTTCTACAGCGGTTTTGTCTATACAATGCTTGGCATCCCGCAGGAACTGTTTACGCCGCTTTTTGCCATTGCCCGTATGCCGGGGTGGAGCGCGCACCGTCTGGAAGAGCTGATCAACGCGGGTAAGATCATTCGCCCGGCGTACAAATATGTGGGACACCACAGAGCGTTTATTCCGATGAACGAGAGGTAGCGGGAAGTGTAGCCGGAGCAGCTGTACGGAATGGAGAGTTTATTGTTATGGAAGAGATTCTTAAAAGACAGCAGCGAAGGCTCCGGGAGGCGGCGGATGATTTTGCCGCAGCCAGCGAAGCAGTCTGGGAGATGGTTATAGCGTTTCAGAATTATCCGTTTTTCACTGTCAGAAATTGCGAGTTCCGATACACGGTAAAAGGACATGAGATAAAGATCAGCAGAAAAGAAAAGACCATAACACGCGCAACTGTGGATGTGGCGCTGAAAAGAGCTCTGGAGCTCAGCGAGGTCAGCGGGCCGAAAAAACTGGGTGTGTTCGGAGCCTCGTATCTGTATCCCATGTTTTTGTATTTTGGAATTATAACGAAAAAGAAATAACATTTGTAAAAATGACATCCATGAGATATCATCTCATCCGGAAGTGCTGCCGGTGAGCTCATGGATGTCATTTTTATAAGATTCTGACGAGTGGAAAAGGAGGGACATTTTCACGAAGGCGGTGTCAGATGCTATTTCTGCTGTACAGAGATGACTCTTCCGGATACGGGGGGTGTATCGCCTCCATATGGTATAGAAGATACTCTCGCATAATGGCGATAAATTCACCGACCGCCGGTTTCTTATCCAGCGGATAGCCAGCGATCTGATTCAGCAAAACCGGGTTTCTCTTCCATATAATCGTGATGACTGTGCGGATATCCCGCTCCACAGAATAGATAGTAGTATGATATTTTTTGGCAACATCAGGATAAAGCTCTTTGGTCACAGACAGCAGATACTGGCTGTTTTCAAGAGAAAGAACAATGGCGTGAAGCACATACTCGAAGCCAATGTACCGCGGCGTGGCGCCAAGCTTTAAGAGAAGCCGACGGATAGCCGCAGGAGAATAAGGTATATCAGCGGATATCATTTTCATTCCTCCCTTCAAGAACTGTTCGGGCATCTTTTAAAAGGCGCAGAACCTCTTCCTCAGAGAGATTCAAAAGAAAAAAAGCAAAAGTGGGTGAAGAAAAACCGTATTTGCCATGTTCCTGGTCAAAATAGGATCTGGCGGATATGTGAAGAATCTCAGCCATCCGTTCTTGTGTAAACGAATGGCGAGAACGATAAGAATGTATCTGAAGCCTGAGAAATTCGTAAAAATGTTTGTAATTATTCAAAGGAAAACCTCCTGTACTCGACATAATATACAAAAATTTTATCTTTAAAACGAATTTTATACAATGAAGTGTGCCTCAAAAAATCTATATTTATTAATATTTTTTATTTTAAAACAATAAAAGTTATAAGGATTAATGAAGGTAATCCAATACTTTTGCATATTTATGTATTATTTTTTTCATCCGGGGTGCTGCTGTGGAAAACAGAAGTTCCGCCGTCCCCGGTGGAGTGGCCGGGAGAATCCGGATTGCTCAACAAAAAGCGATCGATCACAAACAGCAGGCCGATGGTTATGATGGAGGTCAGATTCTCCATGGTGCTTGTCTCTTCGATGATCATGTGCCGTGCGACAACAAACATCAGTACTTCAAGCAGCGTTTCTTTGCCTGGTTTGCACAGGAGTTTGAAAAACTCTATGCCGATAACAATGCTGAAAACAATATCGAGAAACTCAAGGAATGCTCCGTGCTGCGCTCTGTGTTCCCAGAAGTGCAGAAATGGCTCCCATAAGGAGATGATAGCGACAATAATAGCGATAAAAACGATGGCGGACATGATTCGTTCAAGGAAAAAGGCAAGGTCCGCGATGGTTTTTTTGTTAATTTTTTTAAGATTCAACAGGCTGTCTCCTTTCCTTTTTTAACCGTTCTGGTAAAAATTATAACATAAGAAACGGGTTACAAACAATACAGAATGTGTTATGATAGTGGGGAATTTGGTTCAGAACAAATATAAAGGCGCCGCCGCCGGAAGAGCATATTCGATCTGTCCGTAGTGCCGGCAGACCTTTTCATACATGGATAGTGGCGAAAGGAGTGGAACAGGAAGAGATATATTATGGAAGAACTAATAGATTTGCAGCTGATGATTTTTTCCCTGATCGCCATCGGACTGGCCGTGAAGAAGATCGGGATGGTGGGAGCTGTAGGGCAGAAGAATCTGACGGACCTGGTCGTCAACCTGATTTTGCCCTGTAATATCATAGAATCCTTTATGGTGGACTTTTCCACAGACATTGCCGCAGATTTTGCGAATATTTTTGTGGTTTCTCTGCTGATACAGGCCGGTTGTGTGATTCTGGGACATCTGCTGTTTAAAAATACCACGGAAGGACGAAGAAAATGCCTGCGCTATGGAACAATATGCTCCAATGCGGGTTTCATGGGGAATCCGCTGGCAGAGGGAGTGTTCGGTTCCATGGGGCTGACGCTTGCGTCTGTGTATCTGATTCCTCAGCGGGTGATGATGTGGTCGGAAGGCATCACAGTTTTTACGGAGGCGCCAGGCAAAAAAGCGCTGCTGAAAAAAGTGCTGACGCATCCCTGCATTCTTGCCTGCATGATCGGACTGTTCCTGATGCTCACCGGATTACGGCCTCCGGTCTTTGCCAATGATGTGATTTCGGCTGTGGGAAATTGTAATACGGCCATATCCATGATGGTCATAGGAATGATCCTGGCCGATGCGGATCCGAGGACTCTTCTGGATAAAGATATTTTGTTTTATACAGTGCTCCGTCTGGTCATTATTCCGTTTATTGTCTGGGTGCCGTGCCGTCTTCTGCATATGGACAGTCTGGTGATGGGCGTAAGCGTACTTCTGGCGGCTATGCCGGCGGGGGCGACCACGACTATTCTGGCTGCACAGTACAACGGAGATTCAGAATTTGCTGTAAAGCTTGTCGTTTTTTCGACAGCAGCCTCGCTGATCACGACTCCGTTGTGGAGTATGGTGCTCCTGTAAAGGCGGGAAATACACAAAAAAGTGAAATAAATGACAGAATTCCTGCTTTTTATGTCATATAACTTGTATTTTGCATTAAAAAATTGTAAAATAGATTAGCGATTTTTCGAAACTGTAATATGACTGTAATAAAATTGATGACAGGATACAGATACAGGATGGAATGGAGAAAGGTAGGATGCAATTGTGTCAGTGATTGATTTTCATTCCCATATTCTTCCGGGTATTGACGACGGAAGCAAAAGTACAGAGATGACGATGACGATGTTGAGGATGGCGTCGGAACAAGGTGTGGATGTCATGCTGGCAACATCTCATTTTTATGCCTCAAGGCACAGGATAGAAGATTTTCTGGCAAGAAGACGAAGATCTTTTGAGAGATTGATGGAAGTAAAGAAAGATTTCGGACCGGAACTCAGGCTTGGCGCGGAAGTCGCTTTCTTCTCCGGCATGAGCCGGGCGGACAGACTGGAGGATCTGACCATTGAGGGAAGCCGGGTGCTTCTGCTGGAGATGCCGTTTACCGCCTGGAGACGGTCGGACATACGGGAAGTGGAAGAACTGGTCAGCAAAAGGAATTTTCAGGTGATTCTTGCTCATCTGGAGCGGTACATGGGGATGCCGGAGAATAAAAAGTGGATAGAAGAACTGCTGGAGATGCCTCTTTACGTACAGATCAATGCGGAGAGTCTTCTTGGCTGGCGGAGACGCCGGCCGCTGCTCAAGATGTTTGAGAGAGGGCAGGCGCATTTTCTGGGCAGCGACTGCCACAGAGTGGAGAGCCGGGAGCCTAATCTGGGAAAGGGCAGGGCGGTATTGGAGAAAAAGCTTGGAAAAGCATTTATAAATGCGATGGATGACAGAGGAAGCAGACTGCTTCGAATAGGAGGAAATACAGATGTCTGAGAAGATTACATATATTATATGTGCTGTTTTGTTTGTGATGCTTGTTGCATTGATGATTTGTGAGAGGATGTACCCGGAGGGCGGAGCGGCGTTCCTTCAGAGTATCATGCAGTGATGCAGGAGGAAAGCAGAAGCCATGAATGAGGATAAAAACGGAAGGACAACGATGGATAAGGGCAAAGTGCTGCGGAAACTGCTTCCGCTTTTCATTGCGGTCGTCGTGATCGCGGCAGCCGCGGGAATCGCATCCAGAACCATTGATAATCAGGAAGTGAAGACAGATGAGACGCAGCAGGCGGCAGTGGAGCCGCAGCCGCAGGAAGAGATCGTGGAGATAAACGGCGTACGATGTACTCCGAAAAAGAATATCAAAACCTATCTTTTCATGGGGCTGGATGCTCAGGGAGAAGCAGAGGCTTCGGAAGAATATGACGGTACCGGCCAGTGCGATACGCTGCAGCTTCTGGTGATAGATGAGACAAATAATACGTACACCAGACTGCCGATAAACCGGGATACCATGACAGATGTGAACTCTCTGGACGACGACGGCACCTATCTGGCAACCACATATATGCAGATTTCCCTGGCGCATGCTACGGGCGACGGCATGGAGATGAGCTGTGAAAATACGGCGGACGCGGTATCAGGACTGCTGTATGATCAGCCTATAGACGGCTATGCCTCTCTGAATATGGATTCCATAGAGGTACTTAATCATCTGGTGGGCGGAGTGACCGTCACTATTGAAGATGACTTTTCAAAAGAGGATCCGACGCTCAGAATGGGTGAGACCGTGACTCTCACCGATGAGCAGGCCATGCATTACGTCCGCGGCAGAATGAACGTGGGGGACGGTTCCAATGAGGGTCGGATGAGAAGGCAGTCACAGTACCTGTCTGCGCTGAAGTCCATGCTCATTCAGAAGTGCCAGGAGGACAGTGCATTTGCTCTGGACATCTATGACGCTCTGGAGCCGTACATGGTAACGAGCCTTTCCCGTAATGATTTTATCAATCTGGCGGCAGATCTCATCAATGCCGAGGAGCAGACAGCTCCTGAGATCAAGGGAACCAACGGCGAAGGGGAGACCGGCTTTAATGAATTTACCGTGGATGAAAACAGTCTTGCAGATGTCGTGATACAGCTGTTTTACGACAGAGCGGAAGAGGAATAGAGAATAATAATAAAGCAAAAAGAGGACAGGAGAAAAAAGATGGGACTTGCAAACAGGAAAACAACGGATACAGGAACGGAGCTTGAGGTGGTAAAAGACTCACATACTCTGACGGCGCTGCCTGTGGCCGATACAGATGATGAGATGGAGATAGATTTACTGGATCTGGCCTATGTGCTGCTGGATAAGATACATTATATTATCCTCTGCCTGCTGGTGGGGGCTGTGCTGCTGAACGCATTTTCCTTTTTCTGCATCCGGCCTACTTATCAGGCGGTGGCAAAGATGTATGTTGTGTCTGCTTCCAATGATTCGGTGGTAGATTTGACAGATTTGAATATCGGAACATCGCTGACTTCTGATTATGAACAGTTGATGCTCAGTTATCCGGTGCTCGATCAGGTTATCGATGAACTGAATCTGGATATGGAAACTGAGGAACTGGCAGAGATGATCACGCTGGAGAATCCTCAGGATACACGTATTTTGAATGTGACGGCTACCAGTACCGATCCTGTGGAAGCCATGAATATCGCCAACAAGCTGGCGGAAGTTTCCGTAGAATATCTGCCGGAAACCATGAGCACCAATCCGCCGAATATTGCGCAGCAGGCGCAGCTTCCTGATGAGAAGGCAGCTCCGAGCTATGCAAGATATACGATGATCGGCGCTCTTCTGGGAGCCCTCCTTTACTGTGCATATCTGACTGTGCGTTACCTGATGGATGACACCGTCCGCACCGCTGAGGATATGGAGAAGTACTTTGGAGTGGTGCCGCTGACTTCGATTCCGGACAGTGATATTTTCGAGGATATGGAAAAGCGGGAAGAAAAAGAAGATAATATGAGAAATAAAAAGAAATTCAGGAAGGATAAACGGGCATGAAACAGATTGATATGAATATTCGGGCTTTGCCCTATGCCGTAGAAGAGGCTATGAACCGTCTGCGTGTCAATATTAAGTTTTGTGGAAAAAATACAAAAAAAATACTGGTTATCAGCAGTGTTCCAAACGAGGGTAAAAGTACAGTGTCTGTACATCTGTGGAAAATGCTTGCGGAAGCTGGTTTCCCTACCGTATTGGTGGATTTGGATTTGCGCAAATCGGTCTTAAAGGATCGTCTGGAATTCAGGAGTGAGGGAGAGATTCAGGGCCTTGATTATTATTTGTCCGGTCTTTCCGAGTATCAGAATGTGGTTTATGAGACAAATATCAGTAACGGATACATTGTGCCGGTCTCCAATCTTCTGGAGAATCCGTCCGCGCTGCTGGAAGATCCCAGAATGGGTGAACTTCTGGACCGGCTGGCGGAAGATTACCGGTATGTGATCATTGATTCGCCGCCTCTGGACAGTGTGGCGGATGGAGCTCTGATCGCTTCTCTCTGCGACGGAGCTATCCTGGTGGTGCGCAGCGGCATGACTTCGCGCCGGCTGGTAAAACAGTCCGTTCAGCAGCTTGAGCGGGTGCGCTGCCGTCTTCTGGGCATGGTTTTGAATCGTGTGGAGACAAAGAGCAGAGCTTATCAAAAATATTATGGAAAATATGGTAACTACTACAGTGATTATTATGGCGGGCATACCTCAGAAAAAGGAGACAGCTGACAGCTGCCGGCCCGGACAGAGTTTTTGGTAATTACATGTTCTGCCGGGAATGGATAAATTGCGTTCCCGTGGCGGAAGATGCTAATTATAAATACATTTTGACAAATAATCAGTTGGCAACGTGGCTAAGCGGACTGTTTATTTGGTATAACAAGGAGGAACAAAAATATGTTTAACATGAAAAAAGCTATGGCTGTAGCTATGACTGTAGCTCTGATGGTTCCATCCACAGCATTCGCTGCAACATCTTCACCTGTTAAAACTTCCATCGCTGGACAGAAATATACTATTTCTTCTCAGTATACAGGAAAAGATGAGACTCTGAAAATTACCGTTAACGGAAAAGAGTTAGTTGAAGGAACAGACTTCGTTCTGGTTGGAAGCGAACCTACAGCACTGGGAAGCTACACCTTAAAGATTAAAGGTATCGGTTTATACGATGGTGAAGCTACAATCGCTTACACAATCGCAAAAGCTGAAAAACCAGTTTACAAACTGAACAAAAAGACAGAAAAGAAACTTGCTAAAGGCTTCAAAGCGAAAAAATTAAAGAAAAAATCCATGAAGATTAAACTGAAAGTGAAATCTGAAGGAAAAGTTAAGAGCTTTAAAGTTAAAGGCAAAAAAGCTAAAAAATGGGTTAAAGTAAGTAAAAAAGGCGTTGTTACTCTGATGAAAGGTATCAAGAAAGGTACTTACAAGATCCGTGTTAAGATTAAAGGTACAGATAACTTCGCTAAAGGTTACAGAACAATTAAGATTGTTGTGAAATAATCGATGTTATCAAACCTATCTTATAAAGACAGGCGCTCTGGCCACGCAGGGCGCCTGTTTTTTGGCCCGGGGTAATCTTGTTACTTTTTCTGCAAGGTAAAAGTCTCTGCGGCGGGAATGGGGATTCTTTCCATGTGTTTCATTGACAAATACAGTCAGGTTGTTTACAATGGGTGAAGATGTCCGGGAAACGCCCGGAAGCAGTGAAGAAGGCCGGAAACGATCCGGTTTGTGGAATAAACGAAAAGTACGCAGGAAGAGAGAGGTTATTATGTTTGAGAAGATGGAGAGAAAGCTGGTAAATGTCTTGCTTTTCTTTGATTTATTTAAGATGAAAACGAAGATTCCGAAGGATTTTACCGGGGTTATGAGAACCCAGGACAGGCGGGTGAGAAAGCTTGTGAAAAAGGCGTATAAGATTCCGTTTTATAAGGAGCGGTTTGACAAGGCGGGGGTGAAGCCGGAGGATATCCGGACGGGCGACGATTTGTCAAAGCTTCCGCTTCTTACGAAGGATGAGCTTCGGGCGTGGATGAACGAAGAGGCAAAGAATCCAAAGTATGAAAACTGGTTTCATGATACCACCAGCGGTTCCTCCGGTGTGCCGCTGATGCTGCTGGTCTCCCCGAAGGAGAAGGCGTACAATATGGCCAACTGGTTCCGGGTTATGATGACTGCCGGATATAATCCGTTTGTGGGCAAGACCATGAGCCGGAAGAGCGCTCACAGCGTCACCGGCGGCAGTGATACCTTCCTGCAGCATTTCGGAATCCTGCGGAGAGGATTTGTGGCGCAGTATGATCCGGAGCCGGAGATCGTGAAGCAGATCAACGCCTACCGTCCGGATTTCCTTTATATGAACAAGAGCGAGTTCATGCGTATCTGCCTTTATTGTAAGAAGAATCATGTGGAGCTGGCGAAGCCGAAGTTCTACTGCCCGACCGGCGAGAAGATAGATGATACTGCGAGAAAGCTCTTTGCGGAGATTCTGGGTCCTGGAATCATTGATTCTTACGGTACAGCGGAAACGGGAGCCGCCATGGTGCGTCTGTTTGACAGTACCGAGTATGTGGTTCACAACGATTCCTTTGTGGTAAACGTCTACGATGAGAAGAACCGCCCGGCAAAGGAAGGAAACATTGTGGTGACGCCTCTGTATAAGACAGACCTGCCGCTGATCAATTACGCCATCGGCGACAGAGGTACCTGCGAGATGCGGAATGGTGTCCGCTTCATCACCAGCGTGCAGGGACGGATGAACGATTTCTTCCGCTACGAGACCGGAGAAGTCACCACGTTTTTTGAGATTGCCCCGATCATCGCCCACTGCGAAGACATTTTCCAGATCCGGTTCATCCAGGAATCTTATTCTAAGATCCATATCCAGTGCGTACAGAACAAAGAGGTATCCTCCCTCAGTGAAAAGGAAGTGGAGGAGCAGCTCACGGCGAAGCTTAACGCGAAGTTCAAGCATCCGTTTGAGATTGAATACGAGTGGATGGATTCCATTCCGCCCGATGAGAACGGCAAACTGCGCATGATTGTGTGCAAGGTAAAGGATGCCTGACATATTGGAGGGAAACAAGAATGTCTGAACAAAACGGAAGAAAATCAGGGGGGCAGGAGATTCCTGCCTCCATGATTGAGCAGGGAAATAAAAGAAAGCAGAATAAGAGTGCGTCCTTAAATAAAATGGCCTTCACGTCAGGCTTCTTTTTTATTCTGGCACAGCTGCTGGCCAGGGGATTTAACTTTATCGTGACGCCGATTTACTCCAGACTGCTCTCGGAAGCGCAGTACGGTATTGTGACCACCTACGAATCCTGGCTTCTTATCGCCTATACGATCATGTCCCTGTGTCTCTGGAGAAGTGTGGATGTGGCAAAACATGATTTTCCGGATGATTACAACGGCTACGTGTCCAGCGTGCATACCCTGTCCTACATCTCCATTGCCATTTTCTTCGGAATCTGCATGATTTTTAAAGAACAGGTGATGGCTTTCTGTGACATGGACGATCTGATGTTTTACATGATGTTTCTGTATGTGTTCACTTACACCAGCATGCTTTATATTCAGAGAAGAGACAAGCAGGTCATGCGGTATAAGTTCAGCACGGCGGCGACGGTACTGACCATCATACCCGGAACGATCCTTTCTATCGTGCTTATTTATCATGGACGGGTGCAGGGACTTCTGGATCAGCTGGTACACCGGCGGATCATCGGATATTATTTGCCGCAGATCATCGGCGGAGCGCTCATCGCCCTTATCCTGTGGTGGCAGGGAAAGAAGTTTGTTAATTTAAAATACTGGAAATACGGCTTGAAATTCAGTTTGCCGCTGATTCCGGAGGCTCTGTCGGTACAGATCATGAACCAGTCGGACCGAATACTCATCGGAAAGATTGTGGGGGCCACCGCCGCCGGCATTTTTTCCATCGGCATGACCATCTCTTACGTGGTGTGGATTCTGGAAGATTCTGTCTGGAATGCCTGGATTCCGTGGCTCTATGAGAAGATTGCCAGAGAAGAGGCGGATGAAGTGGAGAAACCGTGGACCATCGTCATGCACATGTTCGGCCTTCTGTCCTGGCTTCTTGTGGTGCTGGCTCCGGAAGAGATCTTTATTCTTGGAGGCGAACGGTATCGGGCTGCCATATGGCTGGTAGCTCCTCTTGTGACCGGAACCCTGTTCCGCTTCTACAGCTACAGTTACTCTGCTGTGCAGAATTATTATAAAAGAACCCAGTATGTGGCCATGGGGACCATCGGTTCCATGATATTTAATCTGATCATCAGCTATGTCGGCATCACCCTTTTTGGATATATGGCTGCTGCCTATATGATGGCGATCAGTTATTTTGTACTTCTTCTGATGCAGGGAATCCTGGAACATAAGATCACCGGGATGGTCATCGTGCCGCTCGGCAAGACCGTTAAGATTGCACTCATCTATCTGGCCGTCAATCTGGCCACCATGGGACTTTATAATGTGCCGTGGTTCGTCCGCTACGCAGTGATCGCGGCGGTTGCTTTGGCAGCTCTTAAAGTTTTCTATCCACAGATGAAGGCCGTGCTGAAGATGATCAGGAAGAAAAAATAAAAAACAAGAATATATAATTGTTATATATCATAAAAAGCCTTCTGTCGGTTGAGTTCGACAGAAGGCTTTTTGCTGTTGTGATCATACCACATTTATTTCGATTTAACTATTTATTCCACTTCAATCTTAATATTATCCATGGCTTTGAAGAGCAGCTCCTGGGCTGCCTCAAGGGTTTCGCCCTTGGTGATGATATGTCCGATACGGTCCGGTCCCACGTGGAACTTGTGAACCTTGTCCCCCGGCTCATAATCAAACTGCACATCGCAGATGTTGTCGTTCGGTCCGTTGAGGTTCTCGATGGACTTGATGACGCCGTCCTTCGGACTCATGAGCAGGTGACTGGCGTTTGGAGTACGTGGCTTTTTGAAAGAGAAGTCCGGGTCCTCGTCCAGGGCGGTCCGCAGAATTTTTTCATAATAATCAAAGCCGTAATAGATGGAGACCAGCTCGGCAAGACAGGTGGCGCCGCAGCGGCCGCCGATCTCAAGTACGTAGGTTTTGCCGTTTTTCAGGATAAAGTCCGCGTTGATGGCGCAGTTGTCAAGTCCCATGGCCTTCACAGCCCTTCTGAGCTGCATCTTGGCGTCCTCGATGACTTCCTCGCTGAGATTATACGGCGCATAATGTCCGATCGGAACGCCAGTGTCTCCCTGATAAACGTAATCTCCGTGAGGAAGAATAAAGGACACGTTGCCGTCGTAGGCGAATGCCTGAGCGCCGAACTCCTCTCCCTCGATAAATTCTTCCACCAGGAAGTAATCCTTGCGGGTATTCTCCCGGACGTACTGTATGGCGGAATCAAATTCCTCGAAGGAGTCCACGCGGATGATGCCGCGGCTTCCGGAAGAATCCACAGATTTGAAGATCAGCGGGAATTCCAGCTCCTGGACCGTCTTTTTGATGTCGGTATCATCGAAGGATACCTGGCGGAAGCGGGCGGTGCGGACGCCGTACTCCTCATATCTGCTCTTCATCAGCATTTTGTCCACGGCGACCTTGGAAGCCTCATAGGAAAGGCCGTTCAGTCCCATGGCGTCACAAACCCTGCCGACAGTTTTCATGCAGACGTCAGTGCCAGCTGTGACAATACCCTTGATACGCTCTTTTTTGGCGATGGCAAGGATTTTGTCTTCGTCTACAGTGTTTTCATAATACACCTTGTCAGCGAGGGCGAATCCGGGGTAATTACCGGGTATGCTGACCACAATGGTGTATAATCCCATTTTCTTTGCAGTTTCAATCAGGGGAACCTGGTAGATGCCGGCCCCCAATATCATTATTTTAGTCACGATTTTTCCTCCTGTAAAGGTTGATTGTTTGTATTATTTTCAGTGTCTGAATGTTCATATACTTTTTTGACAACAAACTGCGGCTGCCGGTTCATGCCCAGGAACATCCGTCCCAGATATTCCCCGATCAATCCCATGAACAGCATGATGATTCCTGAGAAAAAGCAGATGGCGCACATCATGGAAGGCCAGCCGATGGCCATGGACGGGTTCAAAAGCTTGCGGATGACGACGATGACAGCTCCGAGGATGCTGAGCATCGAGAAAAAATATCCGCAGTAGGTAGCCATCCGCAGAGGGATGACCGAGTAGCCCATGATGTTGGACCAAAGCTGGATCAGCTTTTTAAATGTATAGCCCGACTCGCCGACCTCCCGGTCAAAATGTTTGATCGGAATACAGCTGATGTTCCGGGTGGTCCGCAGGAACAGTCCCTGCAGATGGGTGTACGGGCTCTTGTACTGAACGACATAGTCCCTCACAAAGCGCCGGATGACCCAGTAGCTGGAAGTCCTCATATCCTTCGGTTTGCCGATGAGGATCCGGACGGTGATGTAATTCACGAAGCTTCCGAAGTTCCGGAAGATGGAATGTTTTTTCTCCGGATAATAGCCGTAAACGATATCGTAGCCTTTATCAATCTCCGCCAGCAGATATTTCAGCTGGGACGGGTGAGTCTGCATGTCGTCGTCCATGGCGATCAGAAGATCGCCGGAAGCGTAATTCAGACCTGCCATAACGGCGTTGTGCTGGCCGGCATTTTTGGCCAGGGAGATGACCTTCACGAAAGAATAATCCCGGGCCAGGGCTCTGAGCTCGTCAAGAGTAGCTCCTCCGTCCGGGGAATAATCATCCACAAGAACAAATTCGTATTCGGAGATATTGAGATTATTCAGTTCCTCCGCGGTCATCTCCACGACTTTACGAATCGTTCGTGAGGATTTATAACAAGGTATAATAATGGAATGTAGCATATTTTCTCTCCTGCTGCCGTTTCTGATTTGAGCAAAGAGCGTTTGCGCCGGTCTGTGGCGAAAACGCTCCTGCGGGGCAATCATACCCAAAAGAATACGCTATTTTGTGTAGAATTCTTCAATCTTGCGGCAGACTGTCAATACTTTCTCTCTCTCAAGACCATAGTAAAGAGGAAGACGCAGCAGGCGCTCGCTCTCTCTGGTCGTGTATCTGTCTTCTCCGTGGAACCGCCCATATTTCTTTCCGGCAGGCGCATCATGAAGAGGAATGTAATGGAAGACCGTTGATATATCATTTTCCTTCAGAAAACGGATAAGGGAAGAACGCTCCTCCAGATCTTTTGCCTTGATGTAGAACATGTGGGCGTTGTGCGTACAGCCTTCCGGTATAAACGGAAGTTCAATGCAGCCGGCCTCCTTCAGCGGAGCCAGGGTCTCGTTGTACAGATTCCAGGTGGCCATACGGTCTGCGTAGATATCGTCTGCAATCTCCAGCTGCGCCCACAGATAGGCGGCGTTCAGATCGCTCGGCAGGTAAGAAGAACCAGCTTCCACCCAAGTATATTTATCAATCTGTCCACGGAAAAATTTACTCCGGTTGGTGCCTTTCTCACGGATGATTTCGGCCATCTCCACATTGCCAGGATCTTTAATGAGAAGACTGCCGCCTTCTCCCATACTGTAATTCTTTGTTTCGTGAAAACTGAAACAGCCGTAATCGCCAATACTGCCGAGAGCCTGTCCCTTGTAATCGGACATGATGCCCTGAGCGGCGTCCTCGATAACGAGGAGATGATGGCGATTGGCAATGTCCATGATGGTATCCATCTCGCAGGCAACGCCGGCATAGTGAACCGGAACGATGGCCTTTGTCTTTTCGGTGATGGCGTCTTCTATTTTAGTTTCGTCGATGTTCATGGTGTCCGGGCGGATATCCACAAAAACGGCGGTTGCGCCGCGGAGAACAAAAGCATCGGCAGTGGAAACAAAAGTATAGGAAGGCATGATCACCTCGTCGCCCGGCTGTATATCAGCCAGAAGCGCAGCCATCTCCGTGGCATGGGTGCAGGAGGTGGTGAGGAGTGCCTTTGCCGTACCGGTATGTTCTTCTATCCAGCGGCTGCAGAGAGCGGTAAATGCGCCGTCTCCGCTGATCTTGTGATTTTTGATTGCCTGTGCCATGTACTCGGAAGCCTTATCGGCGCAGGGCGGAATATTAAAATTAATCATATGCAATCCTTCTTTTCTTTATCATTGATAACTGAGGGTATTATAGCAAATTTCAAAGGGAATGTACATAATAATCACTGTTCCATATGGTTAAGTGCGCGACGTTTTTTTTGCAGCTGGATGATTACCGCGGACAGGAACAGAAGCGTGCATACGGCGGAGATGATACCGCCTGCCGTAGTTCCCGGCGAGGTATATTCCAGAGTGACAGTGTGAGTTCCGGGCGTGATCTTTATTCCCGAGTAAAGGGTATTTACATTATATATTTCAGTTTCTCTGCCATCAACATAAGCTTTCCAACCGATATGGTACGGAACAGAAAATGTCATGATCTGTTCCTGGTCAGCTGTTACAGTTCCGCTTATGGTATTTGCGGATAAAGAAACATCTTTCAGTCCTTTGTCATTCAGAGCGGCAATATCCTCCTCGTAAGAATCCATGGAAACATAATAAATCTCTATGGCGTCAAAACTATAGTTTCCTTTTCTCGTGAAACTGAGCTCTCCTTCAATCGTTTCTTCAGAATCGTAATAGCCCAGATTGATCAGATAGTCATTGACACCCAGACTGTAAGTATCTTTGTCGCTTCGGACGATGGCCCTCTTGGCAAGACCGTCGGTGTATACATTGACGTCAATCCGCTTGGCACGGTCAGTGGTGAGATTCTTAAACCGAAGATAAACTTCGCACCCCGCCTTTGAGGTGGTTTGAAAATGGAGTTTCGGGGAAACATCAATCTCCGTTTCTTTTCCGTCAACCACAATGGTCTTGAACTTCCCTTTCTTTTTTACATGGTAGGTATTGTTTCCTCCGGAAATCCCCTTATCCATGCCGGTGATTGCGATATCGCCTTCAGAGATTTCTGATCCGTCCCAGCTGCTGTCTGAAAGGGATGAGAAGTCATCCATATCTTCATCGGAGAGAACGGCGCTCTTCATCTGAACCTGCTGTTTTTCCAGAGCTGACAGATTTTCATATTCAGAGCGGCTGATCACGCTGCTGTAGCCGTAGCCGATGGAGAGAGGATACTGATTAACATAAATATCGTAGTCCTCGGTCTGGTCGGAAAGTTCCTTATCAAGAACAAACCCGTAAGGAACAGATCGGGTCGTGCCTTCTGTGGTGATAAAATATTTCACACAGGCAAGCGCTTCCTGGCTGGTTCTGCCATCCAGAGAAAGCGTCCGATTTATGGCGCTGATTCCAACGCTTTCGGACTCCGTGAAATAGCGGATAGTGTTGGAACCGATGGTGCTGCTGTACAGCGAGATGCCGTTGTAATCAAGCGCTACGGCGGTGTTATTGTAATTGTTGTACATCATATCCGTATCGGTGCGGTAAAAACTGTCGTCGGAAATATTTGTGAGATACTGATAACGGCAGGAGGTAAAATAATGGTTGGCCGTATGGCGGTTTTGGAACTGATCGACCAGGTTGCCAAAAGAAGCCGAGTTAGTATAATAACCGTTTAACGCTACGGATACGGCCAGAATCAGAATCATGCCGGCTTTCTGTGCCGTCAGCGGTATTTTTTTCGGGCTGATCTGCAGAATTCCCAGAAGTACTGCGGCGCCGGCAAGCAGAAGAAAAGCAAACCGGTAGGCCTCGTTATCCGCTTCCAATACAAGCCAGCAGATGCCATAAAGGATGATAAAGCCGACAAAAAGTAAATACTGTTTTCTGGTCATCTGCCGCAAATGATCAAATTCTGCCATGAAAACGATGGCCAGCACGAAGACGAACCCAAAGCTCCAGCGGTTGTTGATGGCGCTGAAACCGGAGAAAATAAATCCGAAAGCAGGAATCATCAAAAATAAAATGCCCAGAAGAACACTTATTTTTAAAGAAAGCTTCTGTCTTATTTTCCGGGTAAAGAGCAGCAGCAGCACCGGGATAACTAATACGCTCACGGAAATTGTCGTGAGATAACCGGCGTCCCGGACCGGTGCGGCCAGAGACAAGAACAGCCGGACAATACGAGTCGCCCCGTAAGAAATATAGCTTCCCACGGCCGATGCGGCGTTCTCTCCGCTGTCTGTTCTGGCGGATAAAAAGAAGCTTGCGATGGACGACGCAAAAAAGACGGCGGACATGCCGCATCCCAACAGGTAACTGACGATGATGCGCCACAGAACCTGGAAAAAATTACGAATTCTGTGGGTATCATAGACAGCGCCGATTCGTATCAGGACGTAAATGCCCATCAAAAGTGTATTAATAAAAAGAAAATAGTAGCTCGCCATCAGGGAAATGGCTACCATCAATGTATAAAAGAGCAGTTTCCTTTTCTGCATGATCTGTTCCAGTCCGATGCAGAGGAGAGGAAGGAAGACGATGCCCATATAAAACTGCGGATGCCGCTGTATCTGATAAAAGGTATAAGAACTAAAGGTGTAGATGACAGCGCCGGCCAGTATATTGTAACGCTTCTGTTTCATATAAAATCCGTAGCAGGAGAAAGAAAGACCAACCAGAAATATTTTGAAGATGGTCAGTAAACTGTAAAGCTGCCAGGAATATTCATCGTTAAACAGAAGAGAGGCAAGCAGGTTTATCGGATCTGTTTTTACGAAACCTCTCACATCCCCGCCCATGCCAATGGAAAAATCATACATGGGCAGAGTAAAATTCCCGTGGAAAAACTGCACAATTGCGTCGCGGATATATTTGCCGGTGTACTTAAGCCATAATAAGTATTGCGGCATACCGTCTACTTTCCATATGAGGCAATATTCTTCCTCCAGGAATGGAAGCAGTACAATGAATGCAATAAAAATAAAAACGAGAGTATAAATACAAAAATATTCAAATATTTTTTGCTTTTGTGATTTTACACGGCCTGCGACAGGCGGTTTTTGGCTTTTTAGATGCATCGTAGGAAACCTCATTTCTTAAAATGTTTTTTAGTTTTTGCATGCGTAAAAATAAAATAATTCAGCCTTCATTTTAGTCTAAACAATATTTTTTTGCAATAATAAAAAGGAACGGCAGTAAATCTACCGCTGAAACATGACAGTGTACTGCTCCTGGGACGGATCGTAGGAATCGCCGCCGGTGGAAGCCATAGTTGGATCCATCATGCTCCAGTTTTTACCGTCAAATTGAATCAGATTATCCACCCAGCCGACAGATTTCAGATAAACGCTGATCCAGGCATGATAAATGTCGCCCGCGTAACCGATGTTGAGTTTGCAGGGAATCCCCTGTGTGCGGAGCATGGTGCACATGAGCGCGGAATAATCAAAACAGATTCCTTTTCTTGTATCAAGAGTCTCGTCCACGTCCGGATAGTAAGGGGAAGTAATGGAGGCGGCCTTCTCATAGTCATATTCTGTGTTGTCAACCACATAATTATAGACTGCGGCTGTCACATCCAGATCGGTATCGCAGCCCTGCGCCAATTCGTTTCCTTTTTCGACGGCGCGGGTTTCCGCGGTAAAGTATACAAACTGATTAGAATATAAAAACGGAAGAAATTCATTCTGTAGCGTTACTTCAATAACGTCGGACATGATATTGCTGTACATATCTCCGTCCATCTGTTCGTAAATATCAATAATATAAGAGCCGTCTCCGGAAGACAGAGGCATGGCAGTGTACGTATCTTTTTCGCTGATAAAATAGAGATACGTAACGCCGTCCGGTCCTGTGAGCTGAATATTTACCTGAGCGGCAGTTCCGTGATAGGATGCCATGATGTAGCCATTGGATGTGTTGGAGATATCAACGGTGACAGTTTCGTTTCCGATGGTTTCCGTGCCGTCCGCTGTGGGAATCCGCACGGCGGGCGTGAGAACTGCCGTGTCATCTGCCGCTTTCGTGCTGCCGGCTGAAGAGCCCGAACTGCATCCTGCCGCAAAAATACTACATACGATCAATAAACATATAAGGAATATAGAGAATCTGCCTCCGGGCAGACGTGCTGCCAAAACGGGGACAGAAATATCCCGATGTGAAAATTTGTGACAAAACATGACATAACCCCTTTTTATAATGGCTTTCAGGTGTTATTGTAAGGGAAAGAAGAGAAATTTGCAAGCTGTGATAGAAGGAATGCGCCCTGTTCCGGGAAGGATAAAAATGTTGACTTTGCAGAAAACTATATTATAAAATTAACATGGTAAAATTTAAACACGATGAAAAAATTTGCAGAATATATCCGCAAAGTAAAAAGGAGATAAAATTAGATGCTGCTTTATATCATACGTCATGGAGAAACAGACTGGAACAATATCGGACGGCTGCAGGGAAGCGCGGACATCCCTCTCAATGAAAACGGGAGACAGCTTGCCCGTATCACCGGAGAAGCGCTGAGAGAGGTGCCTTTTGATCTGGTGATCACCAGCCCGCTGCAGCGGGCGCGGGAGACCGGGGAATTGGTAACGGCGCCTTCCGGTAAATATTTCGGCCGGACGATCCCGGTGCTGGAGGATGACAGACTCAGGGAAATTGACTGGGGAAGCTGGGAAGGTCTTGGCTGCAGAGCTGAAAACTTTGCCATTCCGGACGAGAATTTCAATTTGTTTTATACGGACGCCCTTAAATATGAAGGTTCTCCGGACGGCGACAGTGTGGCGGAAGTTTGTGAACGGACGGGAGGGTTTCTGCGGGAGCTCATACATAAGCCGGATTATCAGGATAAGACGATACTTATCTCTACTCACGGATGTGCCATGCGCGCTATGTTGAATCCGTTATATGCTGATCCGCTGGATTTCTGGCAGGGGCATGTTCCTTATAATTGCACGGTAAATGTAGTAAAGGCAGAAAATGGAAAAGCGCGTCTTGTATCCGCGGATAAAATATATTACGACGCGTCATTGTGCGTTGATAATTATAAGGCGGTTAAGCCGCAGGAATGACACGCTGCCTGCCGCGCAAAATCTTTTAGTATAAAATACCTGCATCGGCTCATACTATTTTTGGTGAAAGCTATAAAAATCAGAACCAGAACTGCCTGAGCCTGTCGGCCGGAAAGCAGCCCGGGCCGGCGGACCGGGAAGAATAGACTACGATGGAGGTATATGAATTATGAAAGCGACGGGGATTGTACGCAGAATTGATGATTTAGGCAGAATTGTAATCCCGAAGGAGATAAGAAAGACTCTCAAGGTGAAGGAAGGAATGCCGCTGGAGATCTATACGGATCAGGAGGGAGGCATTATCCTGAAAAAGTATCTCCCTTTTTCCGAATTTTCCTCTCTTGCTGAAGAATACGCGGAGTGTATGGTGCAGCAGACCGGCGCCCGGGCTATTATTACAGACAGGGAGAAAGTTATTGCTGCGGCCGGAGGTGCGGGAAGGGGTTTGAAAGGACAGGCCATCAGCGAACGTCTGGAAAGGATACTTGATGACAGGGACGAACAGCTTCCGGCTTCGGAGAGAAAACGGTTTATTCCGGTAACGGAAGGAATGGAAGCAGGCGGGGATCAGATATTTTCCGTCATCCGCAGCGGCGGAGAGATTCTGGGAGCAGTATTTCTGCAGGCGAAGGAACCGGGGCGGAAGCTGGGGGAACTGGAAAGAAAGGTGGCGGCCATTGCCGCAGAGTTCCTGGGCCGTCAGGTCAATGTGTAAAGAGATGCGGACCATAAAAAGAAGGAAAGTATAGAAAGTTAAAAACAAAAGAGACTATAAAAACAAAAGGACAGCCCGCTGTACAGAAATTCCGGTACGGCGGCCTGTCCTTTTAGTAACTTTATAAATATCGAAATAATTCTTTGGCTTCCTCTTTCTTCGCGGTATCCTTCACGTCCAGAATTTCGGCCTTAACGCTCTTGTTGCCGAATTGGATCTCCAGGATATCTCCGCTTTTTACGTTGAGGCTGGCCTTGGCAGCTTTGCCGTTGACCAGTACCCGCCCCGCGTCGCATGCTTCGTTCGCGACGGTGCGTCGTTTGATCAGGCGGGAAACCTTCAGAAACTTATCAAGTCTCATTAGTTGTTCACTTTCTCCTTTAATGCCTTCATAGCTTTGAATTTCGGAGATTTGGAAGCAGGGATTGTGATGGTTTCTTTGGTTCTTGGGTTGATACCCTCGCGCTCTGCACGTTCTGCAACTTCAAATGTGCCGAATCCGGCGAGCTGTACTTTTTCACCCTTGCTGAGCTCATCTCCAACAACATCAATAAATGCTTTTAATGCGTTATCCGCGTCCTTTTTTGTCAATTCTGTTCTCTCGGCGATTGCTGCGACTAATTCTGTTTTATTCATAATGATTCCTCCTGATATTCACACCCGAAACTGACACTTTGGATAATAAAAAAAGTGTAGAATTCAGGCGGTATTTTTGTTGTAAAATCCGCATAGAGTCTACTTACTTCCATAGTTATAACGGTTTCCGCTTTATTTGTCAAGAACATATATTTAAAACTTTCTGACGGTATGTTTAAACTTTGCGGCGCCATGCATGACATGGCGCCGGGCCGCATAAAAATGGAAGAAAAGGAAATTGATGCGGCGCGTCAGACAGGAGAATTTTTTAAATGCAGTTTCAGGAAAATGGAGGATACATGGAAGAGCGTATCATGAAAAACCATAAAATATCATTGTTTAACCGGAACAGCGGAATCATCAGCGGAGTGCGGGAAGTCATCTCTTTTGATCCCAATGAAATTATTCTGGATACCGAGCAGGGAATGCTGATGGTTCACGGCGAAGATCTGCATGTGACTAAACTCACCGTAGAAAAAGGGGAGGTGGAGATTGAAGGTATCGTGGATAGTTTTATTTATTCCGACAGCGGCCCGGCAAAGGGAGAAAAAGGAGGTATCATGAGACGGCTGTTCCGTTGAAAACCGCGCGGTTCAATGCGGAGGGAGGTGTCGTATGGCGGAAATTATCGTTCAGCAGTCGTCGCTTTTTTTGATCAGCATGCTTTATGGCGTCATACTTGGAGTGTGGTATGATTTTTTTCGCGCCGTCCGCAAAAAGGTATCTCACCGGAACCGGACGGTGCACATGGAGGATGTGGTATTTTGTCTCAGCGCGGCGGCGGGGCTTTTTCTTCTGTTTCAGATATATAATCAGGGACGTATCCGGTTCTATGTACTTTTGGGCTTGTTCGCGGGAGCTGTTGCATATTTTTTTGTGCTGAGTGCGCCGGTGGAAAAAATAATGGAGCTGATAGTGGGCGCGGCGGCTTTTTTACTGGGAAAGGCTGCTGGTATTTTGTTTCTCCCTGTAAAAATAATTGTGAATTCTATTTCAAAGAGATTGAAAAAATTGGTCAGAACCGTTAGAATAGTGAGGAGCAGGAAGTAAGGGAAAGCATTTTTGCCGTCCGTCAGCTCGTGCTGTCTTGAGGAGGGTAAAATGCAGCTTGGAGACAGGTGGGCAGATGAAAAAGAAAAGAAAAAATAGCAAACAGTTTAATGAGAGATTCCGAAAACGCTTTTTTACAAAAAAATCTGTAACAGTACTCATTTTCGCTGTTATCATTCTGGTTGCCGCCGCATTTGGTTATCAGAATCTGAACAGGAGGGCTGCCCGGTATGAAGAAACTATAGAAGAACTGAGCACAGAGATCCGGGAGATCGAGGAGACAAATAAGACGCTGGAGGAAGAACGGACCAATATGGACTCCCCGGAGTTTAAGGAGAAGATGGCCAGAGAACGTCTGGGTATGATCGACAGGGATGAATATTCTTTGCAGCAGTCAGAAAATGGCGATGCAGGGGAGACTACCGGTGCGGCAGAAGAGGAGACGGAAGACGCCGGATCCGCCGGCAGCGCGGAAGAATAAAAAAATAATAAAAAATAAGTAAAATATAGTTGACACAGATTTCTTTCTGTGGTATTATATCGCTCGTTGAGTGCGGCGGGATAGCTCAGTTGGCTAGAGCACACGGTTCATACCCGTGGTGTCGCTGGTTCAAATCCAGTTCCCGCTACTTCTTTTCAGGAGGCCCGAAAGGGCCTTTTTTCTTTTTCTGTAAATTCCCTGACACATTTTGACAAACGAATCCGCTGCCTCTCTATATAATAGCATAGAAGATGTGGGGGTGGATTATGAAAGAAAAGATGAGAGAGCTTTCCCTGGAAGGCGAGGTATATCATCGGCTTCAGATGTTTGAGGATTCTCTGAGGGAGCTGCTGCGTCTGTCGGAATGCCCGGAGGAGCGGCAGGAGATGGTATCCCGGAAAGGGACAGAATTTATATATACGGCTTTGACAGAAGATGTCTGCAGGAGATGCCCGAAATACAGGGAATGTTTTGGCGGAAAAAGGGAGAAAACGCTGGCTGAGATTTCCTCTATTCTTGGGAAGGCGGCCCGGGAAAGCCGGGTGGACGGCAGAATGGCTTCCAATGAATTCCGGAAGCAGTGCGTCTATTTCCAGCCTTTTATGGAAGAAATGGCGTGGCTGTTCCGGATGCTCTATCAGAACCGGTGCTGGGAGCGGAGGATGAGCAGCCTTCGGCAGATAATGCATAAACAGATGATCTCTCAATACATGCTGATGCAGGAATGCCGGAGACTGTTGTCTGCCGGAACAACGCTGAAAGGGGAGAAAAAAAGAAAACTGAGCCTTGCTCTGTTGCGCAGAGGGTTCCGTTTCCTGGAGGGACAGGAGATGACCGATGAAAGCGGGCTTCTAAATGTGACGCTGAGTCTGCGGCCCATCGCCGGTTCCCGGAAAATAACGGGAGTGCTTCAGGCGCTCTCTTCAGTATATGGAAAGGAATTTTGTAATATCGGAACAGGATCCTGGGTGCGTTCCGGCAGAAACAGGCTTTCACTGGTGGAAGAAGGAAGTTTTCAGGTTGTGTTTGGAATCTGCCGCCGCAGTAAAAAGGGAGAGACGGTCTGCGGAGATACGTTTTCTTTTGCCAACTATAACAGAAAACGGGCGGTAATGCTGCTTTCCGACGGGATGGGGGTGGGAGAACCCGCCTATAATGACAGCCGGAAACTCATAGAGACGTTTGAGGCTATGCTGGAAGCGGGAATCCATGAAGAGTATGCACTGGAAATCCTTCACAACATTTTGCTGACAAAAGAAAAGGCGGAATATGCGACTCTGGATGCGGCGGTGGTTTCGCTGCAGACAGGGACTTTAAAGACATTAAAAGCAGGAGGAACGGCAACTTTTGTCCGGCACAAAAAAACCGTGGAACGCATCACTGCATCCAGTCTGCCGCCGGGATGCCTCACAGAACAGAGGTTTGAAATTTGCCGTCGAAAGCTGTATGATGGGGATATGGTAATTATGCTCTCTGACGGGATGCTGGATTTTGAGACTATATCTGACGATGTACCCCGTATGGAAACAATATTACAGAATATCAAAACGACCAACGCCCAGCGGTTTGCCGATGAATTGATGCGGGCGGCGCCGGTTCCGGAAGACGGTCATGACGACGACCGTACGGTGCTGGTGGCGGCTGTGTGGGAAACTGTACGGCAAAAGAGCAGGAATCTGTGAGAAAGACGTCCGGCCCGAAGCCGGCTTGCTCAAAAAATAGAGGAAAAGGATAAACGATGTGGGAAGAAGTTCATGGATTTGTAAAAGAAAATCACATGCTGGAGGACGGGGATTATGTTTTGGCGGGACTATCCGGCGGGGCGGACTCCGTATGTCTGCTGCGGTATCTTCTGTGGGCGCAGAAAAAAATACATATTAAGATAGCAGCGGTACATGTAAATCATCAACTCCGCGGCAGTGAGGCAGAGAGAGATGAAAGATTTGCCGGAAGGTTCTGTGAATACTGGCAGATTCCTTTTGCAGCGGTAAAAAGAGATGTGGCAGAAGAAAGCGCGCGGCGGCGCTGCTCTCTGGAAGAGGCGGGACGGCTGGCGCGCTATGACTGCTTTGATATGTTCGCCGGAAAATGGGGATGCAATAAGATCGCCGTCGCCCATCATAAAAATGATCTGGCGGAAACTGTGCTCTTCCGTATGGCGAGGGGAACCAGTCTGAGAGGGCTTGCGGGGATTCGTCCGGTGACCGGAAATATTATCCGTCCGCTTCTGTGCCTGACAAGGGAAAAAATCTGCGCCATTTTAAATGATCTTGGACAAGAATATGTGGAAGACAGCACAAATATGGATGACGCCTACAGTCGTAATTTCATCCGGCACCGTCTGCTGCCCGATATGCGGCGGGTGAATCCGGCGGCGGTGGAGCATCTGGCGCATATTTCCCGGCAGGCGGCGGAGATCATGGATTATCTCGAGCCGGCGTTTCAGAAGATTTATGAAGAAAATGTGCTCTGGAAAGAAGATTGCTGTTTGCTGCCCTTGGAAGCGGCGGCGCTGATGCACCCGGCAGAGCTGTCCGAGACCGTGCGTCGCATGATCGCCGCCATGGCGGGAGGACAGAGGGATATCTCTGCGGTACATGTTGAACAGGTGGCAGGACTTTTCGGCAAAAGGCCGGGAAAATATCTGGAATTGCCTTTTGGGCTTACGGCAGAGAGAAAATGTGAGGGAGTTGCGCTGCTGCGCAGGGAAGCGTATCTGCAATCCAGAAAAGATGCACGGCAGAAGGCGGAAGAAGAAGCAGTTCGGCCGCAGCGGGTAGATATGGAACGTCTGGAGAGGGAAGGTTCTTATGAGATAGATTTTCCCGGCGGAGGGCATATTTCTTTTCGCCTGGAAGAATTTCATGGCGGTGATATCGAAAAAAATGATTGTGTGAAATACTTTGCTTATGATAGAATAAAAAGTACTCTTTGTTTAAGGAGCCGTAAAACCGGCGATTATTTTGTTGTAGACAAAGGGGGACGGCATAAATCTCTGAGACGCTATTTCATAGATGAAAAGATTCCTGCCGGGGAGCGGGATGCGAAGATTCTTTTGACAGAAGGCTCCCATGTGCTGTGGGTGCTGGGAGGAAGAATCAGCGAAGCGTACAGAGTGGAACCGGATACCAAAACGGTGCTTGTCGTCCGGGCAGAAGATAAAATTATAAAAAGTAACAGTGTGAAATGAGAAATGGAGGATAACAATGGCCGATAAGATCAGTGTGCTGATACCGGAAGAAAAAGTAAACGATAAGATTAAAGAGCTGGGCGAACGAATCAGCGCAGACTATGCGGGAAAAGAAGTACATTTAATCTGTATTCTGAAGGGAGGCGTGTTTTTTGCCTGTGAGCTGGCAAAGCATATCACCGTACCGGTTTCCCTGGACTTCATGCAGGTTTCCAGTTATGGCAATGCCACCAGCAGCTCGGGAATTGTCCGTATCAAGAAAGACCTGGACGATTCCATGGAAGGAAAAGAAGTGGTTATTGTGGAAGATATTATTGACTCCGGGCGCACGCTGCATTATTTAATCCCTGTCTTAAAACAGAGAAATCCGGCCAGTATCCGTCTGTGCGCGCTGCTGAACAAGCCGGACCGCCGGGAAGTGGAAGTACAGATTGATTATCTGGGCTTTGATATTCCGGATGAATTTGTTGTGGGCTATGGTCTTGATTACGCGCAGAAATACAGAAATCTTCCATTTATCGGAGTTGTAGAACCGGACGCCGCCGATAATGCGGAGGCAGAGCCGGAGAGGAAAGGAGCAGTCATTGAATAAGAACTTTAAAAATTTTCTCGTTTTTCTGATTGTGATGCTGCTGATCTATTCTTTTGTAAGTTATTACATGCAGCGGAATCTGGCTTCCAGCGATAATGTATACACTTATACTCAGTTTGAGCAGGATCTGTCGGAGGGAGAGATTCAATCCATAGAAATCATGCAGAATGAAGAAGTCCCTACGGGAACAGTTAACGTGAACTTTGTCGGAGGGGAAGAAGAATCTCTGCATGTCACAGACGTTAATGAAGTCATTACCGATGCGAAACAGTACAATGTCACCTATGTGGTGTCAAATGTAAACCGTGCCGGCGGGCTTCTGACAGGGATTCTGCCGTATGCCCTGCTGATGATCGTCATGTTTGTGTTTATGTTTCTGATGCTGGGACGGGCTGCAGGCAGCGGCGGCAATGGAAAAATGATGAATTTCGGAAAAAGCCGCGCGAAGATGCAGGATCCGCATGTAAAGAAAGTGCAGTTTAATCAGGTGGCGGGACTCCAGGAAGAGAAGGAGGAACTGAAGGAAATTGTGGATTTCCTGAAGAATCCGGGCAAGTTCATTGAGGTGGGAGCCAGAATCCCGAAAGGTGTTCTTCTGGTGGGCCCTCCGGGTACCGGAAAAACTCTCCTTGCCAAAGCAGTGGCAGGAGAGGCTGACGTGCCGTTTTTCAGCATTTCCGGTTCTGACTTTGTGGAGATGTTCGTCGGCGTCGGCGCTTCCAGAGTGAGAGACCTGTTTGAAGAAGCAAAGAGAAATTCGCCGTGTATCATCTTCATTGATGAGATCGACGCCGTGGCGAGAAGAAGAGGCACGGGCCTTGGCGGCGGTCACGACGAGAGAGAGCAGACCTTAAATCAGCTGCTGGTGGAGATGGACGGCTTTGGCGTCAATGAAGGAATCATTGTCATGGCGGCCACCAACCGGGTGGATATTCTGGATCCGGCGATTCTGCGTCCGGGTCGGTTTGACCGCAAGGTGGCGGTGGGCCGCCCGGATGTGAAAGGAAGAGAAGAGATTCTCCGGGTGCATATTCAGGGTAAGCCGCTGGCGCAGGATGTGGATCTGCATCAGATTGCCAGAACGACGCCGGGATTTTCCGGAGCAGACCTGGAGAACCTGATGAATGAGGCGGCGATTCTTGCGGCAAGGCATGACCGTCGTTTTATCAAGATGGAAGATGTGCAGAAGGCGTTCATCAAAGTGGGGATCGGCACGGAAAAGAAAAGCCGTCTGATTCCGGAGCTGGAGAAAAAGATCACGGCTTATCATGAATCCGGCCACGCTATTTTATTCCACGTGCTTCCGGATGTGGGACCGGTTTACACAGTTTCCATTATCCCGACAGGAGTCGGCGCGGCTGGATATACCATGCCGCTGCCGGAGAATGATAACGTGTTCAATACTAAGAGCAAGATGATTCAGGATATCAAAGTAGGTATGGGCGGAAGGATCGCTGAGGAGCTGATCTTTAATGATGTGACCACGGGGGCGTCTCAGGATATCAAGAGTGTCACGGCCACAGCCAGAGCCATGATCACGCAGTACGGCATGTCCGAGAATCTGGGCTTTATCAACTATGAGGAAAACAGCGACGAGGTCTTCCTGGGAAGAGATCTGGGACATTCCAGAAGCTTCAGTGAAGAAGTGGCGAGCCAGATTGACAGAGAAGTGAAGAAACTGGTAGATGACTGCTATGCAGACGCAAAGCGGATCATCCTTGAGCATATGGATGTGCTGCATGCCTGTGCAGCTCTTCTCATTGAAAAAGAGAGAATCAACCGCGAAGAGTTTGAGGCACTCTTTGAGAACCGTGAAAATGCGCCGATACAGGGCGCGCAAGTATAATAACAGAACGGGGCGGCCGCGCTGAATCAATTTCAGTAGTCCGCCCTGTTTTTTTGTATGATGTAAAATGTTTTTCTTGTTAATTTAAAGTCATAAATTTTTGCGTTTTTGACTTTTTGCACAATATTTCTGATAAAATATTGTTGTAAAGAAACGTAAAAACAGGGTAAAATCAATAGAATTGTGGCAAAAACGTGAGAAATGCAGCGGAAAACGATAGAAATTCAGATAATATGACCAATCCGTGTCGAAAACACTCTATCATGCACAAATTTTTTTGTTAAAAAAATATTTTTTTGTGCACACTTATTTAATAGGGAATGCTATTATAATAGACGTAACCCCCCCCAATACATTATATAGTTTTTGCTACACCCAATAAGTAACAAAAATACCTTCTCCAAAAAAGGATGGCGTTCGGAATTGCCATCCTTTTTTCGTGCGTAAAATATTGGCCGGCTGCCGGATGTGAAGCGCCGGATGCTGACATATAGTAATCATTCTTATTGTCAGATAGTTTGGAAAACTTTGACATGTATTTTGACAAAATGCATAAAAAAACCAAAGGAAATAAATAAAGTTTATGCACACTTCAGGAGAAACAGATGCTATTATAATAGACGTAACCCCCCCAATACATTATAGATTTTGTTGCTAATAACGTAACAAAATACCTTCTCCAAAATGGGAGCGGCATTCGGGGCCGCTCTCGCAAATACATGTATAAAGCCAGAAAAAGTGGCGGCCAGTCGATGGCTGCCACTTTTTTCGTAATATTATTATTTTTCGTTTTCAAGCAGCCGGCGCTTCAGATCAAAGAGCGGCTGGGATAAATCTACGTATACGGTCTGAGGATTCATCAATCTGCGGTTTTCATCCCATAAGGTATTTAATTCTTCCTGGCAGACACTCTTAATGCTCATGGTATCCGGAGATTCATATACGCATTGGCCGTTCAGGAAGACCGGAACCAGAAGTTCCCGCATGTGATAGGTTCCGCCCGGTATGGTGGACTTCTTCCAGGTGGAGATCGGGTCGAAGATCTTCAGATCCTGGGAGACGTCGTAGGTCTCTCCTGCCAGACAAATCAAATCCGCCTTGATCTTCCGGGTTTCTTTGTCATAGATACGGAAGATGGTTTTGTTGCCCGGATTGGTGATTTTCTCCGGGTTCTCGGAGATTTTGATCTTGGCGGTAAACTCTTCCTCACCCGGCTTCTTGATGGCAGCCAGCTTGTATACGCCGCCGAAGGCCGGATTATCCGCGGAGGTGATCAGGTTTGTTCCCACACCCCAGGAAGTGATGGCGGCGCCCTGAGTCCGCAGGCTGTCGATCAGATACTCGTCCAGATCGCTGGAGGCAGAGATGACCGCATCGGTAAAGCCGGCGTCATCCAGCATCTTTCTCGCCTTCTTGGACAGGTACGCCAGGTCGCCGCTGTCCAGACGTATGCCGTAGAATTTGGAATGGATACCCTGTTCGCGCATCTCTTTAAAGACGCGGATGGCGTTCGGTACGCCGGACTTCAGCGTATCATAGGTGTCCACCAGAAGAATGCAGGCGTTCGGATACATGTCGGCGTAGGTCTTGAAGGCGGTGTATTCATCTGGAAAACTCATGATCCATGCATGGGCGTGAGTACCCTGCACCGGGATGCCGAACAGCTCGCCGGCCAGTACATTTGACGTGCCGGTACAGCCGCCGATGACAGCCGCCCTTGCTCCGAGAGTTCCGGCGTCCGGTCCCTGGGCTCTGCGAAGACCGAATTCCATTACTCCGCCGCCGGCAGCATAATCGACCCGGGACGCTTTTGTGGCGATGAGACTCTGGTGATTGACGATATTTAAGATCGCCGTCTCCACCAGCTGCGCCTCCATGATCGGGGCGATGACCTTGATGAGCGGTTCCTTCGGGAAGACAACGGTGCCTTCTGGTATGGCATAAATGTCGCCGCTGAAATGGAAGCCTGCGAGATAGGACAGAAAATCCTCGCGAAAGATGTGCAGGCTTCTCAGATAATCAATATCGTCATAAGAAAAACTCAAGTTCTTTACATAGTCAATGACCTGAGCCAGACCGCAGGTGATGGCGTAGGCGCTGCCGCTTGGATTGGTGCGGTAGAACATATCAAACACAACCGTATCGTTATTGCCGTTCAAAAAATAACCCTGCATCATGGTCAGCTCATATAAATCAGTCATCATTGTCAGGTTGCTGGAAAACATAATCTTACTCCTCTGTTCCGACACGAATCGTCGATTCACCCAGACGGGTGATGTATTCGTTGTTTACATATCCTCTGTAGCTTTCGTATTCGCCGGTCTGCACTTCTACCAGTGCGTAATCTGTATCTTCCACAAACTCGATCAATCTCAGATGTGTCATAGGTGTCAGGCTGGCAATCTCATCAGAATCACTGCTTGGTCCATCCCTCAGGGTCAGAGACTGATGTACATCGGCCACGTAAATGTCCTCGCTGTTTTGTTCCTCCTCTGTAGAGGCGTTCTCCGTCTCTTCTGAATCTTCCACGGTGGAAGGAAGGCTGATGGAGCTCATTGCCTGCTGGCTTGGGATTGCAAAATAGAGAAACAGAAAACCGGAGAAAATAACTCCCGCGATAAACACAACACAAAGAAAAGAAACAATGAATTTTCTAATCATGTGGACTCCTTTCCGTCATGGTATTTAAGAAGAAATCAGTCGGTTTCTTTCTATAATAAAGTGTAGTATTCCCTTATGGCAGATGCTTCTATGCATTTAACACAAGGTTTGTCTGCTATTTTACCATAATATTATGAAAAACGCCACCGATTTATAATTGACATTTTTGCGCAAGTAGTATATGATGATACAAGTGTCAAAAAAGTAAAAAACAAAGACGGAGACAGTAAGCATTTCCGAACGCTCCCAGTGAGGCGGGGACAGTGCGAACCCGCTGCCAGTAAGAGATTGCCGAACATCACTCCTGAGTTGCGCCGCTGAAGGGTTTTAGTAAGCGACGACGGAATCTCACCGTTATAAGAGAGACATATGATAGTATGTAAAGGTGGTATAGTGAAACGCGTGTGCTTTCATCCTGTTACGGATGGGAGCTTTTTTTATTTCACGGAAACATCAGTGACAGGAGGAAAAAATGTATAAGAAAGTTTCAACGAATCTGAACTTCGTGGAACGGGAAAAAGAGACTGCGAAGTTCTGGAAGGACCATGACATTTTCAAGAAAAGTATGGAACAGAGAGAGGGCTGTCCGACCTACACATTTTATGACGGACCGCCAACCGCCAACGGCAAGCCGCACATCGGCCACGTGCTGACCCGTGTCATCAAGGACATGATCCCGCGGTACCGCACCATGAAAGGATACATGGTGCCGAGAAAGGCCGGCTGGGATACCCATGGTCTGCCGGTGGAGCTGGAGGTCGAGAAGCTTCTGGGCCTGGACGGCAAGGAACAGATCGAGGAGTACGGTCTGGACCCGTTCATCAGCAAATGTAAAGAATCCGTCTGGAAGTACAAAGGAATGTGGGAAGACTTTTCAGGGACCGTCGGTTTCTGGGCGGATATGGATAATCCGTATGTTACCTATCACGACGATTTTATCGAGTCCGAGTGGTGGGCGTTAAAGACCATCTGGGACAAGGGCCTTCTTTATAAAGGATTTAAGATCGTTCCGTACTGTCCAAGATGTGGAACCCCGCTGTCCTCCCACGAGGTGGCGCAGGGCTATAAGGCTGTCAAGGAGCGCTCCGCTGTGGTACGTTTCAAGGTGGTGGGCGAGGACGCTTACTTCCTGGCATGGACCACCACGCCATGGACCCTGCCGTCCAACGTGGCGCTCTGTGTGAACCCGGAGGAGGATTACTGCAAGGTAAAAGCTGCCGACGGCTATACCTACTATATGGCAAAAGCCCTTCTTGACAAGGTGCTCGGCAAGCTGGCCGAAGAAGGTGAGAAGGCGTACGAAGTTCTTGAGACCATGAAGGGAACGGATCTGGAACGCAAGGAATACGAACCTCTCTTTGCCGCAGCGGGCGTTGCTGCTGATAAACAGCACAAAAAAGGATTCTATGTGACCTGTGACGACTATGTTACCATGTCCGACGGTACCGGTATCGTTCATATCGCGCCGGCCTTCGGTGAGGACGACTCCAAGGTGGGCAGAAAATACGATCTGCCGTTCGTACAGTTCGTAAACGGCAAGGGCGAGATGACGGAAGAGACCGATTATGCCGGTACATTTGTAAAAGACGCGGACCCGATGATCTTAAAAGACCTGGACGCGAAGGGACTGCTCTTTGACGCGCCGAAGTTCGAGCATGATTATCCGTTCTGCTGGAGATGTGACACACCGCTGATCTACTATGCGAGAGAGTCCTGGTTCATCAAGATGACGGCGGTGAAGGAAGACATGATCCGCAACAACAACACCATCAACTGGATTCCGGAGTCCATCGGAAAGGGACGTTTTGGAGACTGGCTTAACAACCTGCAGGACTGGGGCGTATCCAGAAACCGTTACTGGGGTACTCCGTTAAATGTATGGGAGTGCGAAGGCTGCGGCCATATGGAAGCCATCGGAAGCCGTCAGGAGCTGGCCGACAGAAGCGGCGATCCGGAAGCAGCAAAGGTAGAGCTGCACCGTCCATATATCGATGAGGTGACATTTACCTGTCCGGACTGCGGTAAGACCATGCACCGTGTACCGGAGGTTATCGACTGCTGGTTTGACTCCGGAGCGATGCCGTTTGCACAGCATCACTATCCGTTCGAGAACAAGGAACTTTTTGAGCAGCAGTTCCCGGCGCAGTTTATCTCCGAGGCGGTGGATCAGACCCGTGGATGGTTCTATTCTCTGCTGGCAGAGTCCACTCTGCTGTTCAACAAGGCGCCGTATGAGAACGTTATCGTCCTCGGTCATGTGCAGGATGAGAATGGACAGAAGATGAGCAAGAGCAAAGGAAATGCGGTGGATCCGTTTGATGCTCTGGAGCGTCACGGTGCAGACGCCATCCGCTGGTATTTCTATTCCAACAGCGCGCCATGGCTGCCAAACCGTTTCCACGACGGTGCGGTGACAGAAGGACAGCGTAAGTTCATGGGAACTCTCTGGAATACTTACGCATTCTTTGTACTGTATGCGGATATCGATTCCTTTGATCCGACCCAGTACACGCTGGATTATGAGAAGCTGTCCGTCATGGATAAATGGCTCCTGTCCCGCCTGTACTCCACCGTAAAGGCTGTGGATGATAATCTGAACAACTACAAGATTCCGGAGACCGCTAAGGTTCTTCAGAGTTTTGTGGACGACATGAGTAACTGGTATGTGCGTCGTTCCAGAAGCCGTTTCTGGGCAAAAGGCATGGAGCAGGATAAGATCAACGCCTATATGACGCTGTATACAGCGCTTGTGACTGTCGCCAAGGCTGCGGCACCGATGATTCCGTTCATGACGGAAGATATCTACCAGAATCTGGTGAGAACGGTGGATAAAAATGCACCGGAGAGTATTCATCTGTGCGACTTCCCGGAAGTAAAGGAAGAGATGATCGACGCGCAGCTTGAAAAAGACATGGCGGAGGTTCTCGACATTGTCGTTCTCGGCCGTGCCGCAAGAAATGCTTCCGGCATCAAGAACCGTCAGCCGATCGGACAGATGTTTGTGAAAGCCGACAGTGATCTGAACATTTTCTATAAGCAGATCATCGAAGAAGAGCTTAATGTGAAAAATGTTGAATTCAGAGAAGATGTTTCCGAATTTGCCGGATATACGTTTAAACCTCAGCTCCGTCTTCTGGGACCGAAATACGGCAAACAGCTGGGACAGATCAGTAAAGCGCTGGCGGAGATTGACGGAAGCGCTGCGAAAAAGCAGCTGGATGCCGAGGGCATTTTGACAATTGCAGTGAATGATGGTAAGATTGATTTGACTCCGGAGGAACTGCTCATCACAACGACACAGAAAGAGGGATTTGTATCACAGGAAGATCGTGGGGTTACTGTTGTGCTTGATACGAATCTGACGCCGGAGTTGATTGAAGAAGGATTTGTAAGGGAAATCATTAGCAAGATTCAGACAATGCGGAAGGAAGCTGGTTTTGAAGTGACCGACCACATTGTGGTCTGCGAGAGCGGCAACGATACGATCAGGGCAATTATGGCCGACAACGCGGACCTGGTTAAACGGGATGTATTGGCAGAAGAGATCGTTTTCGATGCAGAGCGGGGATATTCCAAGGAATGGAATATCAACGGCGAGAAAGTACAGCTTTCCGTGGAAAAAAGATGATGTAGGAGGATTCCCCAATTGATTAAGAAAACAACCTTTAACAAGAAGAAGTTCAAAAAAGAGGTGGAGGCAAACACTCGTGTGCTGTTCCGCCGGACACTGGAAGAGGCAACTCCGCAGCAGATTTATCAGGCGGTAGCCTACTCCATCAAAGATGATATTATTGATAACTGGATCGAGACCCATAAGGCGTATGCCGCTCAGGACAAAAAGACGGTGTATTATATGTCCATGGAGTTTCTTATGGGCCGTGCCCTGGGTAATAACATGATCAACCTGACCTGCTATGACGAGGTCCGCGAGGCTCTCGAGGAGATGGGTCTTGACTTGAACCTGATCGAAGATCAGGAGCCGGATGCGGCTCTCGGCAACGGCGGACTCGGCCGTCTGGCAGCATGTTTCCTGGATTCCCTGGCTACTCTGGGATATCCGGCATACGGCTGCGGCATCCGCTACCACTATGGTATGTTTAAACAGAAGATCGAGAACGGCTATCAGATCGAGACGCCGGATGACTGGTTAAAGAACGGCAATCCGTTTGAGATCAGAAGAGACGAGTACTCTGTTGAGGTGAAGTTCGGCGGCTATGTGGATGTGGAGAATCACAACGGACGGTCTAAGTTCGTGCAGAAAGGATATCAGAGCGTCCGCGCCGTACCGTATGATATGCCGGTTGTGGGCTATGGCAATCATATCGTGAATACTCTCCGTATCTGGGATGCGGAAGCAATCAATACTTTTAATCTGGATTCTTTTGATAAGGGTGAGTATCAGAAAGCAGTGGAGCAGGAAAACCTGGCGAGAACCATTTGCGAAGTGCTTTACCCGAACGATAACCATATGGCAGGTAAGGAGCTTCGTCTGAAACAGCAGTATTTCTTCATCTCCGCTTCCGTGCAGAGAGCGGTACAGAAATACAAAGAGACTCATGATGATATCCGTAAGTTCCATGAGAAAGTGACCTTCCAGCTGAATGATACTCATCCGACGGTGGCAGTTGCCGAGCTGATGCGTATTCTCGTGGATGAGGAGGACCTCACATGGGAAGAGGCGTGGGATGTGACCACAAAGACCTGTGCTTACACTAACCATACCATTATGGCGGAGGCTCTTGAGAAATGGCCAATCGAGCTGTTCTCCAGACTGCTTCCTCGTGTATACCAGATCGTGGAGGAGATCAACCGTCGTTTTGTCATGGAGATCCAGGCCAAATATCCGGGCGACCAGGAAAAGGTACGCAAGATGGCAATCCTTTATGACGGACAGGTGCGCATGGCTCATCTTGCCATCGCCGGAAGCTTTTCCGTCAACGGCGTGGCACGCCTGCATACCGATATCCTCAAGAAACGCGAACTGAAAGATTTCTATGAGATGATGCCGGAGAAGTTCAACAACAAAACCAACGGTATCACTCAGAGAAGATTCCTGCTTCACGGAAACCCTCTGCTGGCTTCCTGGGTAACCGACAAGATCGGCGACGACTGGATCACAGATCTCTCCCATATCGGCAAACTGGGCGTTTATGTGGACGATGAGAAGTGTCAGCAGGAGTTTATGAACATCAAATATCAGAACAAGGTTCGCCTTGCAAAATATATCAAAGAACACAACGGCATCGATGTGGACCCTCGTTCCATCTTTGACTGTCAGGTAAAGAGACTTCATGAGTACAAACGTCAGCTCATGAACATCATGCACGTTATGCATCTTTACAACCTGCTCAAAGAGCATCCGGAGATGGATATCGTGCCGCGTACCTTTGTTTTCGGCGCCAAGGCGGCGGCAGGCTATGATACAGCCAAGCTGACCATCAAGCTCATCAACGCCGTGGCAGACCGTGTGAACAATGACCCGGCCATCAACGGCAGAGTGAAGGTTGTCTTCATCGAAGACTACCGTGTATCCAACGCAGAGCTTATCTTTGCGGCGGCCGACGTCAGCGAGCAGATTTCCACCGCTTCCAAAGAGGCGTCAGGAACAGGAAACATGAAGTTCATGCTGAACGGCGCGGTGACTATCGGAACTATGGATGGCGCCAATGTGGAGATCGTGGAAGAAGTTGGCGAAGAGAACGCTTTCATCTTCGGTATGTCTGCGGAGCAGGTTATGGAATACGAGAAGAATAAAAACTATCATCCGGCTGATCTGTACAACAGCCATGATGATATCCGCCGGGTAATGACCCAGATGATCAACGGCTTCTATTGTCCGGAGAATCCGGATCTGTTCCGTCCGCTGTACGATACTCTCATGCAGAAGGATATGTACTTCATTCTGGCAGACTTTGAATCCTACAAAGAAGCTCAGAAGAGAGTGGAAGCGGCATACCGCGATGAGAAACGCTGGGCGCGTATGGCGATGATGCAGACTGCTCACTGCGGCAAGTTCTCCTCTGACAGAACCATCGAAGAGTATGTACACGATATCTGGCATCTGGAGAAGGTAGAGCTTCGCTGATACTTTTTGTAATGAGACAGAATGCCGGTATACGGTTATAAGAAACAATAAAATACTGTAGTTTATTGTAAAGAAACCGAGAGAAAATGAAAAATCAGGTAAATATTTACCGTGAGAACCATTTTCTCCGGTTTCTTTTCTTTTTTTGCCAGAAGCTATCTATTTCTTGAATAAAATTAGTCGTATTCTACCAGGAAAAGTTGTGGAATATTTTGGATAATTAAAAAAGATTGTAAAATATACGATAATAATTTGCTTTTTCATGCAAAAAAGTATAGAATAAGGATAAATGAGTCCTTTGATGCGTGGAGGAGAGAAATGAGCGCGATTATTGATGAGATTATTGATTCCCTGAAAAAAGGACAGGGTAAGCGGGTGACAGACCTGGTTAAAATGGCGCTGGAAGAAGGAATTTCCGCCCAGAGCATTCTGGAAGACGGATTTCTGGCGGGAATGGGACAGATTGCGGAGAAGTTCCGACGGGAAGAAGTAGGAGTCCCGGAGATATTAAGTGTCACAAGAGCGCTTGACAAGGGGGTGCAGTCGCTCAGAAGCTATACCGGCAGCAGCAATTCCAAAGAGGTGGGCACGGTTGTTCTCGGTACAGTAAAGGGCGATATGCATGACATTGGAAAGAATCTTGTGAAGATGATGATGGAAAGTAAGAATATTCATGTTGTCGATCTGGGAGTGGACGTTTCTCCCCGGCGGTTTGTGGACGAGGCCATTGCCAGCCGGGCGCAGATCGTATGTATGAGTGGAATATTATCCAAATCAGGGGAAGATATGCGTGCGGTTGTGGAAGCATTTGAAGACAGGGGCATTCGCAATCGGGTGTATTTTATGGTGGGCGGATATTTTCTGGATGAGCAGCAGGCGAGAAAGATCGGCGCCGACTGCTATACGGAGGATGCCTGCGCCTGTGCGGAGAGGGCGTATCAGTATTTGATGAAAAAGGGGAGAAGAAAGCGGTATCAGTAAAGCTTGCCGGGTTTTGTGAAGTGACTACAGTGGATGGAGGACAGATCGTTGGCAGATAGAAATAATATTTATATTGAAGATGTCATAGATGTGAAAGAGCTGCAGAATTTGCAGGATAATTGGGCGAAGGCGACCAATCTTGCGTTTGTCAGTGTAGACTGTAACGGAACGCCGATAACAGAATACAGTAATTTCACTCCTTTTTGTGAAAAACTGCGGGAGATAGACGAGTTCAGGGAGAGGTGCCACTACTGTGACGCCTGCGGAGGAAGAAAGGCCAAGAGAATCGGGAAAGCGTATGCCTATATCTGCCACGCCGGATTGATCGACTTTGCGATTCCGATCATGATAAAGGGACAGTATGTGGGAGCGATCCTTGCCGGACAGGTGACCAGTACAGATTTTCAGGATCTGAAACCGATTACGCCTGCCAGCAAGGGATGGCAGGAAAATGAAGAGCTCATGAAGCTTTATAAACAGGTGGCGGTCATGCCGACGGAAAAAATACTGGCGGTGGCGCAGATTCTCTGCGACAGCTACAATTATTCCGTGGAGAAACAGTACGCCAACAAGGTGGATGCGGAGCTGCGGGAGAAGGATCTGAAGCTCATCAAGGAGGAGAAGCTGCGCATTGAGATGGAAAAGGCTCTGCGCGAGATAGAGCTTAAAGCTCTGCACTACCAGATTAATCCGCATTTTCTTTTTAATGTGCTTAATACCATCGGCCGCCTGGCATTTTTTGAAAATGCCAAGATGACGGAAGATGTGGTCTATGCGTTTTCTGATATGATGCGGTATATTCTGCGCAAAAGCAGCCAGCCGCTGAGTTCCCTGGGTGATGAGATTGGTTATGTGGTCAATTATCTGAAAATACAGAAGATCCGTCTGGGAAGCAGGATGCAGTACAGCATCGATGTGCCGGAAGAATATTATACGGTGAAGCTGCCGTTCCTGTCAGTGACAACCATCGTGGAGAATTCCATCAAACATGCGGTGGAGAACCGGGCGTCCGGCGGCATGATTCAGGTGAAAGCCCACAGGGAAGATAAAGATCTGTATGTGGATATCATAGATGACGGCGACGGGATCGCGCCGGAGAAGATCACCAGTATTCTCCGGGGAGACGCCTACAAGAATGAAAAAGAAGGAGCCGTGGGGATTTATAATATCAACAGCCGTCTGATCAATCATTTCGGGCATGAATATGCCCTCATGATCGAGAGCGAGAACAAGCCGTCCATGGGGACGAAGGTGACCATTAAAGTGCCGTTGAAAAATCAGTAGAAAGGCGGTGTCATTTTGTACCGTATTTTAATAGTGGAAGACGAAGAACTGGAGAGAACCTCGATGAAGATCTTCCTGGAGGAGAACCTGCCGGATGTGGAGATCGTCGGAGAGGCAAAAAGCGGGTACGAGGCCGTGGAGATGATTGGAAATTGTGACATCAATCTTATTCTGGTGGATATTAATATACCTGGTATCGACGGCATGGAAGTTATCAAATATGCCAGAAAGAAACTGCCGCAGGCGGTGATCATCATCACCACCGCCTACGATGATTTTAATATCGCCCACAAAGCGATCAAGCTGAAGGTGGATGATTTTCTGCTGAAACCTATCCGTAAAGAGGTGCTGCTTGAATCCGTGAAGGCTTTCGCAGGAAGGCTTGGGGAAGGCCCTCAGACCGATAAGAGTAATAAATTGTTGTCAAAGCTTGAGGTCGAACTAAGAAAATGCTCTTACAAAGCTACTGTAGACCTTTTAAGAGAGTACATTGACCAGTTATATTTAGAACATCACGATGTTAATGTGATCTCCAAGCGGCTGCAGGATCTGGCAAAGATGATCGTGCGTACCGCGGAGGAGCTCAATATCAGTGATACCAACGAGCTTGTAATGCAGATGGAGAAGCTTAAGATCAAATATCTGCTTTATAATAATAAACATGATGCCTACAATGAAGTTGTAAAGATGGTTGATATTCTCTTTGATAAGATGAACATCAAAGGGAAGCTGTCCGACGGCGGCATGAAGTCCGTCGTGGACTACATAGAGAGAAACTTAAAGCGGGGCATCAGCCTGGAGGACGTGGCCAACCACGTCAACATCAGCACCTACTATCTCAGCAAGATCTTCAAGAAAGAGATGGGGGTGAATTTCATCACCTACGTTACAGACCGCAAAATGGATCTGGCGAAGGAGATGCTTGTGAACACCGATATACCGGTGCTTAATATTGCCTTGGATCTGGCGTACAATGAAGCGAATTATTTCAGCAAGGCTTTCAAAAAGAAAACCGGATTGACGCCGTCTGAGTATAGAGAAAAATACAGAGTAAGAAAGGAGGAGGAAAATGAAACGGTTTAAGCTTTCCACTGAAGTGCTTTTCAGTGAGGATGCCATTGACGCTCTGCTTGAAGAGAAGGATGAGAACGCGGTTCTTATCACGGACAAGTTCATGGTGGATTCGGGGATGGCTGACATTATCCTTAAAAAGTTGTCAAACTGTAATTCAGTTTCCGTATTTGACGAGGTAATTCCTGACCCGCCGATGGATTTGATCGAGAGAGGAATCGATTTCCTTCAGGACAAAGACTGCGACGTGGTTGTCGCGCTGGGAGGAGGTTCTTCCATAGACGCGGCGAAGGCCATCGTTTTCATGGCGAGAAAGATTGAACTTGCACAGAATCCGGAGAGCACAAAGAAGATTAAGCTGATTGCCCTTCCGACCACCAGCGGCACAGGTTCTGAGGTGACGCAGTTTGCGGTGGTTACCGATTCCAAAACCGGCGTGAAGATCCCTCTTATCGACGAGAGTCTGATGCCGGATATCGCGATCCTCGATCCGGAACTGGTCAAATCAGCGCCGCCATTTATCACGGCGGATACCGGCATGGACGTAATTACCCACGCCATTGAGGCGTATGTGTCCGAGACAGCCAGCGACTGTTCCGACTGTCTGGCGGAAAAAGCCATGGAGCTGGCCTTTGAATATCTGCCGAAGGCATACCGCAACGGGTATGATATCAAGGCGAGGGACAAAATGCACCGGGCATCCTGCCTGGCGGGAATGGCGTTCAGCCTTGTTAATCTGGGACTGAACCATGGTATCGCTCATGCACTTGGAGCTATTTTCCACATTCCTCACGGCCGTGCCAACGCGCTTGTGCTTCCGCATGTCATCTATTTCAATGCGGATATGGACAGAGAAGCGGCAAAACACAGCAATGATTCGGCAAAAAAATACCAGAAGCTTGCCCGTATCGTAGGGCTGCCGGCGCCGACAGTTAAGGTGGGTGTGTCCAACCTGATTTCAGAGATCAACCGTCTTCTGAAATACATGGACCGTCCGATGTGTATCACAGAATGTGGCGTTACCCTCGAGGAGTTTGAGGCTAACAGAGACGAGATCGTACGCCGGGCTCTGGCAGACGCATGCACCCAGGCTAACCCGAGAAAGGTTACGGCGGACGACGTCAACAAGATTCTTGACCACATTGCAAAATAATAGACATATCATACGGAATTGTTTTGCAGTGCAGGTGAAAAAATGTCAACAAAGTATCATGTCGAAGTTTGGCTTTCAGAATATTATATATATTTAAAGGCTAAAAATTATAGGAAAACGCCAAGTAATTTTGTGAAAGTTGCTATATAATGATACTATCCTGTAAATCAACCAAAGGTAGTCTGTCCTATCCAGACAGACAAGAATTTTTATAAGGAGGTCAATTATGCAGAAAGAAGCTTTAGGAATGATTGAGACCAAAGGTTTGGTTGGCGCAATCGAAGCAGCCGATTCCATGGTTAAATCAGCAAACGTAACACTGGTGGGATATGAAAAAATCGGATCTGGTTTAGTTACTGTTATGGTTAGAGGTGATGTAGGAGCTGTTAAAGCATCTGTTGATGCAGGTACTGTTGCTGCTGACAAAGTAGGTACTGTTGTATCCAGCCATGTAATCCCAAGACCACATACAGACGTAGAAAAAATCTTACCACAATAAGTTTAGTCCTAGTCTGATCAATTATTAATGGAGGTATAATTCAATGAAAGATGAAATGATGGCTAAAATCATGGACGAAGTTATGAAAAAAATGGGTGGCACTCAGGCTGAAAGTGCTTTCGCTAATGATACAACTATCGCAGCTCCAACACCTAAGGGAATCAACGAAGATCTTTGCGGATTAACAGAGTATGTTGGAACAGCATTAGGCCATACAATCGGTCTTGTTATTGCTAACCTTGACTACAGCGTTCATGAATTACTGAAAATCGATCCTAAATACCGTTCTATCGGTATTATTTCCGACCGTGTTGGTGCAGGCCCACAGATTTTTGCATGTGACGAAGCTGTAAAAGCTACAAATACTGAGATTGTTCTTTGCGAGTGCCCAAGAGATACAGAAGGCGGCGCTGGACATGGTTCCTTAACAATCTTCGGTGCTGAGGATGTATCCGATGCAAGAAGAGCTGTAGAGGTTGCATTAAGCTTTGTTGAGAAACAGATGGGTGATGTATACGGCAACTCCGCTGGACATCTGGAGTTCCAGTACACAGCACGTGCTTCCTACTGCTTAGAGAAAGCATTCGGCGCTGTTGTTGGTAAAGCATTCGGTATCACCGTAGGTGCTCCTGCTGGTATCGGTGTTGTATTAGCGGATACAGCTGCTAAGACTGCTACAATTGATCCTATCGCTATCGCTACCCCAGGTAACGGCGGAACATCCTTCTCCAACGAGGTTAACTTCTTCTTTACTGGAGATTCAGGTGCAGTTAGACAGGCTATCATCGGCGCAAGAGAAGTTGGAAAACAGTTACTGAAAGCTTTAGAGCCGAACGAGCCGCTGGAATCCACTACTGTTCCTTATATCTAAGATAACGCTTTGATTTTTAATGATCCTTATGCGGGATGAGAGACGCGTGAGGTAACAAGTAAATGTGATATCTGTATACATAATTATGAACGGACAGACAGATATCGGAGCTTCTGTTAAATAGTATAGAAGAAAGTTTAATTGAGAAATTGAGAGGTGTTGAGACCGTGAGAAGTAAACGTTTTGAATATTTAGATCAAAGACCTGTTAATCAGGACGGCTACGCTTTAGAGTGGCCAGAAGTTGGATTTATTGCGATGAACAGCCCATATGACCCTACTCCTTCTATCAAGATCGAGAACGGCGAAGTAGTAGAGATGGATGGAAAAACAAAAGACGAGTTTGATATGCTCGATGCTTTCATCGCTAAATACGCTATTAACCTTGATTTCGCAGAGGAAGCTATGGCTAAAGATTCTCTGGAAATCGCTCGTATGCTCGTTGACATCAACGTAAACAGAGCTGAGTGTCTGAAATACACAACAGCAGTTACACCTGCTAAATTAGTAGAGATCGTTGGTAACCTGAATGTTCTTGAGACAATGATGGGTATTACCAAGATGAGATGTAGATTAAAACCAGCTAACCAGTGTCACGTTACAAACGTAAAAGACAACATGATCCAGATTGCAGCAGACGCAGCTGAGGCAGCTGTTCGTGGTTTCGCTGAGATGGAGACAACAGTTGGTATCGTTCGTTACGCTCCTTTCAATGCTATCGCTATCATGCTTGGTGCTAACGTTGGACGTCCTGGTATTCTTACACAGTGTGCTGTAGAAGAGGCTACAGAGCTTGACCTTGGTATGAGAGGTTACACAGCTTACGCTGAGACAGTTTCCGTATACGGAACAGAAGACGTATTCATGGATGGTGACGATACTCCATGGTCCAAAGCATTCCTGGCTTCCTGCTACGCTTCCCGTGGTGTTAAGATGAGATTTACATCCGGTACCGGTTCTGAGGTTCAGATGGGTATGGCAGAAGGAAAATCCATGCTTTACCTTGAGGCTAGATGTCTTGGTGTTACCCGTGGTGCTGGTGTTCAGGGAACTCAGAACGGTTCCGTATCTTGTGTTGGTGTACCTGCTGCCGTACCTGGCGGTGTTCGTGCCATCGCTTGTGAGAACTTAATTGCTG
Organism: Eubacterium sp. An3; assembly: GCF_002159465.1. NCBI lineage: Bacteria > Bacillati > Bacillota > Clostridia > Eubacteriales > Eubacteriaceae > Eubacterium > Eubacterium sp. An3. The sequence goes on from NZ_NFIR01000001.1 coordinate 189,487, forward strand.
CTATGCTTGACCTTGAGAACGCATCTTCCAACGACCAGACATTCACACATTCTGATCTTCGTAGAGTTGCTCGTTCCATTCCTCAGTTTATCCCGGGAACTGACTACATCTGTTCCGGATATTCTGCTACACCTAACTATGATAACATGTTCGCTGGATCCAACTGGGATGCAGACGACTATGATGACTGGGTAGTTATCCAGCGTGACTTAAAAGTTGACGCAGGTCTTGTTCCTGCTACAGAAGAAGAAGTTGTTGCTGCTCGTAATAAAGCTGCAAGAGCTATTCAGGCTCTCTTCCGTGAATTAGGATTACCTGAAATCACTGACGAAGAAGTTGAAGCTGGTACATACGCTCGTGGATCACAGGATATGCCTGACCGTGACGTTGTTGCTGACCTTAAAGCTGCTACAGAAATGCTTGAGCGCGGCGTAACAGGTATTGACTTCGTTAAAGCTCTTTACAAAGGCGGATTTGAAGATGTTGCAGAATCTATCTTCAACATTCAGAAAGCTAAAGTTGTTGGTGACTACTTACATACAGCTTCCATGCTTGATGATAAGTTCCACGTAATTTCTGCTGTTAACAGCCCGAACTGCTACGAAGGACCTATGACCGGTTACCAGATCAGCCCAGAACTGTGGGCAAAACTCAGCAACATTCGTACAGCTGTTGACCCGTCAAAGATTAATTAGTTAGTCTATTTTAAGGAAGGTGAACTATAATGGCAATTGATGAAAGATTATTAAAAAGCGTTATCGCTGAAGTTCTCAAAGAAATGAACGCTACTTCCGCAGCAGCAGCTGAAGAGTCCTGTTCCGAAGGCATGACCATCACAGAAGTTGGCGATGCTCAGAAAGGTACAAACCCTAACGAAGTTGTTTTAGGTGTTGCTCCTGCTTTTGGCGCTTCCCAGACAAAGAATATCGTTGGTATTCCTCACGCAGCTATCATCAAAGAGATCATGGCTGGTCTTGAGGAAGAAGGCGTTGCTTGCCGTATCGTTAAAGTTTACAGAACATCTGACGTATCATTCGTAGCTCATGATGCAGCAGAGTTATCTGGATCAGGCATTGGTATTGGTATTCAGTCCAAAGGTACTACTGTAATCCATCAGAAAGACCTCCCACCGCTGTCTAACCTGGAATTATTCCCTCAGTGCCCTCTGATTGACCTTGAAACATACAGAGCAATTGGTAAGAACGCTGCTAAATATGCAAAAGGCGAATCTCCAAACCCTGTACCGGTAAGAAATGATCAGATGGCAAGACCGAAATACCAGGCTTTATCCGCTGTTCTGCACATCAAAGAGACAGAGCATGCTGACAGAAATAAAGCTCCTAAAGCTCTTAAAGTTGAATTTAAATAAACGGAGGTGTCAATCGTGGATCAGGAATTATTAGTAAGACAGATTATGCAGGAAGTGCTTAAAAACATGCAGGGTTCTGCAGCAGCTTGCGAATGCGAAGGCAAAGTAACTGTTGAAGATTACCCTATCGGAGAAAAAAGACCTGAGTTGATCAAGAGTGCATCAGGTAAATCTCTGGATGAATTAACATTACAGGGCGTTATCGATGGTACCTTAGACGCTAAGGATTTCCGTATTACAAAAGAAACTCTGGAATTACAGGCTCAGGTTGCTGAATCTGCAGGACGTGGATTCTTCGCAGTAAACTTAAGAAGAGCTGGTGAGTTAATCCCTGTACCAGATGCAAGACTTCTTGAGATTTACAATGCATTAAGACCTTATCGTTCCACAAAAGCAGAGTTATATGCTATCGGTGATGAGTTAATCAACCAGTATGGCGCTACTGTTTGTGGTAACTTCGTTAAAGAAGCTGCAGACATCTACGAAAAACGTGGACGTTTAAAAAAATAGTTGATTAGCTTCTGCGGTAAATAAAGGAAGCTTAGATGCAGTACAGTTGCTGCATATGACTCCCTGAGACCGCATGTAAGTGGAAACAACGGAGGTATATAAAGTGAAATTAGTTGCGGGCGTTGATATTGGCAATGCGACAACAGAAACAGCCGTTGCCAGAATCGACGGAAAGCATGTGACGTTTCTTTCCAGTGGTATCACAGGTACCACTGGAATCAAAGGAACAAAACAGAATATTCACGGAGTTTTCCAGTCTCTGAAGCACGCTTTGGACAAGGTTGGGCTTGATATCAGCGATCTGGATGAAGTTCGCGTGAATGAGGCAGCTCCCGTAATCGGTGATGTTGCTATGGAAACGATTACCGAGACTATTATCACTGAATCAACTATGATTGGACACAATCCCAATACCCCTGGCGGTATTGGGATTGGTGTCGGAACCTCCCAGCTTATCACAAAGCTGGAGAAGGTGGAATCAGGTTCGGACGTGATAGTGGTTATCCCGTCAAGTATTTCCTTTGAAGCCGCTGCAAGGATTATCAACCAGTATAATAAAATATTAAATATTACAGGTGCCATTGTCCAGCGCGATGATGGCGTTTTAATTAACAACCGTCTTGAGAAAAAGATTCCGATTGTCGATGAGGTGGGAATGGTCGATAAGGTCCCGCTGGGCATGAATTGTGCCGTTGAGGTTGCCGCTGTTGGCGGAGTGGTTGAGGTTCTCTCCAATCCGTACGGTATTGCGACGCTCTTCAAACTGACACCGGAAGAAACAAAGCAGGTTGTCCCGATTGCCCGGGCGCTGATCGGAAACCGCTCGGCCGTTGTAATTAAAACACCAGAGGGAGACGTAAAGGAAAGACGGATTCCTGCTGGTTCCATTGAAATTATTGGTAAAAAGAAAAAAGTAACGGTTGGCGTTGACGAAGGCGCCGAAAAGATGATGGATGCCGTAAAAAGCATAGATGTCATCGAAGATATTAAAGGCGAACCGGGAACGAATGCCGGCGGAATGCTTGAAAAAGTTCGTCAGGTTATGTCAAATCTTACAAACCAGCATCCGAGAGATATCAAGATTCAGGATTTACTGGCGGTGGATACCTACAATCCGCAGCAGGTAAAGGGAGGTCTCGCCAATGAGTTTTCACTGGAGAGCGCAGTTGGTATCGCGGCCATGGTTAAGGCGGACCGTCTGCAGATGCAGATGATCGCTGAAGAGTTGACTGACAGATTGAAAATACCTGTATATGTCGGCGGCGTTGAAGCCGACATGGCTATCAAAGGTGCTTTGACAACACCTGGTACAAACGTACCGATTGCTATTGTTGATATGGGCGCAGGTTCGACGGACGCATCCATTAAGAATAAAGAAGGAGACGTTAAGCTGGTTCATCTGGCAGGTGCCGGCAATATGGTGACGCTCCTGATTCAATCTGAGTTGGGTCTTGAAGACTTTAACACAGCGGAAGACATTAAGAAATATCCTCTTGCAAAGGTGGAGAGCCTTTTCCACATTCGTCATGAGGACGGTACAGTGCAGTTCTTTGAGGAACCGCTGGATCCGAATGTTTTCGCTAAGGTTGTATTGGTAAAGGAAGGTGGAGAATTAGTACCGCTTGAGGGATTTTCCTCCCTTGAGAAGATCAAACTGGTACGGACTAATGCAAAGCGAAAAGTATTTGTTACAAATGCAATCCGTTCACTGGCTAAGGTCAGCCCGACGGGAAATGTAAGAGATATTGAATTTGTAGTATTAGTCGGCGGTTCTGCACTGGACTTTGAGGTGCCGACTCTCGTAACTGATGCATTATCACAATATAATATAGTAGCTGGCCGGGGTAATATTCGCGGATGCGAGGGACCTCGAAATGCGGTGGCAACAGGACTTGCAATGTCTTGTTCTGATATGGGAGATTGAAAATGGAAGGAAGTAATACAGGAATAAATACAAGACCTTCAATAAAAGTTTTTTATGACTGTGATAATCTTTCTTTGGCTGATTTTTCCGGAGTTCTTCTTGGGATTGAAGAAGAAGGTATCCCCTATGATATTCAGGCAGAGCATTGTTCGGACGTTCTGGAACTTGCCCGGAATGCCAGCTTGGATTCAAGATTAGGGGTGGGCGTTGGAATCAGCAAAGAAGGCGTTGTTCTTCAGTATGAAAAGCTAGATAAAGCGGCCCCTCTTTTTAGAATTAAGTTTTATCAGACAGACCAGTTCAGGAATATCGGTTCCAACGCGGCGCGGCTTGTAAAGAAGATGCCGTTCCGGAGTCTGGACTAGTCTATAAGTTATAATCTGGAAAGTAAGGAGGTGTAAAGGTGGCTGACAAAAGTATTGGTTTTATTGAAACCTTTGGCCTGGCGGCCTGCGTGGCGGCTGCGGATGCGGCAGTCAAATCTGCCAATGTCAAATTGCTGGGTTTTGAGTATGCAAAAGGCGACGGTATGTGTACCGTAAAAGTCGAGGGTAATGTCGGAGCCTGCAAAGCAGCAGTGGAAGCGGGTAAAAAAGCAGCAGAGGCTGTACAGGGATCATTAAGCGGAACAAAGAGCGTACTTCTGAAAGCAAGACCGGCTCCTAGCATGCGGGCGCTTCTTGTGGATAACAGGGAGACCGTAGGAGGAGAGATTGCTCTGGCAGAAGGATATCGTCCGGTGGGCGACAGCAAGAAGCCTGTTCTGGTTAAGAACTGGAAGCCGAAAGAAGAGCCAAAGGCAGAGACGCCAATGGAAGAAGCACCTGAACCGCCTGTAGTTGAAGAGCTTGAGGATAAGACATCTGATAAAAAGGAAACAGATTCAGCGGAAGTTCAGCCGGAAGAGGATCCAAAAGCTGAGGAGACAGAGCCGGAGGCTCCACAGGAAGTGGAAGCTCCAGCAGAGGAAGCTCCGCAGGCAACGGAAGTCCAGCCGGAAGAAGCTCCAGCAGAAGCAGAAACAAAACCGGAGGAAACGGAATCGGTTGTAGCTCCTGAGGCTGAAGAAGCCCCGGTCGCAGCTCCTGAGGAAGAGACCAAGGAAGAACCTGCGCCTGCCGAGGAGAAAAAAGCAGAAGATGTAACCGACACAGATGCTCCTGCCAAGAAACCATCAACAGGAAATAGAAGAAGCGGAAGATCTAGAAAGAAAAAGAACACAGATAAATAATCCGGCATAACCGGTGCATACAACAGTATGAATGAAATACCGGATGTCTGATATATCGTGTGAATTGCAATCAGATCGTAATACTCAGGTACGAATCAGGTGCGGTATCACATCGCACCTGATTTGACCTTGATATGTCGCAGTCTACCGACAACGGTATATAGTGGCAGAATATGGTAGACCTATGAGGCAGAATGCATGAATAATTATAATGATGTTTTGGTCGGCTTTTCAGAGCTGATTAAAAATGAAGAATTTCGACCGTATGAAGGAGAATTGAGACTGGGTGTGGATCTGGGAACGGCAAATATTGTGGTTTCTGTGGTGGACGCCAACAATACCCCGATCGCAGGGGCTTCTTATCCTTCTACAGTTGTCCGGGATGGTATCGTTGTTGATTTTCTCGGTGCATCCAGAGCGGTTCAGAATATGAAAAACCGGCTGGAGGAAATGATGGGCGTAGAGTTCCGCGAGGCGGCTACAGCCATTCCTCCGGGAATTATATCCGGCAACGTAAAAGTTATCTCCAACGTTGTGGAATCTGTCGGACTGGACGTGGTCAATGTCATTGACGAACCTACGGCTGCGGCCTCTGTTCTGGGAATTACAGACGGAGCAGTGGTGGACGTCGGTGGCGGAACGACCGGTATCAGTATTCTGAAAGACGGAAAGGTAGTTTTTACGGCCGATGAACCGACAGGAGGTACGCACATGACTCTGGTTCTTGCCGGAAGTCTGGGATGTACTTTTGAGGAAGCGGAGAGAATCAAGAAGGATCCGAAACAGGAGGTGCTGGTATTTCCGGTCGTGAAACCGGTAATAGAGAAGATGGCTGCCATTGTTTCCCGGTTTATTCAGGGATATGATGTGGACGTGATCTATGTTGTGGGCGGTGCCTGCAGCTTTAAGAAGTTCGAGAGTGTCTTTGAGAAAGAAACCGGAATTAAGACAATCAAGCCAAAGGAGCCATTACTGGTAACACCTCTTGGAATTGCCATGAACTGTAACAGACAATAGGTGGCATAATGAATAGAAACGAATTTGAGAATGCGCTTATGTCAACCATTGTGGAATATATTTCTGACCAGATCGTTCTGAGATATATGGATGCCTGCAAGCAGGCGGCAGTGCTTTTTTCAGGAGCGCTGATCGGATATGCCGATGCGGTAAGATCCCTGAAAGAGCTGAAAAAAGATGGCTGGAAACTGACAGTTGTAATGTCAAAGGCTGCTGACGAAGTTCTTACAAAAGAACGTATCCAGAATGATATTGGTCCGGATGCCATTTATGTTGAGGGCGCTCCGGTAAATGGAAGACAGATTATTGACGATAATCAGTTCGTGATCGTGCCTGCGCTGACCATTAATACGGCTGCAAAGGTGGCAAACTGCATCAGTGATAATTTGCTCACGAATATGATTTCCAGAGCCATGGCCACGGGTAAACCGATTGTGGCTGCCGTTGACGGCTGCTGTCCGGATAACGAGGTCAGAGCGAAGATTGGATTCAAGGTGACCGACGCTTACAAGATGCGGATGCGCAGTAATCTTGAGGCGCTGCAGTCCTACGGAATCCATCTCACTGTAGACGATAATCTGTTTGAGAAAGTAAATAAAGTATATGCTGCAAGTTTTGATTTCCCGTCTCCGGATTCAGACGTGAAACCGGCGCAGGTAAAAAACGAAAAAGCAGCAAAACCGACTTGCAGTGGCAGTGCGGCGGCAGAGGCAGCCAGCATTAAGCTGGATAAAAAGGTCATCGGCCGTGTGGATATTGCCAAAAATGCAAGATATAAAACCATTATTGTGGGAGCTGACGCGGTTGTGACAGGTCTTGCAAATGACGAAGCATACAATCGTGGTATCACGATTGTCAGAGAGTAAAGTAGGTGAAGACATGTATTTAGGTAAAGTAATTGGCACAGTGGTATCTACTGTAAAATGCCCCAGTCTGACCGGATGTAAGTTTCTGATCGTCGAAAAGATCAATCAGGACCTTACAGCTAAAAAGCAGACCGAAATTGCCGTCGATACTGTTGGAGCCGGTGATGGCGAAACCGTAATTGTCGTTGGAGGCAGTTCGGCGCGTATGTCAGGTGATGGTGACAAGAAAAACAGTCTTCCTGTTGATGCCGCAATCGTTGGTATTGTGGATACCGTGGAAGTGTCACAGTGTTAAAGGTGTGAATGTATGGCTAATATTTATACAAAGACAGGTGACAAAGGTACAACAGGTTTATACGGCGGTTCCAGAGTGGACAAAGACAGCCTGAATGTCGATGTCTATGGAACCATCGACGAAGCTATTTCCGCATTGGGAGTAGCTTACGCCCAGACTGAGTCACCGGATATCAGAGAATATATCAATCATATTCAGAAAAGAATGTTCCAGGCAGGAGCAGAATTCGCGTCCGATGAGCGGGGCATGGAGATGCTTAAGGACAAAATTGGAGAGGCAGACATCAAATACCTGGAAGATATTGTCGATCAATCAACGGAAGTCAATGGACTGATGCGCGAGTTCGTAGTGCCTGGAGTAAATCCATCTTCCGCAGCCTTGCATGTGGCGAGGACAGTCGTAAGACGAGCGGAAAGAAAAATAACAACCCTTGCCAGGGAGATTCCTGTTCGCGATGAATTACGTAAATATATCAATCGTCTTTCAGACGCATGTTTTGCCATGGCGCGCCTTGAGGAAGCCAGAGCACAGCAGCAGGAAATCGAGGAGCTCAAAGAGGCAGTGCGCAAAGTGGTGAAAGAAACCATGGGAGGCGACGGCAATAAAGGAGAATGCAAGATGGACATGTCTTTAAAGAGCCTGAAAAAGATGGCTGAATTTGTGGAAGAAAAAGCAAATGAAATCGGTGTGCCTATGGTCTTTTCCGCAGTGGATGAGGGAGGTAACCTTCTGTACTTCCAGAGAATGGAAGGGGCTCTGCTGATCAGCGTAAAAGTATCACAGGATAAAGCATATACCGCATGTGCTCTTAAGTGTCCGACTGCAGCCCTTGCTGATGTCACCAAGCCTGGTGACAGCCTGTGGAGCCTTCATAACTCCGGAGATGGCAGGATTGTATGTTTTGGCGGTGGATATCCGATTGAAGTTGATGGCAAAGTAATCGGTGCTATCGGCGTCAGTGGAGGTACTGCCGAGGAAGATATGGCAGTCGCTACATATGCATTAGAAAAAATGCAAGGAGGAAATGCATAATGAATATTGATGTTCAATTAATTGAAAAAGTTGTGAAAAAGGTTTTAACAGATGTTGAATCCGCTTGCCCTGCCGACGATTATACCTATGGTATTTTCGAGACAATGGACGACGCGATCGAGGCATCTGCTAAAGCACAGAAAGAATATATGAACTACTCCATGTCCGACAGACAGAGATTTGTTGAGGGAATCAGAGAAGTAGTTTGCCAGAAAGAAAACCTGGAATACATGAGCAAACTTGCCGTAGAAGAGAGCGGCATGGGAGCTTATGAATATAAACTGATCAAAAACAGACTGGCTGCTGAGAAATCTCCAGGAATCGAAGATCTGACTACAGAAGCATTATCCGGAGACGACGGACTTACATTAGTAGAGTACTGCCCGTTTGGTGTTATCGGAGCAATCGCACCTACCACAAACCCTACAGAGACAGTTATCTGTAACTCCATCGGAATGCTGGCAGGCGGAAATACTGTAGTATTCAGCCCACATCCACGTTCCAAAGGCGTTTCCATCTGGCTGATCAAAAAGATCAATGCTAAGCTGGAAGAATTAGGCGCTCCGAGAAACCTGATTGTTACTGTAAAAGAGCCATCCATTGAGAACACCAATATCATGATGCAGCATCCAAAGGTTCGTATGCTGGTTGCTACAGGTGGCCCTGGAATCGTAAAAGCTGTTATGTCCACAGGTAAAAAGGCTATCGGCGCTGGCGCAGGTAACCCTCCTGTTGTTGTTGACGAGACAGCAGATATCGAGAAAGCTGCCGTTGATATCGTAAACGGATGTTCTTTTGATAACAACCTTCCATGTATCGCAGAGAAAGAAGTTATCGCAGTTGATCAGATTGCTGATTACCTGATTTTCAATATGAAGAACAACGGTGCATATGAAGTGAAAGATCCGGAAATCATCCAGAAGATGGTTGAGATGGTTACAAACGATGGAAAGAAACCAAATGTAAACTTTGTTGGTAAGAGCGCACAGTATATCCTTGACAAAGTGGGAATCAAAGTTGGTCCGGAAGTAAAATGTATTATCATGGAAGCTCCTAAGGATCACCCATTCGTTCAGGTTGAGCTGATGATGCCTATCCTTCCAATCGTTCGTGTAGCAAACGTTGATGAAGCGATTGAGTTTGCCGTAGAAGTAGAGCACGGCAACAGACATACAGCAATGATGCATTCCAGAAATGTAGATAAGCTTACCAAGATGGCAAAAGAAATCGAAACTACTATTTTCGTTAAGAACGGCCCATCTTATGCTGGTATCGGCGTTGGCGGAATGGGATACACCACATTTACCATCGCAGGTCCTACCGGTGAGGGTCTGACATCTGCCAAATCATTCTGCCGTAAGAGAAGATGTGTATTAAAGGATGGTCTCCATATCAGAATGAAATAATTAAGAGGTGAGTAAAATGGAAAAAAACCTTATTGATATTATCGCTCAGTCCGGTATCGTAGGCGCCGGTGGCGCAGGTTTTCCTACTCATGTAAAAGTGAACGCCAAAGCTGAATATGTCATCCTTAACGGTGCGGAGTGCGAGCCGCTGTTAAGAGTAGACCAGCAGCTGATGGCAGTCGAGACAAAAAAAATCCTTGAAGGCTTAAAGCTCATCAAAGAAACCGTAGGCGCAGATAAAGTGGTTATTGCTTTAAAGGATCATTATACAGCAGCAATTAACAGCTTTAACGGGCTTATTGGGGAGTATGAAGGCTTTAGCCTTCATCTTCTCGAAAACTTTTACCCAGCGGGTGATGAACAGGTTACGGTATATGAGGTGACAGGAAGAATTGTTCCGGAAGGCGGTATTCCATTAAACGTAGGCGTGATCGTTTCCAATGTTGAGACAGTTCTTAACATTTACAACGCATACTATGAGGATCAGCCGGTGACGGATTCCTATGTAACATTTGCCGGAGAAGTAAAGAATCATGTGACTATGAAGCTGCCTCTCGGCATGACAGTCGGCGAAGCTCTTGAACTGGCGGGCGGCGTTACTGTGGATGGTCCTTATGTTGTTATCAACGGCGGCCCTATGATGGGTAAACATGTTCCTCTGGACTCCAAGATTACCAAGACAACCAAAGGTCTGATCGTATTACCGGAAAGTCATCCGTTGATTCAGGATGTGAAGATGGACATTTCCAAAATGCTTCATATCGCAAAAGCTGCGTGCTGTCACTGCAGCCTTTGTACAGAAGTATGTCCTCGTAATTTGATAGGACATAGAATTGCTCCGCATAAGACTATCAGATTTGCTAGTTACGGCCATCTGTGCGATGGTTCTGACACTCCAATGATCGCATTCTTATGTTCAGAATGCCGTCTTTGTCAGTATGCCTGCGTTATGAACCTCCAGCCATGGAAGGTAAATCACGAATTAAAAGGTATCATGGCAAAACAGGGTATCAGAAATTCATTAAACAATGCGCCTGAATCAGCACATCCAATGAGAGAATACAAAAAATATCCGATTAAGAAGCTTATTGCTAATCTGGGACTCTCAAAATACAATGTGGCTGCACCATTGACAGAACTTCCAAAAGAGATAGACCATGTTTCTATTCCGTGCGGACAGCACATCGGCGCTCCGGCAGTTCCGTGTGTAAATGTTGGTGATACAGTTGCAAAAGGCGATGTGATCGCAAAACCTGCAGAAGGTAAATTAGGTGCTTGTATTCATGCTAGTATCAGCGGTACGATCAAAGAAATCGCTGACGGTTGTATTGCAATCGAAAAATAAAGGATGGTGTTTACGCAGTGAGAAAAGCAGTTGGATTTGTAGAAATTAAGAGCATTCCTGTAGGTATCCAGACGGCTGATGAGATGGTAAAAGCAGGAAATGTAGAATTATTATTAGCTACACCAATCTGCCCTGGCAAGTATGTGATTATCGTTGGCGGACACGTAGGTCCGGTAAAAGCAGCTATGAGCAAAGCAGAGCTCGTGAGCGGCATCTACCTGATCGATACACACATTCTTGATAATGTTCGTGAAGAAGTTCTTCCGGCAATTTCCGGATTTACCAATACAGAGAATATTCAGGCAGTTGGTGCAATTGAGACAATCTCCGCTTTGACAGCAGTTATCGCAGCCGATGTTGCAGTAAAAGCTTCCAAAGTAAGTATTGTTGATTTAAGAATTGCAAGAGGTTTAGGTGGAAAAGGATACCTGGTTATCACCGGTGAAGTATCTTCCGTAAGATCGGCAGTAAACGCCTGTCTTGCTAAGCTGAGCATCAGCGGAGAAGTAACCTCCACATCCATCATTCCACGTCCACACCCATCAATCGTGGAAAACCTGCTGAAATAACGATGCGGATTTGTCGCCACGCCATTGCAAAGCGAAGGCAGCATGGCGTGAGAAACCGTGCAAGGCATAATAACAAAAATAAAAAAGGCTGCTCTATCCGGGCAGCCTTTTTGAGCTGAAAAAAGGAGACTATTATGGCAGAAACATATATCCCAATTGGTGAGAAAAATAAGAAAATCATTTTAAATTTTATCGGAATGTGCCGGATGAACGGTCTGGAAGAGAACGGTGAGCCGTCTTTTACATTCAAAGATCCGAGAGAAGGAATCGGAGTGGTTATGTTTGACCTCTTTTACCGGAGCACAAATGTCCTGGAGCCATGCTGGAGCATGACGGTAAAAGTTGATTCAGAAAAACGTTTCCATGACGATCAGCCGGAAGAAGAAGGAGCAACCTACTGCTACCTCGATTCCTACAAAATAGCGAAGGATTCCCTGGAATTGGAACACAAAACGTCCAAGTTTAATGTTTTTTCCTGGAGATAGGATTGAGGAGTCTGACAGATAAAAACATACAATATTATTTATAATAAATCCCATAGAATCAACAATAAAAAGTTTTTCGAAAAAACTGCAAAAAGAAATATCCCTCAAAAAACGACGTGCTGAAAAGCAGAAGGCTTTGAGGGATATCTTTTTTTGTAAAAAAGCTTTTAATGACTTCCGTAATTAATAACTTCCGAAAAAGATTGACGGCTGTCTATAAAAGTTCTCTGCGTTTTTTTAGTAAAGTGATCATATCATCAAGCGGTTCTTCAATAGTATTATAAGTGAACCACTTGCGGAAAAGAAGTTCGTCAATCTCAATGGAAAGGAACTTCGCCTGAGTACGAAGATGATTATCCGTGATATGATCAAAGTCGGCAGTCTGCATGGTGCCGCAGACACGGCAGAGATTAGCGCAGGCAGCGAATCCAAAGCATTCCCGGAGAATATCCAGGGCAAGAGATTCTTTGTAGCCTTTTGCCAGCTTATACTCCAGTTTGGCGTCCTTTTCCCAGTATTCAAAGAAATACTGAATGTAATCAGTATAGAGCAGATGCATAATTGAAATCAGATATGAGAGACAGACCTTTCTCTCGCTTTCTTCTTCAAAAGGACGGAAAGCAGCGGAACAAAACTGGCTGATGATATTGGCCAGAATAAACCCTAAATCATAGGAGAAAGGAGCTCCGAAAGTATATTCCATATCAATGACCTTCAAATGCGTATCATCCGCAAACATATTGGATGTGTGGAAGTCGCCGTGAATCAGAGTCTCTGACTTGCTCATGAACAGATGACGCAGTTTAAAACGCTGGAAGGTAATCTCTGTATCCTTATAAATATTGCGGCAGTATTCCTCAAAGTCCGGGCCGCAGGCTGGGTCAAACTCATCGGAACCAAAGATACCAAGAAAGATGCCGTCTTCCATGACATGCCGGATCTCGGCGTTCATAAAATAGGAGAGAAGACTGCGGAACTCCTCGGAATCCAGATAAAACTCTGATGTATAAAAATGAGTAGCGGCAAGATACTGGGCGGCCTGGCTGGCCAGCTCCGGCAGCCGGTGGTTCTCATTCATCTGATAGCGAACCAGTTTCAGATTAGAAACGTCTTCCATGATAAAAATATTATTTTCAAAATCTCCATGGTAAAGAGACGGTACATACTGAGGAACAATCTTGGAACGAAGCTGCATGATCTCATATTCATAGCGGTTGCGCTTCGGTGTGATCGGCTGTCCCCGCCGGCGCAGATGGCTGGTGGACTGCTTTACGATATAAGAAGAGTGGGCGTCTGCAACACGGAATACAAAATTGCAGTAGCCGTCGCCTTCCACATCCTCGCTGAGCTCTCCGTCACCAATAACATTTACCTGGACAGGTTCCTCCAGTTTGATGGAAGGGACATTGTCATTAATATAAGAAACAATATTTTCTTTTGTTAAAATTATCATAATGAAAATCCTCCCTTCTATTTTCTGTTCTGTCCGGCCGTGGAACCGGCGTCAGCCCGCTGTTCGTCATATTCTTTTGCATACCGGCAGTAGATTTCCTCCACGGTAAGCATGTCTGAGATGAATTCGTCGATGGTATTATACTGTTCCCATTTAACCAGCATCTGACGATTGAGGATAATGGAGTAGCATTTGGCGTTATGCCGCTGCACATAATCATCAATGTCGTCATAATCCGGATAAGGAATATCTCCTGCAATCCGCCCCAGCATAGCAGAAGCGGCAAAGCCGATAAACTCTCTCAGTGTGGTCAGGCGGAAATCCTGCTGCAGTCCCGGAACATGCTGATATACCTGTTTGGCGTCTTCATCCCAGTAGCGGCAGAAATAATCACAGAACTTGCAGTATGTTTCCCTGATCATGAACAGACAATAATCCTTGAACATAACACGTGCCTGCTCCGTCTTATACGGACGGAAAAGCGCCGCTGCATATTGTGCGATAAAGTTTGCAAGGAAATATCCCATGTCATAAGAAAATGGTCCGCAGAATGTATATTCCATATCAATAATTTTGGCCTCAGTCTGGCTGGCAAAAATATTGGATGTATGTAAATCTCCATGAATCAGACATTCGCCCTTAGTCATAAAAAGATGACGGAGCTTTTGCCTGGAAAGCTGTACAGCCGGATCGGCACAGATTCTTTTTGAAAATGTGACAAAATCCGGATCCAGAGGACGGCCTACCGTATCTTCCGGAGAAACACTGGTAAGGAACATGCCCACATCCATAATATCACGCATGGTAGAATTCATAAAATGTACGGACAGATCGCGGAATGTTTTTCCGTCCAGATAGAATTCTGATGTGTAGAAATTATTGGCAGCCATATAGCGGGCAACCTGTTCTGCCAGGAGAGGATAAGTAACCCCCTTTAAAAGCTGAAAACGGGATATTCTGAGACGGGATACATCCTCTGTGATAAAAATCCGGTTTTCATCATCGCAATCGTACAAATCAGGAATCAAATCCGGAATAATCGCCTTGCGAATCTGCATGGATTCATATTCCAGTTTGAAACGGTTGACGTCCAGTACGAAATCCCCCTTGCAGCGAGGCTCTGCTGTGGACTGTTTGACTATAAGGAAATACTTCCCATCGGAGACGCGGAAAACCATATTGATAAAACCGTCTCCATCCTCTTCGACAGAACCCTCCCCGATGGCGGAAACCGTCACAGGACCGCCGTCTGTATTAAAAAAATCAAGCCTTGATTTTACATAGTCGGTCACATTCTCTTTGGTCAGTATAATCAAGGTGTCACCTCCTCCTTTTTCGGGTACTCTCTGATTTGAAATAAGCGTCTATTGTGTTATTTAATCAAAATAATCTGCTTCGTAACGACGGGCATTCTCCTTTTTATATCTCTCAACCATCGCATGAAGACTGTCTGAAAGTTCATCCACACCCTCGCCGGTATAAGAACTGACGGCAAAGATATCTCTGCATCCTGCCAGTTCCAGATAAGAGCGCGCCTGACTCTGGTTGGAATCTTTCCGGTCAATCTTTGTGAGAATGCCGACCACAGGTTTCTCAAACTTTGTGGTAAGACCGCCGGAAAACCAGCAGTCCTCACTGGTGGAATCCTGTACGAGTCCAATGATATCTGCATCGTGCGACGTGATGGTCAGAGAACCCCAGTATCCGCGCTGCTGCATATATTCACCGGGGGTATCAATGAAATTCCCCACATATTCTACAGTCTGCGTCTTATCATATTTAATCTCCTTATCAATAAGGCGCTGAATCAATGTTGTCTTTCCGGCAGCTGAAGGGCCGATTAGCATAATCTTCATAATCTACGTCCCCTGTCACGTTTTGGTGATGGCAACTGTGTCAAAGCCCAGCTTGTTATAAAATGTAGTTATCACGCTGTTGAGCGCAGATTCCACATTAGCTGTGGAACCGACAATAATAACAGAGCCGGAAAAACGATCGACGAATCCAAGTTTAATGGAAGCAGCTTTCGTGCAGATATCAGCTGCTATGATCGTAGCTTCTGACGGGGTAATGGTCATGATGCCGATGGCATCGTGGTAATCATCAGGAAGCCCCAGTTTTTTATAAACGGAAGCCTTCGGCCGGGTAACCATGTGCGCCAGAGTGATCTGTTTGCCGGGAACGTATTCCTGTATCATACGGGATTTATCTTCTGCATTGATCCCGTTGTTAATCATATCTCTCGCCATACTCGCTCCTTTCTACAAAAGCGCATACGTATCCAAATTTTAAACTCTATTGCATATATTATATAAATAAGAGAAGGGAAAGTAAATGTAAATTAGCCATAAAGTACAAGTATTCTTTTGTGATTTTACAATTTCTGAGGTAAAATCTTTTGAGGCACCGCCCTGGAGCGTGAATCTTTTTGCAGACGCAACAGACATAAAGCCGGCGCCGGTACAATATAATATAAGATGAAAAAAATAATTCAGGCAGTTCTGATTTTGAGTCTGAGTCTTTTTCTGCCGGGCATCTGTACGATGCTCATCACGGGAAAAACCGGAGGAAATCAGAGAAAAATGGGAGTGATAGTGACGCTGGAAAATGGAGACCAGATTGACGGCGAAGACTTTGTTATCGGTATGGCTGCTTCAGAATTATCCTACGCCAGGGAGGAGGAAGCATTGAAAGCGTGGGTAATTGTATGCAGAACAAATTTTGTCAAAGCAGTTGGAGATAAAAAGGAAGTCAAAGCAGAGGATCTGTCGCTGGATTACATTTCCGAAGATGAATTGGAGCAAAATAATGGAAGAAAAGTATGGCTGGAGCTTAATAACCGGCTGGAGGAAGCCTCCGAAGAGACATTTGGACAGGTACTCTGTTATGGAGGGAGCCTCATTGACGCACTGTACCATCCGGTCAGCATTGGAAAAACGGTTTCTGCCAGTGAGATTTATTCTGTGGATGTGCCTTATCTTATCAGCGTGGACAGCAGTCAGGACGTGGAATCAGAGGAGTACATGGATGTAAAAATAATGTCCTACAAAGATTGCGTCAAAATGCTTTCCGATGCGGGGTATACAGAGATGGAGGAGAGCTGTAAAAACAATCTCAAAATCGAGAAACAGACAGAAAATGGATTTGTTCAGAGTGTAAAAACAAAAGATAATAAATGGACGGGAGAAGAATGGAAAGATATTTTTTCCCTCAATTCTACAAATTTTTATCTGGAAAATTACGGAGATCGCTTGCGCATTGTGACCATCGGCAAAGGACACAGCATGGGAATGAGCCTTTACGGAGCCAATGCCCTGGCACAAAAAGATTTGTCTGCGGCTACAATACTTTCTTACTATTATCCGGGGACGGAGCTTCAGGATGCTTTTGCCGGAGAGAAAAAAATCACAAAAAATGTATAAATTTTCATCCGCTGGCAAAGCTATAGCCAGAGGTGATGATATGAAAAGACCAAATAAACTTTTAAACAAAAAATATATTTCAAGTTTGGTTATTGCAGCATTTTTGATTCTATCCGTTCTCACGGCCTATAATATTCAATTTGGAAATAACCGGCAGGAGAAAAAGGATACAGATGTGACAGAGACCATTGGAAACAATGATGACGTCATAAGTTCGGGAGAAGCCCGCGTGGAAAACGGTGAGGAAGGAAGATTGGACGACAACAGTGATTCCCGCACCGGAATCGGCGGGGACAATACCGGCGCTGATACTGGAGAAAGCCGGCCGGCAGATGAGGAAGCCGAAAACGGCGGAAATGATCAGAGCCAGGTGGGAGGAGACCGGGATAATGAAGACCGGGACGACGAAGAAAATGTTTCGGATACATCAGAGGAGGATGGACAGGAAGCGGATCTTAGTCATTTCAGCTATGACGGAAGCAGTAAGATGCCATGGCCGGTGATGGGAAATGTGATTCTTCCATACAGCATGGATACCACGGTTTACTACACAACACTTGATCAGTACGCCTGCAACGATGGTATTCTCATCGGCGCTAAAAAAGGCGAGGATGTGATCGCTACGGCGGACGGAAGAATCGTCAACATTGCAAAATCTGATCGCTATGGGACTACAGTGACCATGGTAATCGGGGAGTATTATGAAGTATCCTATTCGCAGGTGGAAAATGTCAACTATGAGATCGGTGATGAAGTAAAAGAAGGCGATGTCATCGCCACAGTGGCGGAACCGACAAGGTCTTTTACGCTGGAAGGCCCGCACCTGTTTTTCAAAATGACCTACAAGGGCGAGACGGTGAATCCGACAGATTATCTGGAGGCGTAAAAAGCCGGGGCCCGGTGAAGAGCAGGAGCCAGCGCTGAAAAAAGTCAGAGTTTCGCCCGGCACACCGCGCATAATGCCGCCGGCGCATCCGCATCCCTTTGTAACCTCCGTCGCATTTCTGCATAAAATAAACAAGGTGTAAAAACCTGTGAAAAATACAGCCGGATTTATGATACAATTGCAGAAACAATATCCTTTGTATGATTCCACAGATAATATACAAGAAGTCTCCGGCTGATAAGATAGGGAGGACCGGCAGCGGCCCTCCCGGAAAGAATACAAAGGGAAAAATGCAGAAAGGAATACAAA
This sequence comes from Eubacterium sp. An3, assembly GCF_002159465.1. NCBI lineage: Bacteria > Bacillati > Bacillota > Clostridia > Eubacteriales > Eubacteriaceae > Eubacterium > Eubacterium sp. An3. The sequence goes on from NZ_NFIR01000001.1 coordinate 207,606, forward strand.
TGCAGTATACATACATTGTAGAATGTCGTGACGGAACCCTTTATACCGGGTGGACGACAGATCTTGAAAAAAGAATCAAAGCACATAATGCGGGTAAAGGTGCAAAATACACGAAGAACAGGGCTCCTGTGCGTCTCGTATACTATGAGGAATACGAGACAAAGCAGGAAGCCCTGAAACGGGAATATGCCATCAAACAGTTGACAAAGAAGGAGAAGCTTGCGCTGATTCAGAGTAAAACGAGATAACTTCTCCGGTTATGCGCAGCCCTTCATAAAAAAACCGGCCCTGATCCAGGACCATAAGCCCTTGGATCCGAACCGGTTCGCGCAAAAAATGATTAAGGATGTAAATCTATTACAAACTACCAGCACGGAGAGCCGCCGCCAGGACGGCTCTCTGTGCGCAGTGTGTAAGCGTTACAGCATATAAACATACATGAAAATGAAATGGCAGAAGCTGCCGCCCATCACAAACAGATGGAAAATCTCATGACTGCCGAAACTTTTTGGAAGCTTGTCAAATACAGGCAGCTTAAGACCGTAAAGGACGCCTCCGATAGTGTAAATGATGCCGCCTGCCAGAAGCCATCCGAAAGCTGCGGCAGGAAGAGCGGTTACCAATGGTTTAAATACCAGCACACAGGTCCAGCCCATGGCGATATAGATGATGGAGCTTACCCAGTGCGGACAATTGATGATAAATATTTTAAGGCCGATGCCGATGACTGCAGCTGACCATACAAGAATCAGAAGCGGGATACCGGTGCTTGCCGGCAGAGCCAGCAGACATACCGGCGTATAGGAACCGGCGATCAATACAAATATCATGGCGTGGTCGATGCGGCGGAACAGCAGATTCACCTTGGCGGAAATATCCAGGGAATGATACAGGCTGCTGGCGCCATAAAGAAGAATCATACTTCCGATAAACACGGCCATAGAAACAACAGCAACTGTACTGTCGCTCTGGGCCGCCTTGAAAATCAGCGGGAAAGAGCAGATGACAGCGCCGCCCATGGCGATCAGATGTGTAATTGCGCTTCCAGGATCTTTTAAACGTGTATTCATGAAAATACCTCCTTTATACTACTGTTTTCTTCCCGGCTGTGTTATTATGAAAAAAACGCAGCCTGATGCGCCGGTACGTTTCCATCTAAAAGAAATGTGTCAGTACATCAGAAGATATAATAACATACAAATATTATATGATGTAGTTTTAAAAACTATGTATCAAGTGTTTAAATACTATCACATCGATAGCGAAAATGCAACCCCTGATTTTACGTATATTTTCGGGAAAGCGGCTGTGGATTCGTGTATATATGACAGCGAATAAAACGGCCGCAGAAAAATAAGGAGAGTTTTATGAGAATTGGATTGGCGCAGATGGATATCATTTGGGAAAATGTACAGAAGAATAAGGAAAAAGCAGAGAAATTTATAAAAAAGGCAAAAGAGCATCAGGTGGAGCTTTTGGCGTTTCCTGAAATGAGTCTGACCGGTTTTTCCATGAATGTGGAAAAAACCACAGAAAACTGGCAGGAACAGGTACAGTTTTTTAAGAAAATGAGTCTGAAATATGAAATAACTCTGGTATTTGGATATCCTGCGCCGGTGGAACAACAGGAACTGCTCAGGCATCCCGGCTGGAAGAAGTATCAGAATTGGCTTGCTGCAGCGGAAAAAGGAGAAATCCGTATGAGTTACGCTAAGATTCATCCTTTTACTTTTGGTCAGGAAGGAGATTATTTCCAGGGAGGAGAAAAGATAGACACCCTGCCGTGGAAGGATACGGTGTTGGGAGGATTTGTATGCTACGATCTCCGTTTCCCGGAGATCTTTCAGATCAGTTCAGCGGACAGCGAGGTGATTTTCGTCATCGCCAACTGGCCGGTCAGCAGAATCGACGACTGGGACTGCCTGCTGAAAGTAAGAGCCATCGAGAATCAGGCTTTCGTGGCGGGTGTCAACCGGGTGGGAGAAGGCGGCGGCATCGCCTATAACGGACATTCCGCCCTCTACGGTCCGCGGGGAGAGCGGCTGACCCGATTCTGCGAGGAAGAGAGCCTGCTCATTGGGGACATTGACCCTGCTGAAGTACGAAAGTGCAGAGAAGTTTTTCCTGTGAAAAAAGACAGAAGAGAAGATGTGTATTGGAAAGAGAGCCGGAGAAGGGGCGGAATTTCGTTTATTGTTTGACTTTCTGAACAGCCTATGTTATCTTTTATCAGTAGAATTTACATATGAACGGATTATGGAGTCCGGAGAGCGTCCGGGCTCTATTTTTGTGCAATGGGAGTGATTCTATATTGCACGGCAGACAAATCCGAAAAATTATGGCAAAAACACTGTAAAAAGAAAATATACGAAATAGAAAGAGAGACATACATGGATTCATTACAGTTTATGGAATTAGATATTAAACCGGAGATTTTAAAAGCCATCGCCCACATGGGGTTTGAGGAGATGACGCCGATTCAGGCGAGGGCGATTCCGGTGGAGCTTTCCGGGGCGGATGTGGTCGGTCAGGCGCAGACAGGAACGGGTAAAACCGCGGCCTTCGCCATCCCGATTCTTCAGAAGATTCATCCGAAGCTGAAAAAACCACAGGCTATGGTTATCTGCCCGACCAGAGAGCTGGCCATTCAGGTGGCGGACGAAATCCGGAAGCTTGCCAAATATATGCCGTCGGTAAAAGTTCTGCCAATCTACGGCGGACAGGAGATTTCCAAACAGATTCGTTCGCTGAAAGCAGGCGTGCAGGTGATCATCGGTACGCCGGGACGGATTATGGACCATATGAGAAGAAAAACGGTAAAGTTTGACGAGATCAGCACAGTGGTACTGGACGAGGCGGACGAAATGCTGGATATGGGATTCCGGGAGGACATCGAGACAATCCTAAGCGATATCCGGGAAGACCGGCAGACGCTGCTTTTTTCCGCCACTATGCCGAGACCGATTCTGGAACTGACCAAAAAATATCAGCACAGCCCGCAGACTATCAAAGTAGTGCGCAAAGAACTGACGGTGCCGAATATTACCCAATATTATTATGAAGTGCGCCCGAAGAACAAGAGCGAAGTACTTTCCCGTCTTCTGGACATTTACGATCCAAAGCTGTCGGTGGTATTCTGCAACACCAAGAAAGGTGTTGACGAGCTGGTGCAGGATCTGCAGGGCCGGGGATATTTTGCGGAAGGCCTCCACGGCGATATGAAACAGACCATGCGCGACAGAGTCATGCGCAGTTTCCGGAACGGAAAGACAGATATTCTGGTGGCGACGGACGTGGCTGCCCGCGGAATCGACGTGGATGATGTGGACGCGGTGTTCAACTATGATCTGCCGCAGGATGAAGAGTATTACGTTCACAGAATCGGAAGAACCGGACGTGCCGGAAAGGCGGGTATGGCGTTCAGTTTCGTGGTAGGCCGGGAGGTCTATAAACTTAGAGAAATCAAAAAATACTGCCGTGCCAAAATCAAGGCGCAGCCGATCCCATCACTTAATGATGTCACGGAAACACGGGTTGAAAAAATCTTTGAAAGGCTCGATTCTTATATTGAAGACCAGGACTTAAAGCGTTATATTAATATGATAGAGGCTTTCGTTAATGAGAAAGATTATACAACAATGGATGTGGCCGCTGCATTTCTGGCGGAGATTCTCGGCAATTCCGAAGGCAGATGCGCCCAGGAAAAAGAGGATTTCGGGGATACCGGCGCGGAAGAGGGCATGGTGCGTCTTTTCATTAATATAGGAAAGAAGCAGGGCATCCGTCCGGGAGATATTTTGGGAGCCATTGCGGGCGAATCGGGTATCCCGGGTAATCTGGTGGGATCCATTGATCTGTATGATAAATATACTTTTGTGGAAGTGCCGCGGGATGTCGCTTCCGATGTGCTGGATGCCATGAAGAATGTGAAGATTAAAGGCAAGGCCATCAACGTGGAGCCGGCCAATCGAAAATAGAGCGTATATCAAAATAGAAAGATAAATTGAGGGAACGATAATGGGAATGTTTCAGAATCTGTCATTATCAGAAAAAGTCCAATTGCATATTCAAAGGACGAAACCAATCCTGAACCAGCAGGCACTGTTTACAGACGGCGGGCCTAATTTTGTGCAGCCTATGGAGCCGAAGGCGGGGGATGAGGTAAAGATTCGTTTCCGGACAGCAAGAGAAAATGTGGAGCATGTATATTTTTGTGCGGGGGAAGAACGGACAGAGATGAAGCTTGCTTCACGAGACAGACTTTTTGATTTTTATGAGACGCATATCACGGTGGATGAAGAAGCTGTAAAGTATTATTTCGAAGTACATGCCGGCGGAAAAGTGTGCTTCTTTAATAAGATGGGGCCGAGGAAGGAGCTTGACTCATTTTTTAATTATGAGATCACTCCGGGTTTTTCCACCCCGGACTGGGCGAAAGGAGCCGTATTCTATCAGATATATGTGGATCGTTTTGCCAACGGTGATCCGTCCAATGATGTGCTGGACAGAGAATATATTTATATAGGGGAGCCCGTGACCCGGGTGACTGACTGGAACAAATATCCGGCAAAAATGGGAGTCCGGGAATTTTACGGCGGCGATCTGCAGGGGGTTCTTGACCATCTGGATTATTTGCAGGAGCTGGGCGTAGACGTCCTTTACCTGAATCCGATCTTTGTATCCCCGTCCAATCATAAATACGATATTCAGGATTATGATTACGTGGACCCGCATTTTACGACCATCGCTGTGGATGAGGGAGAAGTGCTGCCGGAGGGCGCCCTCAACAACATCCAGGCGACCAAGTACATTTCCCGCGTGACCGATAAGAGAAACCTGGAAGCCAGCAATGCATTTTTTGTGAAGTTTGTGGAAGAGGTACATAGCAGAGGGATGCGCGTGATTCTGGACGGAGTCTTCAATCACTGCGGTTCTTTTAACAAATGGATGGACGCCGAGCGGCTTTACGAGAATCAATACGGCTATGAAAAGGGCGCGTACGTGGATAAAAACAGTCCGTATCATAATTATTTTAAGTTTTATAACGAAGAGGAGTGGCCGTACAATGAGGAATATGACGGCTGGTGGGGTCACCGGACGCTGCCGAAGCTTAATTATGAGGAGTCCAGGCAGCTCTATGAGTACATCCTGAAAATAGGCAGGAAATGGGTCTCGCCGCCGTACAACGTGGACGGCTGGCGGCTGGATGTGGCGGCTGATCTGGGCTATGGAGAGGAAATGAATCATCAGTTCTGGAGAGATTTCCGGACTGCCGTAAAGGAGGCCAACCCGGAGGCTATCATTTTGGCGGAACACTATGACGATCCGGGAGAATGGCTGGAAGGCGATCAGTGGGATACGGTCATGAACTACAATGCGTTTATGGAGCCGGTGACATGGTTCTTCACCGGCATGGAGAAGCACAGCGATGAGAAGCGCAGCGACCTGTTGGGCAACACCAGAGCGTTTCTGGACTCCATGATGTATCATATGTCCCGCTTTCAGTATCCGTCCCTGCTTGTATCCATGAACGAACTGTCTAATCACGACCATTCCCGATTCCTCACAAGAACAAATCAGACGGTAGGAAGAACGGAGAGTATGGGACCGGAAGCCGCGGATGCCAATGTCAATAAGGGGATTATGCGGGCGGCGGTCATGCTGCAGATGACCTGGCCGGGTGCGCCGATGCTGTATTATGGCGACGAAGCCGGCGTCACCGGCTGGACCGATCCGGATAACCGGAGGACGTATCCGTGGGGACATGAAGATCAGGGGCTCATTGAATATCACCGGAAGATGATACGGATCCACAAAGAACATGAAGCGCTGCTTACAGGCTCTTTGAAATATCTGGAAGGCGCCTACAAAGTCATCTGCTACGGAAGATTTACTGCTCACGAAAAAATGGTCGTTCTTATCAACGGCGGTTTTGATGAGGCAAAGGTCCGCGTGCCTGTCTGGGAGATTGGCGTGACGGAAGAAGAAGAGCTGCAGAGGATCATCATGAGCCGGGAGGCGGATTTTACTCTGGAACCGGCAGTCTGTCCGGTGCAGGGCGGGGTGCTGGAGATTACTCTTCCGGCGATAACAGCGATTCTTCTGAAAGCGGTTCCGAAAAAATAAACTTATTTTTACAGTAATCTACGGAAAAACTGCTTGATTTTTGCAGACGAATCCGTTATAATCAAAAACTGTCAGATATGCAAACTGCATATGGAATGGGTGGATTCCCGAGTGGCCAAAGGGGACAGACTGTAAATCTGCTGCAAATTGCTTCGGTGGTTCGAATCCACCTCCGCCCATTACTTTCAGAGACACGGTTTTTATGCCGTGTCTTTTTTTGTTTATTGAAAGTTCTGCGGGGATTCCCACGCAATAATGCCTCAAAAATGTACAGACAATTGATAAAGTTTTTCAATAAAAGAAAAAATATGGAAATACTCAGTGCACAGAGTTAGAATAGAAAAAAATCAAAACACAGGGAGGATTGTCAGATGGAAAAACATAAATTCTGGGCGTGGGCGCTTATTTTTTGTTTGTTTATGACAATGTACACCGGGTATAAGCACAAATAGGAGGTATGGACATGTTAAATTGTTTGAAATGTTTATCAAAAATTGATGGAAAGAAAACAGGAATTTTCGCTGCCGGCGTATTATTCGGTACGGCCGGAATCAAGATCCTGTCCAGTAAAGAGGCAAAGAAAGTATATACAAACTGTACGGCAGCGGCGCTTCGTGCGAAAGAATGTATCATGAACACAGCTACAACCATTCAGGAGAATGCAGAGGATATCTACGCAGAGGCTCAGCAGATTAATGAAGAGAGAGCTGCAGAGGACGAAGAAGTAGTCTGCACTTCTGAAGAAGAAAAAGAGAATTCCGATGAAGTTTAGGATCAAACATGAAATCCGGGGAAGAATCCGTCTGCAGAGCTGCCGGAACAAGCTGACTGACGCAGAGGCGGACGCTCTCCAATATTATCTGAGCTGCCGGGAAATGGTGGATTCCGTCAAGGTGCAGGAGCGCACCGGAGATATTGTTATCCGTTATACCGGAAAGAGAGAGGAGCTCCTGCAGGTCGTCAGAGATTTCTGCATGGAGGATGTGAAGGTTCCCGCAGACTGCCGGCAGAGCAGCAGCCGGAGGCTGAACCAGGAATACTGGGATAAGCTCATCAACAGAATTGTTCTGTATTACGGAGGAAGGCTGTTTATTCCGTATCCATTGCGGGCTGTTCTCACGGCTGCGAAATCATTAAAATATATTAAACACGGTATTCAGACACTGGCGAAAGGAAAAATAGAGGTTCCGGTGCTGGACGGCACTGCCATCGCCATCTCCATGATCCGGGGCAATATCAATACGGCGTCCTCCATCATGTTCCTGCTGGGCGTCGGCGAGATCCTGGAAGAATGGACCCATAAAAAGTCAGTGGACGATCTGGCAAACAGCATGTCCTTAAACATCAGCAAAGTCTGGCTGATGCGGGAAGGACAGGAGGTTCTTGTTCCTGTCAATATGATTCAGGCGGGAGATCAGGTCCGGGTACATATGGGAAATGTAATTCCTTTTGACGGGGTTGTGACCGAGGGCGAGGCCATGGTCAATCAGTCTTCTCTCACCGGTGAGGCGCTTCCGGTTCGTAAATGCGCGGGCGGCTATGTCTATGCCGGAACGGTGGTGGAAGAAGGAGAGATCACCCTTCAGGTGAAGGAAACTAACGGATCCAGCCGTTTTGAAAAAATTGTCACCATGATCGAGGAATCCGAACAGCTGAAATCCGCGCTGGAAAGCAAGGCAGAGCATCTGGCGGACAAACTGGTTCCATACACCCTTCTGGGAACGGGACTTACCTATCTGCTGACCCGCAATGCCACAAAGGCACTGTCTGTACTCATGGTGGATTTTTCCTGTGCATTGAAGCTGGCCATGCCGATCTCTGTACTGTCGGCCATCCGGGAAGCCAGCACTTATAAGATCACCGTCAAAGGCGGCAAATCCATGGAAGCTATGGCGGAAGCGCAGACCATCGTTTTTGATAAAACAGGAACCCTTACTAAGGCACGGCCGACGGTGGTGGATGTGGTATCTTTTAACGGTGAGCAGCCGGATGAACTGTTGCGCATCGCTGCCTGTCTTGAAGAACATTTTCCACATTCCATGGCGAAAGCGGTGGTACAGGCGGCAAAGGAAAAAGGACTTGTCCATGAGGAACTTCACTCCAAGGTGGAGTACATCATCGCCCATGGCATTTCTTCCACCATCGACGGCAAAAAAGCCGTCATCGGAAGTTATCATTTTGTCTTTGAAGATGAGAAATGTACCATTCCGGAGGAGAAAGAAGAAATCTTCCACAGCCTTCCGGATGAATATTCGCATCTCTATATGGCCATAGAAGGAAAGCTGACAGCGGTCATCTGTATCGAAGACCCTCTGAGAGAAGAAGCAGCCGACGTCATAAGGCAGTTAAAAAATATTGGCATCACCAAAGTAGTCATGATGACCGGAGACAGCGAGCGGACGGCAAAATCCATCGCCTCACGGGTCGGTGTGGACGAGTATTATTCTGAGGTGCTGCCGGAAGACAAGGCGAGATTCATCGAGAAGGAGAAAAATGCCGGACGGAAGGTTATTATGATTGGAGACGGCATCAACGATTCGCCGGCTCTCTCCGCCGCTGACGTGGGTATCGCCATCAGCGACGGTGCGGAGATTGCCAGAGAGATTGCCGACATTACCATCGGTGAGGATAATCTGCAGGGCATCGTTACATTAAAGACCATCAGCAGTTGTCTGATGCGGCGCATCCAGAACAACTACAGAGCTATCATGAGCTTTAATGCTGGACTCATTGTTCTCGGCGTGGCGGGAATCCTGCCGCCGACCGTGTCGGCTCTGCTGCATAATACATCGACCCTGTGCATCAGCTTGAACGGCATGCGTAATCTGCTGCCGGAAGAGAAAGCATAGGTATGATGGGGGACTGAGCGGTACAAGATGGGAAAGCCGGACGATGCCGGTCAGACCGCCCCTTTCAGGCGCAAAAATAAAAAAACATAATTCGTCATATTTTGGGATATTTCGCTTTTCTTTTTCGGGGAAATGTACTACAATAGTCCAAAAGCAGACGCAGGGAAGTTCTGCTGTCCATGGGAATGTATTTTTGCATGGAGGCAGGACTCCTTTTATTTTAAGAAAGATAAAGAAGGTATGACGAATTATGGGTAGAAGACAGGAAAAGAAACAACAAAGAAAGAAGCAGCGAAAGAAACTGAGTCTGTTGGGACTTTCTGTTCTGGTGGTGCTTTGCGCCGGTTACCTGCTGACCTGCTCCATGGCGGAGAAAAACACCATTATCGACGGGGTGCAGGTCAACGGAACGGAAGTCGGCGGTCTTACCACAGAGCAGGCGGCAGACCGGATTCAGAAGGCCTTTGAGGAGGAATACGCCGACGCCGCGCTGACAGTAAGCGCCAACGGAGCGGAATATCAGGTAGCAATGGCGCCGTGCCTTTCCATGGATGTGGAGAGCGCTGCGGAGAAAGCCATGGATTACGGCCACGGCAGTTTCCTGACAAGGGGAGCGGCTCTTCTGAAAGCAAAGATTTTCGGACAGGATGTTACACAGCATCCGCAGGTGGGAGATGAGGCAAAGCTGACGGAGAGCATCGATGCTTCCGGGCTGTCTGCCATTAATACAACGGTGCAGACAACTTATGAGGTGACGGGAGATTCGCTGGTGATTCATAAAGGTGTGACAGGAGTCTCTGTGGATAAGGAGAATCTTGTGACTGCCATAAAGACGGCGGTGTCGGAGAAAGATTTTGATACGGTGCTGGAGAGTCCGATGCTTACCGGGCAGGTGGAGGCCACAGACATCCAGGCTATTTATGATACGATTCACACAAAGAAGTCCAACGCCACTCTGAATCCGAAGAAGAATTATAAGATCGTAAAGTCGGTCAAGGGGATCAGTTTCGATGTGGACAGCGCCAAAGCGTCCTTTGACGCGGCAGCGGAAGGGGAAGATGTGGTTGTTCCTCTGAAAGTAAAGAAACCGAAGATCACGACCAAGAATCTCAAGAAGCATTTGTTTAAGGATAAGCTGGGAAGCTGTACCACCAACGTGAGCGGCTCCAGCGCCAGAGTGTCCAATGTGGATCTTGCGGCAGAAACTCTGGATGGAACTATCCTGCTGCCGGGAGAGACATTTTCATATAATGATGCGCTTGGCGAGAGAACCACAGAGCGGGGCTACCAGGCTGCGCCGGCCTACTCCAACGGCGAGTCGGTGCAGGAAGTGGGCGGCGGCATCTGCCAGGTATCCTCCACGCTGTACAAGGCGACTCTGCTGTCGGATCTGGAGATAGTGGAACATCATAATCATTCTTATGTGTCTGCGTATATCGGTATCGGCATGGATGCGACTGTATCCTGGGGCGGTCCGGATTATCAGTTTAAAAACAATACGGACTATCCGATCAAGATAGCCGCTTCCTATTCCGGCGGGCAGGTAACCTGTACGATCTACGGAGCCAAGCTGGACGACACCTATGTGGAGATGACGGCGGAGACTCTCCAGGTCAACTCCTGCGGAACTGTGTACCAGGATGATCCGGACATGGACGCCGGAACAAGCACGGTGGTGTCTTCCGGTCATGACGGATATGTGGTGCAGACATACCGTAACATTTATAATAAAAAAGGAAAGAAAATATCCACGAAAAAAGAAGCTTATTGCGTTTACCGCAAAAAGGACCGGGTGGTCCGCGTCGGCACCAGAGAAGCGGCGCCGGAAGAGAGCACGGCGGCTGCGGACGGAACTGCCGGCAGCGACACGGCAGCCGGCGGAACGGAGGAAGTGTCAGAGTAATAAAGACCGTCGGATATCATTTTGCCCCGGAGAGGAAAATGTTGCTGTCCTCCGGGGCATTTTGCACAATAGTTTAATTCGGCTAAACATTTTCTTATGTATTACCGGCAAAAATTTATCGCAAACGTCTGTTGAAAAAAAGGAACGGGGAGTTTACAATAAAAGAAGGATAAATTACACTGGGTTGATTTACATTTCATTTACTGTAAATGAAAAACAGGATGCAACATACTTTTGGAGGTTCAAAAAATGTTAACCAAAATGATTGAAACATTGAAGAAGAATCCTCGCACAATTGTCTTTACAGAAGGAACCGACAACAGAATCCTTGATGCGGCGGACAAGCTGACAGCAGAAGGTATTCTGGGCGTTATTCTCCTCGGAAAAGAGGAAGAAGTAAAGGCCGCAGCAAAGGCTGGTAATTACAACATTGAGAAGTGTTCGATTATCGACCCGGAGGGCTATCCTGAGATGGATGCCATGGTTGCGGAGATGGTTAAGCTTCGTAAAGGCAAGATGACAGAGGAACAGTGCCAGAAAGCATTATCCCAGAGCAATTACTTTGGAACGATGCTTGTGAAGATGGGCAAGGCAGACTGCCTTCTCGGCGGAGCGACTTATTCCACAGCGGATACTGTCCGTCCTGCCTTGCAGCTTATTAAGACGAAACCAGGTAACAAGATTGTGAGCTCCTGCTTTATTCTCGTTCGTGGGGATGAGAAGATCGCCATGGGAGACTGCGCGATTAACATTGATCCTTCTGAAGATGATCTTGTTGAAATCGCAATCGAATCTGCAAAGACCGCCAAGGTCTTCGGTATTGACCCGAAGGTTGCCATGCTGTCCTACTCCACGCTGGGTTCCGGTAAGGGCCCGTCTGTGACAAAAGTGGCGAACGCAACAAAGAAGATTAAAGAAGCAGCACCAGATCTGGCTGTTGAGGGCGAGATTCAGTTTGACGCATCCGTATCGCCGGATGTGGCAGGTATCAAGTGTCCGGGTTCCCCGGTGGCTGGTCAGGCAAACACCTTTATTTTCCCTGATATTAATGCAGGTAATATCGGTTATAAGATTGCCTCCCGTCTCGGCGGATACACAGCAGTAGGTCCTGTGCTTCAGGGACTGAACGCTCCGATCAACGACCTGAGCCGCGGATGTACGGCTGAGGAAGTTTACAGCATGTCCATCGTAACAGCTGCCCTGAGTGTTCCGGAAGAGGAACAGCAGGTAGACATGGTCGAATTGGAGACCATCGTCCGCACAGTTGTAGAGACATTTATCGCAGCGAAAAAGTTAAAAAAATAATCACATATTGAAGTATGTGGACAGGGAAACCAGAGCGGGCGGCGTATGAAGTCATTTCATGCGCCGCCTGTTTTTCATTTCACAGGAAACTGTGTTTCTATGAAATGAAAAACGCTCTGCGGGGAGCGCACTGCGGCAGATTGGAAGATGTGATGTCGCTGAAGCGACCCGCCGAAAAAGTGAGGAGAACAAAATGAAGAAAATACTTTTTATTGACGCCTGCGCCAGACCGGAATCAAGAACCCGACGGCTCGCGCGGCATGTTTTGGAGCAGCTGCAGGGAGAAAATGTAAAAGTGCAGCTGTATGAGGAAGAACAGCTCCTTCCTCTCAATAATGACCGCCTGCAGAGGCGTAACGGTTATGTGGCCGCCGGTGATTTCGCAGAAGAGATATTTCGTTATGCCAGACAATTTGCACAGGCGGATGAAATTGTCATTGCAGCGCCGTACTGGGATCTGCTGTTTCCGGCAGTCCTCCGTGCCTATCTTGAACTGGTCACTGTGACAGGCGTTACATTTTATTATACGCCGGAAGGCGTGCCGAAGGGTATGTGCCGGGCCGGAAGGATCATTTATGTCACAACGGCAGGAGGTCCCATTGGAGCCAATAACTTCGGCTATGACTACGTGAAGGCGCTGGCGGATACGTTCTACGGCATACCGGAGACAGTCTGTGTGAAGGCGGAGAATCTCGATATTGTGGGAGCGGACCCGGAAATGATTCTTAAAGATACAATGGATAACATACATATATAGCGGATGAGAAGAAGAGAGAAACATTGCCTCAGGGGGGATAGTGATGAAAGATTTCAGAACAGAATATATGGAAAAGCTCCGGACTCCGGAAGAAGCGGTGCAGGTTATCAAAAGCGGAGATTGGGTGGATTACACCAGTTCCCTCGGTAAGCCGGTGCTTCTCGACCGGGCGCTGGCAAAAAGAAGAGATGAGCTGTATGATGTGAAAATAAGAGGAAATCTGATTTCGGGCCCCATTGAGGTGGCCGAGTGTGATGAAAGCCAGGAACATTTTGTGTATCACACCTGGCATTGCTCGGCTTACGAGAGAAAGCTGTGCGACCGGGGACTCTGCTACTTTATTCCTATGGTTTTTCATAATAATGCAGCTTATTATAAATATTTTCTCAACGTCAACGTGGTTATGGTCAGCGTGGCTCCCATGGACAGACACGGTTACTTTAATTATTCCGTAAATACGGGAGTGGCGGCGCCCATCGCGCAGAACGCGGACATTGTCATCGTGGAAGTCAACGAATATATGCCGAAGATTCACGGAGGATATGACGAGTGCGTGCATATCTCGGAGGTGGATTACATTGTGGAAGGAAAACATGAACCATTCCCGGCAAGTCCCCGCTACGCGCCCACGGAGGTGGACCGGAAGATCGCGGCCAACCTGCTGCCATATATCTGTGACGGCGCCACGTTACAGCTGGGCGTGGGAAGTATGCCCAATGCGCTGGGGGAGATTCTTGCTGAATCAGATTTAAAGGATCTTGGCATGCACACGGAGCTTTGCACCGACGCTTTTCTGCATCTGTACCGGGCAGGAAAGCTCACCAACAAGAGAAAGACCATTGATAAAGGAAAAGGCGTGTTCGGCGTTGCCATCGGAGGGCCGGATCTTTATGAATGGCTGGACGATAATCCCGGAGTGGCAGCCTATCCACTGGAATATGTGAACCGCCCCGATGTGATTGCGCAGATAGATAATATGGTTTCCATCAACAGCTGCGTGGCGGTGGATATTTACGGACAGGTGTCCTCGGAGAGCTTCGGCTCCCGGCAGATCAGCGGAACCGGAGGACAGCTGGATTTTCTCATCGGCGCGTCTTCGGCAAAGGGCGGCAAAGCCTTTATCTGTATGAGTTCCACATTTAAAGACCGGCAGGGCAATCTGCATTCCCGTGTTCTGCCGCAGTTTAACGGAGATATTATCACCTCTCCGCGAAGTCAGGTGTACTTTCTGGCGACCGAATTCGGCGTGATCAACATGGAAGGACTGTCCACCTGGGAACGTGCGGAAGGGCTTATTTCCATCGCTCATCCGGATTTTCGCGACGGACTGATCAAGGAAGCAGAAAAAAGAAAGATATGGAGACGCTCCAACCGGCGGGGATGAATCCCACGCGCAAATTCCATATTGAAAATATTAGATTTTTAGGGCGTCAGGATGCGTGTAAGCGATAGTATGTTATTGCCGGCGATCACTGCATAAAAAATGTATAAAAGCGGATACTGTGTATACGGTGTCCGCCTTTTGTAATAGGTGTCAAAAATAAAGTCGAAAGTGCAATAACTAAAAATGAAAATAAATATCTGCTATGGTATAATTTAATAGAATAAAGTACTTCCCTGACTGAAAGATTTATTATTTTGAATGTGATCTTTTAACAATAAGATGGAGGTTAATATTAGTGGGAGGGATGCGTTATGAACATTGGTATTTTGGAATATGACAAGGAGATAGCGTATCAACTGACAGAAGTTATTAACGAGAATTGCCCCCATATACAGGTTAAAGTTTGGGAGCACGACAGCAGTTTAAAAGAAGATATCAGCAGTGGAGGATTATACAAGATTCTGTTTTTGTCTCTGGAGAGAGATCCCATGGAGATTATTGAGTATTCCAGAAGACTTCAGGATTTGCATCCCGATGTAAAGATTATCTATATAACTGAACTGAATAACTCTGTTTTTGAAGTATTTCATTCCACTCCGACATATATACTGTCAAGGCCTCTGAATATTGGACATGTAAAAAAAGCACTGGAGAAGGCGCTCCATGAGTTGAGCCTCTCCAAAGAGAAGAATTTTACAATTATCAATAAGCAGGGAATTTATACCATACCTTATACGAAGATATATTATGTGGAGAGTGACAAGAGAAAGTTGAACATCTACGGTGAGGAAGGTCTTGTGAAGACTATTAATCTGAAGATTTCTGATTTCCTCAAATACGAACACGGCGTATACTTTTTACAATGTCACAAGAGTTATGCTGTGAATCTGATGCACATTTCTCAACTGGAAAAGTATGAGATCGTTCTCGAAAATGGAATGAAGCTTCCAATCAGCCAATCCAGATACATGGATACGAAGTCACAGTACATGGATTATCTGGAGAACGAATAAAAGAGACAGCCGTCCGGGCGGAAATAGCCAGGGCGGCTGTTTCTTTTCCGGCAAAACTTTCTTGAAGAAATCCTGCCGGTATGTTATATTTTATGGCAGTGAGGCGTTCTGAAAGTTACCCCTGAGGTACGGCACAGCCGTATGGTAGCTTTCGGGACGCATTTTTTGTGGCCGGGAAATTATAATAGAGCTAATGGACAGAGAGGAGACACACATGCACAACAATGGAATGACAGGAAAAGGAGCGGAGGCAAAAAAGACAAAAGCGAAAGAGACGGCGGCAAATGTGACAAAAGAACTTCTGATATTCACGCTTCCCCTCATATTAAGCGGGCTGTTCCAGCAGCTGTTCAACTGGGTAGATGCCTTCATCGTGGGAAATATAGAGGGCGAACTGGCACTGGCGGGAATCGGCGCCACAACCGCCCTCTATAATCTGTTTGTGACCATCATCACGGGTTTTACCTCGGGACTGGCAGTTCTCGCCGCCCAGTATTATGGCAGAGGCGAAAAGAAAAAGATTACCGGAATCCTCGCTTCCTACTCCATAATGCTGGGTGTGTTGTTTGCGGTAATCGCTCTGACTGGCATAATTTTTTCTGAAAATATCCTTTGTCTTCTTGACACTCCGGAAAATATTTTTGCCAGTGCAGAGGGATACCTGCGGATTCTTCTGATAGGCATTCCGTTTCTTGCCGTATACAATACCTACTCCGCCGTGCTGCGGGGCGTCGGCAACAGCCGCGCGCCCTTCCTGGCAGTACTCGTATCCTCAGCGGTAAACGTGGTTCTCGATATTTTCTTCGTCGCCGTTCTGGGATGGGGTGCCCCGGGCGCAGCAGCAGCTACCGCGCTGTCGCAGGCCGCCATGACTATCTTCGTCATCTTCTATGCCGTAAAGAACTATCCGATTCTCCGGTTCCGGATCTTCACGAGCCGCCCGCAGGAAAATGACAGACAGGAGCGCTGGAACAGTGGTCTCGTAAAACAGGGAGCGAAGTTTGGCTTTCCGCCGGCTATTCAGTCCGGCGTCAGCTCTGTGGGAAGTGTCTTTCTCCAACACTTTATGAACGGATTTGGAGAGCAGACTGTGGCGGCCATCACCACGGCTTACCGTGTCGATACGGTAATCTTTCTGCCGATCATTAATCTGGGTTCCGGCATCGCCACCATCGTTGCCCAGAACATTGGCGCCGGCGACAAAAAACGCGCCTGCAGAGTATTTCGGGCAGGTACGGTAATCATGACAGCGGTTTCCCTGGGATTGACAGCCATTGTGCTGGTTCTTGGCACACACCTCATCGCCATGTTCGGCCTGACCAGCGAATCCGTCGTCATCGGCAGCCACTTCTTCCGCTCCATTGCCAGCTTTTACCTCATCTATGGTCTCAGCATGGCCATCCGCGGTTATCTGGAAGGAACCGGCGACATGATCTTCTCCGGCGTCACGGGCATACTCGCACTGCTCGTGCGGATCATCTGCTCATACGCCCTGAAGCCGGTATTTGGCAACATGGTCGTGGCCTACGCCGAAGCCTTCTCGTGGATGTTCCTGCTGGCAATCCTGCTGCTGCGATACCTGTGGAAACGTAAATCCAACGCGGATGTGTCTGTGGGGAAATAAATGCTATTTGCTTAAAATATATTTTTACTACTTAAAAAATATTTTTTTGTCAAAAAATGTTAAAAAACGGAGAGGCTTGTGGTATAATGTGAGGCAAGAGGCTGGGAGCATTATCCCGGCGGGTACGCTACCTGAAACGAGAAGAAGGGGGAATAAAAGAAATGTGTGAATATTCAGAGAGAATCTTTAATGGGGGCAGAGAAGAAGGAATAAAAGTGGGCCGCCGTGAGGGACTTAGGGAAGGAAGTCAGAGAGAACACCAGAAGATGATAGGCCTGATGAGGGCACAGGGAGTAGACGAAGCGATTATTGCAAAGATACTGGCAAGTATTACAGAGCAGGAAACGGTAAAAGTATGACAGCGCATCAAAGAAGAAAAATAAGTTAATGGTGTAGCCAGCTACGAACGGCATGAATTTATTAGAAAATTTTTTTCAGGGGCTGAATTTTTCAGCCCCTGCATTTTGTCTCTCTTTTCGTCAGTCCGTCAAAAAGTTTGCCCAGTCCATAATCATCTCGTCAATGTTCTCGTATAGTTTTCTGATCTGGTGTTCATCGGGATTGTCCACGTAGACTCCGCCGGTGCAAAGGGTTCGTTTGCCGGTTTGTTTGGCGATGTTTTTGGCCACATAGGCGCAGAAAGAAGCATCGGCATTGTCGTCACTTTTGATAATGGTCGTGTCACATTCGAAAGCGCTGTCGTTTGATGCTGCGGTGTTGGCCAATGCAGCGGTGGAGGTTTCAGCTTGTGCCGAGCCTGCCGCTGCGCCGGCTTCTGCGTCAAACAGCTTGTCCAGGCCGCCAAGCTCATCCGTCGGCTTTGGGACGCTGAAAGCGGTGCAGCCGATGCGGTGTTTGTCGCCGCCGGTCAGCAGGATGTGGAGGTCGTCGCCTACCGGGGTGATGTCCATCTGTATGGTTGTGAATAATAAAACTCTGTGAAATTTCATGTCATTTCCTCCTGAGATATTTGGCATTATGGTTCATTATAGCATAATCGTAATAACTTTTTGACGCATTTTGCTCATATTCTTATGTTAAGATTCTGTTAAGAAAACGTCTGTTATTTCTTAAGAAATACATGAATTGTGTACAACGGGAATATAATTTGTGTACAATGTGCTGGAAATGCATAGAAATGAAAAGAAGAAGTAAATCAGGAGGCAAAATATGAAGATCAGATTGAACCCCGATGAGAAGGTTGTTGCCATGGTGAAAGAGGGCCTGGCAAAGAAAGACGGCTATTGCCCGTGCCGGCTGGAGCGGACGCCGGAGAATAAATGTATGTGCAAGGAGTTCCGGGAGCAGATTGCCGATGAGAATTTTGAGGGCTACTGTCATTGTATGCTGTATTACAAGGAAAAATAAAGTAAGAAAGAACGTTATTATTTAAGAGAGAGAAAGGCTAAAGGAGAGAAAAGATGAAGAAAAAAACATGGGCGGCTGTTGCCTGCGCAGCGCTGTTTCTGGGCGTCGGCCTGGGAGCGGGGCTGGGGGCGGATGCACCGATGCAGGTGGAGGCCAAGTCGAAGGTAGTGAAAAAGGATAAGACGCCGAAGGAACCAAAAAGCAGCGATCTGAAGATCGTGCAGACGGTGACGAAGCTGTCTTCCAGACGGTGGATTCAGTCCTTTACATATGATTCCAGATATTATTATTTTATTCAGATGACGAAGCCGAGCGTGGGTAATCTTCGGATCACGCGGGTTAAGTATAAAGGTCTTGGAAAGTATACGACGGCCAAAATGGATCTGCGGGGGTTTGGTCATGCGACGAATCTGGATTGTTCCGTTTACAATGGCAGAACCTATCTCTGGACCGGAAGCAACGCGGCAAGCGGCTCCGATGTTTCCAGGGCGATTACCTGTTTTACTTTCCAGAAAAACAGGATTCTTAGGAAAAATGGTTCCATTTATTATAAGATTCCGAAGGGGACGGACGGAAAATATGTGACCAACGTTTATCCGGCGGTAAGTTCCGACAGCACAAAGCTGGGTGTTCGTTTTACGTATCAGGGAATGCAGTATTATCAGATTTATGAGCTGGTAAACGGAACCCGGATCAATGTCTGGGACCCGATAGAGCAGATTGTCCTGCCACCGACCACGGGTGATTTCCAGGGATTTGATATTGACGGCACGAAGATCTGTACCATTGAGGGAAGCCCGAGAAAGTCGTTCCTGAAAAGCTATGACCGTTCAAGAAAGTATCAGCCGACCATCATCCGTACCTGGGACTACCGCACGGGAGCCATGTCCCGCAAAGTCATTAAGGGAGCGGCGAGACTTTCCTTCCGGGAGCCGGAGGGCGTCAAGCTTATGGAAAACGGAAAAATGCGGATTATGTATGTGTCCAACACGCTTACCAATCAGTCCTGCAACATTTACGATGTGAAATAAAAATAAGAGAGAACCCCGGATCATTCCGACCCGGAGGTTCTCTTTTGCTGTCTATAGATATTTTTACAGATAGGCCCGCATGTCCACGGAGAGGTCTTCTTCCAGTTTGATGACCTTTTTCGCTAATGCCTTTGCCTGGGCGCTGGCGTTCTGACATTCGTTGAGATATTTCTGCAGGGTGCGGACGCCCATGTCGCAGCCGGTGCTGATGAGGTTGGCGATGGTGTCGTCGCCCGGATTCACCGACATGGTCAGGTTTGTTTTGATCCAGGACATGCCTTTGGCCATCATGCCGGGTTCCTCGTCCCGCGCGTTATTTTCCATAAGAAGAGAATGGGTCTCTTCGCCGAGCTTTTTGTGCTCCTTCTCGCAGACAGTCAGTTTATTTTTTAGCTCTTCATTTTTTACATTGGGAAGCACTTCCCGGATGGCGTCCACTGCCATTTTGATGCCGCTGCTGCATTCCTGCAGAAGCTGGCAGGTATCCTGTTTGTGCATAGTTCTGCCTCCTTTTCGTGATAAATGAATCGTGTGCTTTCGCAAGAATAGTATTTGCGGCGCAGTACAAAATATTACAGGAGATTTTTTGAAAAATACATTTTTTTGATGAGGGCAGTCAGGAAATATATCGCTATCTGATGGGAAAAATGATTTTGTAATTGTACAATATGATGATATAATACACGTAGACTGCGGACAGCAACGGAAAGCTGATGCAAATTTTTTCGGGAGGAATGTATATGCCAAAATGGATTGATTTAAATGAAATGGATGACGACGATATTCTTTTGAAGCGCAACCGTATGAGCCGGAGCCTGGTCAGCGACGAGATCCCGGCAGTGAAAGCGGACGCCTATGAGGATGATTTTCTCGACGCCATGGAACCGGCGAAGAAAAGTATGACCATCTTTTTCCTCATTGATGTGTCAGGCAGCATGAAGGGAACGAAGATCGGTTCGCTCAACGGCACCATGGAAGAGCTGCTTCCGTCTCTGATTGGAGTGGGTGAGGCGTCCACCGATGTGAAGATTGCCATTATGAAGTTCTCCACTGACGTGGAGTGGGTGACGCCGGAGCCGGTGCGCATTGAGGAGTATCAGTACTGGAACCGCCTGGAGGCGGAAGGACTGACCTTCATGGGAGACGCATTTCTGGAACTGTCCAAAAAGCTGTCCAGAAGCAGCTTTTTGAATTCTCCGTCCATTTCCTTCGCGCCGGTCATTTTCCTGTTGTCGGACGGATCGCCAAACGATGACTGGAAGAAGGGTCTTGAGACGCTCAAGCAGAATAAATGGTTCCAGCATGGTCTGAAGATCGCGCTGGGCATCGGTTCCAAGGTCAATATGGATGTGCTTCGTGCATTTACCGGCAACGACGAGCTGGCAGTGCAGGCAAAGAATGCGGATCAGCTCCGGGAGCTCATCAAGCTTCTGGCGGTGACGTCCTCACAGATTGGAAGCCGCAGCCTTGCGCTGGTGGATAACGGCGGCGGACAGCAGCCGGGCGAGGAAGTGGTCGCCATGGCCAAGCAGCAGGTGCTGGTGGAGGAGATTCGTTCCGGCACGAAGGATATTCTGGGCGAGGCTGTGGATCTGGAGGCCGTGGACTTTGACGAAGGATGGTAGAAGTCGGGAAAGCAGTCGTACATGGCTGTGTTTTGTACCGGGAGAGTTGAATGAAGGATGGTAAGATAATATGAGAGAGTTGAAAATAGGAGAGCGCATCCCGGTGGAGACCGGCGGCGAGGCGGTCGTGTCCAGAGAGCTTGGACGGGGCGGCCAGGGTATCGTCTATCTGGTGCGGTATAACGGCAGAGAATATGCGCTGAAATGGTATTTTATCAGCCGCATCAAGAATCCGGAAGCGTTTCGGGATAACCTGAGAAGAAATATTGAGGACGGTGCGCCGGACGGCGGACAGCAGTTTATCTGGCCGTTGTTTCTCACAGAGCAGAAAAAGAACGGAGCCTTCGGCTATCTGATGCGCCTGGCTCCGTCGGGATACGATTCTTTTACGGATATTTATAATGGATACAAATGGGAGAAGCCGGTGGCAAAAGGGCGGCCGGCCCGGAAGAGAAAGGTGAAGTTTGCCTCTCTTGATGTGATGATCACGGCGGCCATCAACATTGTAAAGGCGTTCCGCTCCCTGCATTTGTCGGGAAAGAGCTATCAGGATTTGAACGACGGCGGATTCTTTATCGACACCAACACCGGCGACGTGCTGGTGTGCGACTGTGATAACGTGGCGGCCGACGGCGATAACTTCGGTATCGGCGGTATGCCGGGCTTCATGGCGCCGGAGGTGGTGCGTGGCATCGCCAAGCCGGGAGTGCTCACCGACCGGTATTCGCTGGCGGTGGTGCTTTTTAAGCTGTTTTTCCGGGGAGATCCGCTGGAGGGAAGCAAGGTGCTCCAGTGCGTAGTCATGACAGAAGAAAATGATTTGATTCATTATGGAAAAAATCCGGTGTTTGTCTATGACCCGAACGATGCGTCCAACCGTCCGGTGAAGGGCGTGCATGATAATGTCATCAAACTGTGGCAGATTTATCCGGATTACATCCGGCAGGCGTTTACTCTGTCCTTTACCTACGGGATTCAGGAGCCCAACGCCCGCATCATCGAGAAAAACTGGATACAGATGCTGACGCAGCTGAAAATGGATATCATCCACTGCGGATGCGGACGGACTGCCTTTCTTTCTTCTTTTGAGAAGAAAGGGGAACATTCTCTGGTCTGCCAGAAATGCGGCAATCCGATTTATATGATGAGCGTCAAGGACTTTGAGATTCCGCTCTACATGGGCGCCAAGCTGTATCGCTGCGTCACAGAGAAGAATAACGATGATATTGAGACCGTGACAGGCGCGGTCATTGAGAACCGCCTGAAAAAAGGACTGTTCGGCGTTAAAAATATGTCCCGCCAGACCTGGCAGGCGCTGTATCCGGATCATTCTCTCCGGGAAGTGGGGCCAGGCAAAGGCGTCCCGATCTGGAAAGGGCTGGAGATTGACTTTGGCGACGGGGTCAGCGGAAAGATTCTGCTGTAGCCTGCGGGCGACGAGCAGTGCTGCAGCACATATGGAATGGCGAATATGCGTGCCAGCGGGCAGTGCTGCAGCATAGAATGACAGGTATGTGTGCCAGCGAGCAGTGCTGCAGCATAGAATAGCAGGCATGTGTGCCAAAAGGCGCAGCATGTACATAAAGAGAGGCATAATGCCGGAATGATGGCGGTGAAACAGATAGATATGAATGAAAAGAAAGAAACAGTTTGGGTGTCGCTGCAGGAAATCTGCGATGAGACAAGGCTGGTGCGGGACCCGGAGACGGGACGAATGGTAAAAAAGCCTGCCAGCTTTGCGTCCATGAAAGCGCTGCTGCAGGGGGCTTTCCGGTTTGTGGAGTTTTTTGAACAGCTTCACAGAGAAGGAAGCGTGTGGAAGAGCGACGCGGCAGATGGCTTCCGGTTTTCCCTGGCGACAGGGGAGATGGTGTATGAAGATTCGTCTGCCGGCCCGCTCATAATCAATGAATTCCTTGCGCCGGAGCTGGTGGAGTGCATCAAAGAGCGGATGGCTGCGCCGGCATCTGCCGAAGAGGCAGACAACGCGGCGGAGCTGCCCTTTACGGTGGAGACCGACCGGTATTTTATGGCGGTATTTCTCTTTGAATATTTCTTTCATACAGGGTCTCCCTTTGAGGGGAAGAAGATGGTGAACCGTTGTTTCCTCTCGCCGTTGGAAAAGGAGCTTTTCCGGGCGGAGCAGGGACAGTTCTGTATGGATATCGGTGAGAATGAGAATACGCCGGTTAAAGGTATTCAGGATAAATTGATTCATTACTGGGAAGAATACCCGGAGATGTTGAGGAAAATGTTTCAGCGGGCTTTTATGGATGGAGGAACGCTCTGCGAGCTGCGGCCCACGGAAGTGGACTGGAAGCAGGTGCTGGTGCAGCTGATGATGGATTGTCAGGTCTGCGGCTGCGGTTTCCGCGGGTTTTCGAACCGCCTGCTGCCGCAGGAAAACGGTACGCTCCGCTGTCCGGTCTGCGGGAAGACATGGTACGTGCTTACCGACGGGATGAATAGGATCCTTTTGGCGGAAGGCGTGAAGCTGTACGCGTGCCAGACCGGAAGAGACGCCTTTGACAAGGATACGGTGACGGCGCTGGTGGCAGAAAACCGGAATAAAAAGGGCCTGTACGGCATCAAAAATGTAAGTAAAGGCGTCTGGCGGGGCCTTTTCCCCGATGGAACCACAAGAGAGATAAAAGAAGGACAGGGCATTCCTATCTGGAACGGTATGCAGGTGCGTTTTGAAACCGGAGAGGAGTGGAGACTCCGGCTGACGCCGGAACGAAAGACAGGAAATATAGAGGAGGTCTGAGAAATGAACAGCAGATACAGAGAAGAGAGCATAGACGCCATCGACCCGCTGGAGACGATGCCTCCGGCAAAGAAGAGTATGGTTATTTTTTTCCTGGTGGATACCTCCAAGAGTATGGAGGGATCAAAGCTGGATTCGTTAAATAAAGTGATGGGAGAGATTCTTCCGGAGCTGATCGGCGTGGGAGAGGCCGGTACGGATGTGAAGATTGCCGTCATGTCCTTTTCCTCCGGCTGCGAGTGGGTGACGCCGGAGCCGGTGCTGATCGAGGAATACCAGAGATGGGAGAATCTGAGAGCCGACGGTGTGACAGATCTGGGAGAGGCATGCGAGGAGCTGAATCTGAAATTATCCAGAAATGGATTCCTCCGCTCGCCGTCTTTATCCTATGCGCCGGTGATTTTCCTGCTGACGGACGGGTATCCGACCGATAATTACAAAAAAGGTTTTGAATTGCTGAAAAAGAACCGCTGGTTCCAGTATGGCCTGAAGATTGCTCTGGCCATCGGTTCCAACGTGGACATGGATGTGCTCCATGAATTTACCGATGACGAGGAACTGGTGCTCCAGGCCTGCGGCGCGGAAATGCTGCGGAAGCTGGTTCGGGAGATCGCGGTGACTTCCTCCAAGATTGGAAGCACCAGCATGACTCTGACCGACGCCGGCGGAGAGCGCTCCATTGCCGATGTGGCGGGCGCTAAGAAGGAACAGATGGTGGAAGCCGTGCAGGAGATCAAGCAGGATGTGCTGGGCGTGGAAGATCTGGAGGATCTTGATGACCTGGACATTGAGTTCGATGAGGGCTGGTAAAATGTTTCAGGGAGTGCATACCACGGTAACCGGCGACAGCCATATACAGAAGGGGATCGTGTGTCAGGATAGCGCGGGCGTGTATGTGACTGATTCCTTCGCCATTGCGGTGGCGGCGGACGGCCACGGCAGCGCAAAACATTTCCGGAGCGACGCAGGTTCCCGGATCGCGGTGAAGATTACTGTGGAACTTTTGAAGAACTACATGAGCCGGGCGGACTTCCGGGAGCAGTTTCGGGCGCACCCGGAGTTCATCCTTAGTCAGATGGAGAAGCAGATTCTCATGAAATGGCGGGAGGCCGTGGAGGAATATCATCTGGAGAATCCTCTCACTGAGGAAGAGGAGCAAAAGCAGGCGGCAGCGGGAGGAAAGCTGCGCACGGCGGTGATCTACGGCAGCACGGTGCTGGCGGCGGTTATAGCCGACGGTTTTTCCTTCGGGCTGGTGCTGGGCGACGGCGGTTTTGTGGTGCTGGATGCGGCGGGACACATTTTTATCCCGGTGGAGGATAAGAATTCCCACGCCAACTATACGTCGTCACTCTGCAATACCGACGCGATACATTTCTTCGAACACTGGTATACGGAGGAGCCGGTGAAGGCGCTGTTCGTTTCCACCGACGGGCTGTTCAAATCCTTCGCCAGCGAGGAAGATTTTCTGAAATATCACGGTCTGCTGTCACAGATGTTCGGTGATAAGGAGCGGATGGAAAAGAGCCTGCGCCGAAACTTCGAGAAAAGAACGAGGGAGGGCAGCGGAGACGACATTTCCATTGCATTTGTGTATACAGAGGAGACATGCGAGGAGGAATATCATGAAAAAAGAAGCTAGCGTGATCCTGGCCAAATGCGCCAGCGATAAACTGTACGGAATCCGGATTGAAAAACGGGACAACGACTGGGTCCGCACCTGGGCCTTTAAGATAAAAGAAGAGATGGCGGAGAAGGAAGGCTTTGACAAGATAAACTTTACCGGAAGCTTTTACACCGATGAGGAGTATCCGGGCTGCCCATACTGCGGCGCGAAGAAATGTTTCGTCTGCGGAAGCTGCGGCAAAGTCAGCTGTTATGACGGTTCCGACAAGGTGGTCTGCAACTGGTGCGGTGCCAGCGGTACTGCGGCCAGTGACGACGGGAAAATGGATGTTTCCGGCGGGGGATTCTGATACAGACTGGAGGAATTTCATTGTTTTTTTTGCGGCGGTTTGTTATAATCTAGCCAGTAGACCAGACAGACGGAGATTAGACTATGAATGAATCAATCAGTACATCAATGAAAGATTTAATATTAAACGCTTCCGCCAGAATGACAGAGAACTGTCACAGTATGGACTTTATTGTTTCCAAGGGGAACCGGCATCTGCCGGACCGGGGAAGTATCATCGGTATTCTGAAAGACCTGCGGAGAGTGATGTTTCCCGGATTTTTTGGCGATGAGAACATTACGGTGATTTCGCCGGATTATTTCATCGGAGACCGGCTTACCCATGTTTATACTTCTCTGAAGAAAGAGGTGGCGGCCTCTCTGTATTACAGAGATTATGATAAATACAGCAGAGAGGAGATTGACAGCAGGGCAGAAGATATTTGCGCGGAGTTCTTCCGCCGGCTGCCTGACATTCAGCAGATGCTCATGAAAGATGTGCAGGCGGGATATGACGGAGACCCGGCGGCAAAGAGCCGGGAGGAAGTGGTGTTCTCTTATCCGGGACTTTTTGCTATCTTTGTATACCGGATTGCCCATGAATTCTATGTGCAGGATGTGCCGTTCCTGCCCCGTATCATGACGGAGTACGCCCATAGCCGGACTGGAATCGATATCAACTCCGGCGCCACCATCGGCGAATACTTCTTCATCGACCACGGTACAGGCGTAGTTATCGGTGAGACCACAGAGATCGGCAACTATGTCAAACTCTATCAGGGCGTTACCCTGGGCGCCTTGTCCACCAGGAGCGGACAGAAGCTGTCCGGCAAGAAGCGTCATCCTACAATTGAAGATCATGTAACCGTATATTCCGGTGCTTCCATCCTTGGCGGTGAAACAGTGATCGGAGAGGGCGTCATCGTTTCCGGCGGCGCGTTCGTGACCAAGTCCGTACCTCCGTTTACCAAAGTAATCGTAAAGAATCCGGAACTGCAGATCAAAGATTCCAACGTAAAGGTAGAGCTGCAGGGCATGGAGAATAAAGAAGGACTTTGGGAGATTTAATAACGTTTGTTTGCAAAGGAGTATGTGAGTATGAATAAAAAATACATTGTCCAGGCCAGAGTATTTAAAGCAATGTCGGACGAGAACCGGCTGAAGATTCTCGAATTGCTGCATGAAAGAGAGTATAATGCCAGCGAGCTGCTGGCTGAAATGGATTTCGGACAATCCACGCTTTCCCATCATATGCGGATTTTGCTGAGCGCCGGTATTGTGCAGGCAAGAAAAAATGGGAAGTGGACATATTATTCCTTGCAGAAAAAAGCATACGAAGAAATGGCGGAATGGCTCCGACAGTATCTGTAAAAATAACGGCATGAGAGAGAAGACCTCTGTCATGTCGTTTTTAATTGGCAGAAGAAATGTGGTGAAAAAATGAAGAAGGAATGTAACTTGATTCATATTGAATGTATCCGCATTCTTGCGGCATACTTTGTTATATTTAATCATACGGGAAACGACGGGTTCTTTTTATTTGCAGGTTATGACAGGGGAAGTCTCCCTTATTGGCTGTATATGTTTATATCAGTACTCTGCAAAATATCAGTCCCGTTATTTTTTATGATAGCGGGAGCGCTGCTTTTGAAAAAAGATAGCTCTTTAAAAAAAATATGGTCGGAAAAAATTGTGAGAATGGCATTGGCGCTGTTTATCTTTTCCGTGATAACCTATGTGGGCCTGGGACTGCATGATCCAGGCCGGACCATGACCGTACCGGATTTTATCAGGAAACTGTATATGGAATGGGCAACCTATGCCTACTGGTACATTTATGCATATATTGCCTTACTGATGACGCTGCCGTTTCTTCGGATGATTGTAAAAAGCATGTCGGAAAACTACTACAAATATCTCATTTTGCTTTATCTGCTTTTTATCTCCGTAATTCCATGTCTGGAGTATCTTCTGTTTCAGGGAGATCTGGTGATGTACAAGAAACTGCGTCCGGAATGGATACTGGCCGATACGGTTTTCTGGCCTCTCCTTGGTTATTATCTCGAAAACGTATACGACTGGAAGAAATGTACTGTCAGGACGATATGGCGATGGATTCTGCTGGGAGTCACAGGAATTCTCCTCACTTGCGGCATGATATATTACATGCATGGCGTTACCGGCGTATGTACAAAAGAAAAGTCTCAGGACTTTCATTCTGCTTTCATCCTGCTGCCGTGTATAGCGATCTATATGGCGATGAAATACTTCTGGTACGGTAAAGCCGGACAGTGTGTCCCGGCGCGGATCAAAAAGATTATTGTATCGCTGGGAAGCTGTACTTTTGGTATTTATTTACTCCATATGCTCATCAAAGAATATTTCTCAGGATTATGGGATGTGTTCCGCGTAAGCTGGCATATGAATCAGATGCTGGCGGCTCTGCTGCTATGTGCAGTTGTCTTTGCAGCCGGCTATGTGCTGACTCTCATTCTGAAGCAGGTGCCGGGACTGAAACGACTGCTGTAGATGGCGCGGATTCCGCGAATATTTCCTTGACAATCTGACAGCCTATATAGTAAAATAACACTGCTGTGAGTTCGCAGCAGATGCCCAGATAGCTCAGTTGGTAGAGCAGAGGACTGAAAATCCTCGTGTCACTGGTTCGATTCCGGTTCTGGGCATTATTTTTATTTGACATTTGAGCATATTGCCCATATAATATGCTTAACAAGACAACTGGGAAAGATGGTCGCACCCCATCTGTCTCGGGAAAATTTCAGATTTTTACTTTAAAGAAGTAGTTGTCCAAACTTTTACCAAGAGCGGGACGGCTACTTCTTATTTTTCATGTTTAGGATAGATACGATTAAACTTGCAACAGCAATGATAATCATAAATTCTTCATATGTACTCATAATTACCACCCCTTTCGTAAGACCTCCGAAACAGGTGGGAGCTGCCCCTTCCCAGTTGCCCGGGTAAGAGTATTATATTTTTATAGAACATCGAAACAATAGTAAAAAGAATAAAAATATACTATCACAAATATATGATTTTGAAAAGACAAAAAAATAAGCCGGCGTTCTGCCGGCCTAAGAGGAGAGAAAAGTATGAAAAAATTTATATCAAAAATAACTATTAAGTTATTTGATGGTTTTATTGTACCGGGAGTCTGTGAACAATTTGTGAGGGAATATTGAAGACTTTTTGAGAAGATTATGAAGGAAATGTGAAGAAAATTCCGGGGCAGAGAACGCTGCCCCGGATTAGAAATGTCGCCAAAGCGACCCGCCGCAGGCGGAGAATCCTGCAAAGCAGGATTTGTTTTTATCCGAGAATCACATACATAATGGAGATCAGGATGGTGCAGATAAAGATTGCCGTTGCCGGCGGATCGATGTGGGAGTCCACGTCGGTGTTCCATGCATTTCCTTCGATATCTCCGATGATGCCGGCCAACAGCCCGAAGACAATGCCCGGAATGAGAGAACCGGCGCCCAGACCGCAGGTCCAGCCGCACATGACAGCTTCGGCGGAGATGATGCTGATGTGATGCCAGCCGAAGTATGGCTGACCGAATTCGGTGAAGATGAGTCCCATGGCTGCCAGACCGAAGATGACGATGTGGTAGGAGCCAAGCTGCAGGGCGTATCCCTGCAGGGCGAGCGCAACATAAACGCCGGATACGGCCAGAGAGTAGGCGAAGGAGAGCAGGAGAGTGACTGATAACCGGGAGCCGCTGCTTAAGAGTCGCCGGGATTCCGGAGCGCTGCACAGGCCTCTGGTGCCGAAGAGGAGCCGGACGATGATCGCAGAGATAAATACGGTGCAGCCCGGATTATCGGTGTAAAACGGCGTCAGTGAAAAGATGGCATTTACCACAGCGGCGATGATGTACCCGAGCATGCCAAAAAGGCCGCCCACCACGAGAACCAGACTGTCGCCGAGCCCGTTTAATGCCGTGGCGATGTCGGCTCCGTTTTCCGTCCTGCCAATCTGTTTGGCGTAGGCAGCAGCGGCAACGCCGCCGGCAAAACAGACGTGAGGACCCAGAAATGGCCCGAAGGCAATGTTGTCGACCAAAAGTTCGCTGATTTCGGGGATACCGGCGCAGGAAAGAATTCCTCCTGCGGCAGCGACAATGCCAGTCATGATGAAGGCGGGAAGCGCACCGATGGAAGCGCCGAAGACGCCGCCTCCGAAGGCGGCGATTAGGCTGATAAAAGCTGTTAGCATGTGAAAATCCTCCTTTATTTTCTGTTTTCCTGATGTAAAAGCTAATAAATCGCTTTCCTGAACAAAGATTTCTCTTCCTGTATTTGTAAAAATTTTTTATAATAAATGCAGATAATTGTGTTTATGTATGTATATGTTTTTGGGGGAAGAATATGCTGACAATAACGAAAGAAAATATAATTCCTTATTTGAAAGAACATATGCCGGATTTTGATGACTCGGGTTCTGTGACCGTTTCCCAGGTCGGAGACGGGACTCCGGAAGAAGATGGGGACGGCTATGTCAATTATATTTTCAGAATTCATACAGATAAAGGTAACTACGTGTTAAAACAGGGCCGGGAGCTGGCGCGCACGGGACAGGATCCTATCGCTCTGTACCGCAATAAGCTCGAATATGACAGCATGCGGATTCGGTACGCCATCGTGCCGGAGTACACTCCGTTTCTGAAGTTCCAGGATAAAGAAAATAATCTGTTTGTCATGGAGGACGTTTCCAACCTCCGGATTGTCCGTTTCCAGCTTAACAAAAACCGGATGTTTCCGGATCTGGGAAGAAAATGCGGAGAATGCATGGCAAAGACAGAGTTCTATACTTCTGAATATTTCCTGAGCAGGGATGAATACCGCCGCATGCAGACGAAGTTCGCCAACACGGAGATGCGCAAGATCATGGAAGACGGGGCGTTTATGGATATCTTCAAAACAGAGGTAGAACGGGGCCTTGGTGAAGAATTCAACAATTTTGCCAGAGGTATCATGTATGACCCGCGTTTTGAGACGGAGCGCTTTAAGCTTCGCCGGAACTTCATGAGCCATGCGGACGCGCTCATTCACGCAGACTTACATACCTCTAATATTTTTGCTTCAGAAGATGCCATGAAGGTCATTGACATGGAGTTTTCCTTCATGGGACCATTCGGCTATGATCTGGGCTATCTGACAGGTAATCTTGTGTCACAGTATTGCGCAGCCTGCTTCAAACCATTTCCGTCAGAAGCGGAGAGAAGGGAGTTTAAGGCATATCTTCTTGCCACGATTAAGAGCCTTTTTGAATCTTATTTTAAGACCTTCACCGAGTGCTGGAATCAGGATGCCAAGGAGAGATATCAGGGAGCCGGAGGTTTATGCCACAGCATCCTCGACGAAGTCATGCAGGATGCACCGGGCTACGCGGTCATCGTGAACTGGTTCCGCTGTACCGGAGAGATTGAATATCCGGATTTTGATGTCATTGAGAACCTGGAAGACAAAAGACATGCCCAGACCCTTTCCCTCATGATCGACTGGCAGCTTATGTTCCAGAGATATCAGTTTATGAGTGTGGATGATCTGATCGATACTGTTCTGTATGTGGAGGAAGAGTATCGCAAAACGCTGTAGAAAACAGCGGCTGCCGGGCCGCGATGAAGAGACAGAATGGCGAGATAGTTCCTTTCTGGCGGAGGAATCTCCGACGGCGATAAGGCAGACGACAAAACGATAAAACAGACGATAAAATAAGAGAGAGAAAATTTAAAATACACGAAAAAAGAGCTTCTGTATACGAAAATGTACAGAGGCTCTTTTTCGTTACATAGAAAACTATGTTTCTATGTAATAAATCACAATGGGAGGGCGGAATACATCCTACCCTCCCGAATTATTCATGATAAACTAAAAATAAAAAATGGCAACAAAAAAGCACGAGACGGGATTCGAACCCGCGACCCTCGCCTTGGCAAGGCGATACTCCACCACTGAGCCACTCGTGCATGTTTGAGATGTGTTATCTCTCATCTAAGAGAGATTATATCACAAATATTCATATTGTCAAGAACAATTTCAATTATTCGAAAAGTTTTTTATATCAGATGATAGACGATATCAGCTGTGTCTCTCCCAAAATATAACCGAAATCATTCTGAAAGCGGGTGATGGGAATCGAACCCACGTATCTAGCTTGGAAGGCTAGTGTTCTACCATTGAACTACACCCGCGTGTTTCAACGACGAAAACTATGATAGCACATGGAAAAGTAAAATGCAAGTGTTTTTTTGTATATTCGTTTTAACATTTGTCAAATAAAGTATTCTATTATATAGTATCATTACACAGGAGGAAATTACGAATGCGTTATTTATTATGCGGCATCAATGCCAAATACATCCATTCCAATCTGGCGATTTTCTGTCTGAAGGCTTATGCGGAGGCCAACGGGCCGGCCGGAGCGGAGTATGTGATAAAAGAATATACGATCAATCATTATGTGGAAAATATTTTGCAGGATATTTATGAGGAGAAAGCGGACGTTGTTGTCTTTTCCTGCTATATCTGGAATATTTCTTACGTGAGGGAACTGGCGGAGGAGTTAAAGAAGGTAAGTCCGCAGGTGCAGATCTGGGTCGGCGGCCCGGAGGTGTCTTATCATGCGGAGCGTTTCCTTCAGGAGAATCCGGCGGTGGATCTGGTGATGCAGGGCGAAGGAGAAGAAACCTTTACGGCGCTGGTGACCCGGGCGGAGCAGGGAGCCGGCGTTGCCTGGCATAGAATCTCCCTGGAGGACATGCCCGCCGGTGTCGCCTGGCGGGACGCGGCTGACGGACAGCAGGCCGCCATTCACAACACCGGTTTCGCGCCGGTAATGGACATGGACGCTATCCCCTTTGTATATGAAGATTTTCACTTGTTTGAGCACAAGATCATCTATTATGAGAGCAGCAGGGGCTGTCCTTTTTCGTGCAGTTACTGTCTGTCTTCGGTGGATAAGAGCGTCCGCTTCCGGTCGCTGTCAAAGGTGCTGCCTGAGCTGCAGCGGTTTCTCGATGCAGGGGTGCCGCAGGTGAAGTTTGTGGACAGGACATTTAATTGCAATAAAAACCATGCCATGGCGGTGTGGCGTTACATTTGCGAGCATGATAACGGAGTGACCAATTTTCATTTTGAGATTTCATCGGATCTGCTGGATGAGGAGGCGCTTGATCTGTTTGCGCAGATGCGTCCGGGGCTGATTCAGCTGGAGATTGGCGTGCAGTCGACGAATCCGCCGACCATCGAGGCTATTCACCGGAAGATGAATCTGGAGAAGCTGTTTGAAAATGTGGACAGAGTACATGCTCTGGGCAATATCCATCAGCATCTGGATTTGATCGCCGGGCTGCCGTGGGAGGGCTATGAGCAGTTCGGGAAATCCTTTAATGATCTGTTTGCCCACCAGCCGGATCAGCTGCAGCTGGGATTTTTGAAGGTGCTGAAGGGAACCTGCATGGAGGCGGAGGCAGAGCGCCACAGCATCTGTTACCGCAGCAAGCCGCCCTATGAGGTGCTGTCCACCCGGTGGCTCAGCTATGATGAGATAATCAGGCTGAAGGGAATCGAGGAACTGGTGGAGCTTTATTACAACAGTGGTCAGTTTTCCTGTACGCTGCGCTATGTGATTCCGCAATTTAAAAGCCCGTTTGATTTTTTTGAACAATTTTCATTGTCATATCGGAGGAAAGGCTGTCATAAAATGAATTATAACCGCATGGGCAGGTACCAGATCCTGAAAGATTTTCTGGAGGAGCAGGGAGTCTCTTTACCGTTTCAGGACGAGGTGCTGCTTTTTGACATGTATCTGCGGGAAAATATGAAGTCCCGTCCGGCGTGGGCCGGCGATTTGTCGGGCTTTCGGCAGCAGTGGAAGGAAATGTACAGAAACCGCGGGGCAGAGCTGTTTCCGGAAGAGTGGAAAAATGGATCTTACGATTCCAAAAAGGCGGCAAACAGGAGTCACATGGAGAGATTCCATTTTGATGCGGTGCGGTTATTGGAAGAAGGAGTTTTGGAGGAGAAGGCCTGCTTCTGCCTGTTTGATTACGACAGGAGGAATCCGCTGAACAAGAATGCGAGAATTGTGACATTTGCTGGTGACGGATGCCAGTGATTAGCGCGCCGCCCGGTACATTTGCTGAAAAGGTGCAGGCGGCGTTTGGCATTTGCGTCAAATAGGCACTTGAATGTCAGGAGGAAATGCTTTAGAATAGTGAAGTACCTGTTGTCAAATATTATCAGGAAAGTGAGGCTGTTATGGATCCGAAAAAAAGACAGAGAATATCTGCAATTATTATCGTTGTTGTGATTATCGCTCTGGTTGTTACATCCATTGTACCGATGATGATATAATTTCTGGAAAGGATCATCACAGGGGAGAAACACATTGCAGATAAACAAAGGAGTAGGGAGTCAATATGAAGAAAAAAATTGGTCTTTTGCTGTTGTTTATCGTTATTGCCGGACTGGCAGGGTTCGGCGCCTATAGCTGGAATTATTATAGCCAGTATATAAATGTAGATACCATCTATCCCGGAGTGAGTATACAGGGGATGGATGTGGGAGGACTGAGCCGGGAGGAAGCGGATCAGAAAGTAGAAGATTATCTGACGCAGCTTTCTGAAAAAACAGTCACTTTGCAAGTGGGAGAAAAAGAAAAAAGTTTCCCTCTTGAACGCCTGGGCCTTACATGTGTGAATGAAGACGCAGTGGAGCAGGCAGAGAAGCTTGGAAGAGAGGGTAATATTATAAAACGTGTCTTGGAAGTGCAGGCTATTGCCGCCCGTGGCAGAAATATTCCTCTGGAATTTTCCGTGGATAAAGACAAAACGGAAAAGATAGTCGAGAAAAAAGGCAAAAGTTTTGAGACAGAGAAAAAAGACGCGCAGCTGTCCAGAAAAGACGGCGAATTCGTCATTGAAAATGAAGTAGACGGCATCGCCGTTGATTTTCAGGCGAATGCGGAGAAACTGATGGAGATGGTAGAGAGCGCTGACTGGAATCAGCAGGACGTCCGGCTGGAGATGACGTATGAGACAGACCCGGCAGAACACACTGCGGAAGAACTTAGCGCAGTACAAGATAAGCTTGGTACATTTACCACTTCTTATGCAGATTCATCCGAGGGCCGTTCCATCAATGTGGAAAACGGTGCGAGCCTGATCAATGGGACACTGCTTTATCCGGGAGAGTCCATGTCGGTCTATGATAAGGTGGCGCCATTTAATTCTGAGAACGGATACCGGCTGGCCGGTTCCTATGAGAATGGAACGACCGTTCAGACTTACGGCGGAGGTATCTGCCAGGTGTCGACCACTCTTTATAATGCAGTTCTGCGGGCAGAACTGGAAGTCACGGAACGGCAGAATCATTCCATGACGGTAAGTTATGTGGAGCTTTCTGAAGATGCCGCCATTGCCGGGACAGAGAAAGATCTGAAGTTTAAAAACAATCTGGATAATCCGATTTACATAGAAGGAAAAACTGATGGAAGTAATATTACCTTTACCATTTATGGGAAAGAATACCGGAATAAAAATCGTTCCATCGAGTTTGTGTCAGAGACCACTTCGACCCGGCCGCCGTCAGAGAAAACAGTGAAAGACAGCAGTCTGGAACAGGGTAAGACTGAGGTGGAGAGTTCGGGAAGAACCGGTTATACCGCGAAATTGTGGAAAGTTATTTATAAAAACGGCGAGGAGAAGGAACGGGTACAAATTAACAGCAGTTCCTATATGTCCGTACCGAAGGTGGTTCGTGTAGGTACCAAGAAACCGGCCGCCAGCAAGGAAAACGAGAAATCCACGAAGAAAAATAAAAAGGATACAAAGAAGAACAGCAGTAACAATAACAAAAAGTCAAAAAAGAAGAAATAGACATGATCAGATGTTCATAAAGAAATGAACATCATGAGATGCTCAGAATGATAAAAAGAGCAGAGATAAAAAAGTAGATAATCATAAAATGTAACGGCAGGAGAGAAAAATGCGTTTGGGAAAAGTAAAAGAGAGTATATTAAAACGTTCTGTTTTAAGACAGTTACATACCCACGGTCAGACCGGTTCTCCGGGATATGGGGAGGATGCCGGATTCTTTCCTGTGGAAGAAGCTGATTTGATACAGCAGAGCATATCCCGGCTTATTGCCGTCAGCGTAAATCCTGTGGAAGGATGGACGCTGGCGGCTCGCCGGATCGTGTACGGCGCGGTGAACAGTCTGGCGGCGGCAGGAGCCGTCCCGGAGGGGATCGCGCCGGTTATTTTAATGCCGGCGGAGACCGAGGAGGGGCAGCTGAAAGAGCTGATGAGAGAGATTGACGCTCTGTGCCGGCAGGAGGGAATGTACTGCTTGGCCGGGCACACGGCAGTGTCCCCGTTCGTCAGCAATCTGGTGGTTTCCGTGACGGCGCTGGGGCAGAAAACTGTGGCGCCGGGCAGTGCTGACAGTCAGCAGAAAACGTCGCCGGATGGACTGATATCGCCGCAGGCAGCGGCTGTCTGTCCGGATATGGATATTATCGTGGCGGGAACTGTCGGAAGAGAAGGCGCGGCCGTGATGGCCTGTGAGAGTGAGAAAGAGCTTCTTTCCCGCTATCCGGCATTTTTTGTGGAAGAAGCGAAAGATCTGTTCAATGACGGCTCTATGGGAGAGGCGGCGGCTCTTGCCAGAAAGTCAGGAGTCATCTATGTCCATGATGTGCGTGAGGGAGGCATCTTTGCCGGGCTGTGGGAGCTTGCCGCTTCCGCGGGGACTGGAATTGACATTGCTCTTAAAAATATACCGATCAGGCAGCATACTATAGAGGTTTGTGAATTTTTCCGTCTGAATCCTTATATGCTGCGTTCCGGAGGGACGTTTCTCATGGTCAGTGCAAATGGCGAGCGGGCGGCAGCGGCGCTCTGTGAGGCGGGGATTCCGGCGGCGGTTATAGGACGGACCACAGGAAATAATGATAAGATCATACGTTATGATGATGAAGTAAGATATCTGGAGCCGCCGAAGGAAGACGAACTGTTACAATATTATAAATGTATCAATGGAGGAGACTATGCGTAATGAGATTTTAAGGATGCTGGAAAATAACAGCAGGATCGATCTTCATGATCTGGCGATCATGCTGGGAACTGATGATTCTGTTGTGCTGCAGGAGATTGAAAAAATGGAAAATGAGGGCGTGATCTGTGGATATCCGACTCTCATTAACTGGGATAAAACCGACACGGAAAAGGTAACGGCGCTCATTGAGGTGAGCGTGGTTCCGCAGCGTGGACAGGGCTTTGAGAAGCTGGCGGAGCGCATCTGTAATTACCCGGAGGTAAAGTCTATTTACCTCATGTCCGGAGCCTTTGACTTTGTGGTCTTTCTGGAAGGAAAGACATTGAAAGAGGTGTCCATGTTCGTTTCCACCAAGCTGTCTACCCTGGAAGCTGTATCAGGAACTGCGACACATTTTGTGCTCAAGAAATATAAAGATCACGGAATGATACTGATGGAGAAGGACGAGAGCAACAGAATGAAGGTGACGCCATGAGAAATCCACTTTCCGATAAAGTTGTAAAGATTAAGCCGTCCGGTATCCGGAAGTTCTTCGACCTGGTACAGGAGATGCCGGATGCCATTTCTCTCGGTGTGGGAGAGCCGGACTTTGATACGCCGTGGCACATCCGGGAGGAGGGCATTTTCTCTCTGGAAAAGGGCAGAACATTCTATACTTCCAACGCCGGACTCATGGAGCTGCGGACAGCCATCGCCGGTTATCTGGAAAGGAAACTGAAGCTTCAATATGATCCGGTTCATGAGATCCTTGTCACCGTTGGCGGCAGTGAAGGTATTGATCTGGCGCTTCGGGCCATGCTGAATGCCGGAGATGAAGTGATCCTGCCGGAACCGTGTTATGTTTCCTATCTGCCGTGTATTGAGCTGGCCGACGGGATTCCGGTGACCATAGAACTGAAAGAAGAAAATGCGTTTAAGCTCACGGCGGAGGAGCTTCGCGCAGCCATCACCGATAAGACAAAGATTCTGATTCTGGCGTTCCCCAACAATCCGACGGGAGCCGTGATGACCAAAGAGGATCTGGAACCAATCGTGGATATCGTGAAAGAACATGACCTCTTTGTGATCTCCGATGAGATATATTCAGAGCTTACTTACGAGGGCGAACACTGCTCTATCGCTTCATTCCCGGGAATGAGAGAGCGCACCATCGTCATCAACGGCTTCAGCAAAGCATTTGCCATGACCGGATGGAGGCTCGGTTATGTGGCGGGGCCGGAGATTATTGTGGAGCAGATGACGAAGATACATCAGTTTGCCATTATGGCGGCGCCGACCACCAGCCAGTATGCGGCGGTGGAGGCCATGAACAACGGGGACGACGACGTGGAGCTGATGCGCAAATCCTACAACCAGCGGCGGCGTTTTGTGCTGCAGAAGTTTAAGGACATGGGACTTTCCTGTTTCGAGCCGGAAGGCGCATTCTATACATTTCCATGTATCAAGGAATTTGGCATGACGGCCGATGAATTTGCCAGCCGTTTCTTAAAAGAAGAAAAAGTGGCTGTGGTTCCGGGAACTGCTTTTGGAGACTGTGGGGAAGGCTTTCTTCGAATCTCTTATGCATATTCCATCGAAGAGCTGAAAGAGGCTCTCGGCAGACTGGAACGGTTTGTGAACCGGCTGCGGGAGGAATAAACTATGGTAAATATTGTACTGCATGAGCCGGAGATGCCGGCTAACACGGGAAATATCGGGAGAACCTGTGTGGCGACAGGCAGTGTCCTGCATCTGATCGAGCCGCTGGGCTTCAAGATTAACGACAAGATGTTAAAGCGGGCGGGACTTGATTACTGGGACAAGCTGGATGTGCGCCGCTATGTGAATTTTGAGGACTTCCTGGAGAAAAATCCCGGCGCGAAGATTTATATGGCCACCACCAAGTCAAAGCAGACTTACACGGAAGTGGAGTACGAGGACGGCTGCTATATCATGTTTGGAAAAGAGAGCGCGGGGATCCCGGAGGAGATTCTCCTCAACTATAAAGAGACAGCGGTGCGGATTCCAATGCTGGATTCCATCCGCTCACTGAATCTTGGAAACTCAGTCTCCATCATCCTGTATGAGGCGCTTCGCCAGCAGGGATTTAAGGAGCTTACACTGGAAGGACAGTTACATCATTATGAGTGGTAATACAAAAGAGAATTATTATACGTCGAAAGAATTTTTTGAGAAGGTTCTCCGCTACCGCCGGCTGGAGGGAACCGCCTCAGAATATATGGGAATTGAGATCACCGATGTGGGCCCGGGCTGGGCGAAAGGAGAGCTGGCGTTTCGCGAGTATCATGTGAATCCCATCGGCTCCGTCCACGGCGGCGTTATCTTTTTCCTCGCCGACTCGGTGGGAGGCACCGCTGCATCCTCAAGGGGAAGCCGGGTGACCACCGCCAACGGAACGATTTCTTATCTGAACGCTGCCATGAACCCGGAGAAGCTCATCGCCGAGGCGGTGGAGCTCAAGGCCGGGAAGAATCTGCTGACCTACGACATCTATATCCGGACGGAAGAAGGAAAGCTGGTGGCAAAAGCGACGCTGGAGTATTTCAGCCTGCATATGGAAATTTAGGATATAAAAAACTGCGGAAGAGAAATCTTGCCGCAGTTTTTTGTAATATGATGTAATTTACCGGAACTCCACGATGGTTACGCCGGCGTCGCCTTCCCCGAATTCTGCCAGATGATAGGATTTTACAAACTTGAGGCGGCGAAGGTACTCGTGGATACCCTTCCGCAGGGCGCCGGTACCTTTGCCGTGTACCACCCGGACAGAGGAAAGTCCGGCGATCATGGCGTCGTCCATATATTTTTCCAGCTTGGAGATGCCTTCGTCCACCGTACATCCCAGCAGATTGATCTCCGGTGAGATGGTGGCTGCCTTGTTGATGCTGTAGCGGTCTTTCGGTTTCTCCTGCGGCGCCTCTTTTTTGGCGTCCAGCAGCTCCAGATCCTTGTAGTTGACAGTGGAACTTAAGAAGCCCATCTGCACTACCAGATCTCCGTCCTTGTTGGCCGGAGCTTTGACGGTACCCTTTAAGGAAAGCGTGGTGACAAAGACCGGATCGCCGGTCTTGAAGTCCTCCGGCCGCAGGATATTTTTGGCTTTTTTGCCTTTGTAAGCAAGCTGCTTTTCCAGCTTGGACATACGGCCGCGGAGATTGCTCCGCTGGGCTTCCATCTTCTTGGTATTGTTCTGGCCCGGATGCTGCGCCCAGGCGTTATATTTACGGATGGACTCATCGGCCACTTCTTTGGCTTCGGAGAGGATATTGTGGGCCTCTTCCCGCGCCTGCCGGAGCAGTTCTGCCCGCTTCTCCTTGATGTCATCCTGTTTCTCTTTCAATTCATTTTTCAGGCGGTCGATCTCCTGTCTTGTGCTGTAAAGCTCCGCCTGCTCTTTCTCAATCTCCGCTTTGTTTTTCTCCAGCTCAGAGAGCATATTTTCATAGTCGATGGCGGAAACGTCCAGCTGGGACTTCGCCTGCTCGATGATGTAATCCGGCAGTCCGAGACGCTGTGAGATGGCGAAAGCGTTGCTCTTGCCCGGCAGTCCGATGAGCAGCCGGTAAGTCGGGGACAGAGTCTCCAGATCAAACTCACAGCAGCCGTTTTCCACACCCGCCGTGTCCATGGCGTACATTTTCAGTTCCGCGTAGTGGGTGGTGGCAATGGTGCGGATCTTCGCCGTGTGCAGATCGTCCAGAATGGAGATGGCGAGAGCTGCGCCCTCGGTCGGGTCCGTTCCGCCGCAGAGCTCGTCCAGGAGCACCAGCGAATCCGGCTGGGCATCCTTCAGGATCTGGATGATATTTGTCATGTGGGAAGAAAATGTACTCAGGTTCATCTCGATGCTCTGCTCGTCTCCGATATCGGCAAAGATATCGGAAAAGACCGCCAGCCGGGAACCCTCAAAGGCCGGGATATGGAGTCCCGCCTGCCCCATGAGCTGGAAGAGTCCCACTGTCTTTAATGAAACAGTCTTACCGCCGGTGTTCGGTCCGGTCAGCAGCAGCATGGTAAAGTCTTCCCCAATGTAAATGTGGACAGGCACCACTTTTTTGGCATCCAGCAGTGGATGGCGGGCCTGTTTGATGTCGATGATACCGTCGGTATTGAATATCGGCTCAGAGCCCTGATAATCTTTGGCATATTTCGCCTTGGCAAAAATGAAATCCAGTGTGGTGAGAATCTTCTGGTTCTCCTCCAGATCTCTGGTGCAGCCGGCGGCCTGGGCGCTCAGTCCCTGGAGAATCTTCTCGATCTCCGCCTGCTCTTGCATATCAAGTTCCTTGATCTTGTTATTCAGCTGTACTACCGCCATAGGCTCGATAAACAGTGTGGAACCGGAGGAAGACTGGTCGTGAATCATTCCCTGGAAGGAATTCTTGTATTCCGCCTTCACCGGCACACAGTAACGGCCGTTTCGCATGGTGATGAGGGCGTCCTGCAGGATAGTCTTATTGCTCTGCGAATTAATGATGGACGCCAGCTTATTATGAATGGCGATATTGGTCTGCTTGATCTCCTTGCGGATATCCCGCAGCGCGGCGGAAGCGTCGTCGCTGATCTCATCCGCCGACAGGATGCAGCTGGTGATGCGCTGGTGCAGAAACTCCAGCGGCTCCAGCATATCAAAGTAAGTATTCAGGCTGTCAAAGGACATGTTCTCGTCCTCGGTCATGCCGTATTCCTTCACCTGAGCGGTGATGGAGAGAAGCTTTGCGATATCCAGAAGCTCCTTGGCTGTCAGCGTGGAGTCAATCTCCAGCAGCCGAAGGTGTGGCCGGATATCGGACAGACCCTGAAAAGATAAAAAACCGGTCTTATAAAGCCGGCTCAGCGCATCTCTCGTCTCTTCCTGCCACTGCAGGATCGCATCGTAATCCGAGGAAGGAAGAAGAGAAGCGCAGCGCTTCTTCCCCATGGAAGAAGACGCATAAGTCTCCAGTCTGGAGATGATCTTGTCATACTCCAGCGTTTTCAGTGCTTTATCGTTCATAGAAATCTCCTGATAGTATTGTTATTATTGACAAATAGATGTGTTCCTGATGGCCGGCGCGGACGTCAGAATGACCAGACGGAACTCTGAACGGGAATTTTAACAGGAATTCCCGATGGCAAAGCTCTAATGCCGGATCCGGAACTGCTGCTCCTTCAGGGCATTAATGGTCGGGATCTCCGTCACATCTATGGAATCGATCCGGGCAAACCGATAGCCCTGTCCCAGCTCATTTAAGAACATTTCCACCCGGTGTTCCGGTCCCTGTACTTCTATCTCAACGCTGCCATCGTACTCATTTCTCACCCATCCGGTCACATGATATTTGGAAGCGATGGAAGAGGTGATGTAGCGGAATCCCACTCCCTGTACCCGGCCGCGGACGATGACATGTTTTC
Organism: Eubacterium sp. An3; assembly: GCF_002159465.1. Lineage (NCBI taxonomy): Bacteria > Bacillati > Bacillota > Clostridia > Eubacteriales > Eubacteriaceae > Eubacterium > Eubacterium sp. An3. The sequence goes on from NZ_NFIR01000001.1 coordinate 249,790, forward strand.
TGATCATATGAATCACCCTCTCCAAAAATGAAAAATCCTACGTGAAATCCGGCAGGACTGCCTGGCCGCAGCCTGTACCGGACTTTGATAATTGTGACATGAAATGGTTGTTTTGTCAAACGGAAGCAGCTACAATAAAAAGGTAAGTTTTCAATTTCAGAAACTATCTTTTACAGGAGGAAATATATTATGAAAAAAACACTTCGTCTCACCTTCCCGGAATGGCAGGGAGGGGTGAATCCTAATTATTATATGGGGAGCCGGCTTCTGACCTGGCTGACGCCGGAAGGAAAGAACTGTGAGAGCGCGGAAGTTCCGGTGGAGACTGATTTTGGCGCGGAGGTTCCGATCATCGGCGGCATCTGCGCCAGGGACGTGCTCATGCGGCAGCAGGAGGCGGCGATGGCGATTCTTGAGGAAAAACAGCCGGATAAAGTGATCGTGCTGGGCGGGGACTGCTCCGTCAATCAGGCGCCGTTTGATTATCTTCACGGAAAATATCCGGAAGACACAGGGATTTTGTGGATTGACGCCCATCCGGACTTTTCCGAGCCTGGCGACGGCACCCACGAACACGCCATGGTTCTCGGCAATCTTCTGGGCGGAGGCGTGCCGGAGATGGCAGCCATGGTGAAGCATCCATTTCAGGCAGCGGACGTCATGTACGCCGGGCTGGTGGCCGATGAACTGGAAAAGCATGAGAAAGAACATATGAAAAAATACAGAATTGCTTACGCTACGCCGGAAGACCTGGCAGATCATAATGAAAAGGTACTGGCATGGATCAAAGAGAAAGGCTTCAAACATATGCTGATTCACTGGGATCTGGATGTGATGTCTCCGAAGGACTTTTATTCGCTGCTCTGCAATGAACCGCACATTCCGCCGGTGGAGTACGCCGTGGGGCGGATGACACTGGAACAGATCACCGGGCTGATTCAGGAGGTCTCCGCAGTCACCGAAGTGGTCGGCCTTGGCATCACCGAATACATGCCGTGGGATGTGATTCGGTTCCGGGAGGCGCTGAGCCGGATTGACATTTTTAAGGAATAGAAGGTGGATAATGAAACGTATTTTATGCTACGGAGATTCCAATACATACGGATATAATCCATACACGCAGGGGCGGTATTCGAAGTCTGTCCGCTGGCCGGGCGTTCTGGCGGAACTTCTGGGAGAAGAGTACGAGGTCATTGAGGAGGGGCTTAATAACCGGACCACTGCTCTGGAACCCGAGGGTGAGCCATGGCGCAGCGGGATGTATTATCTGGAACCGTGTCTGAGAAGCCACATCCCGGTGGATTTGTTTGTGCTGATGCTTGGCTCCAACGACATGAAGACGGTATTTGGTCAGACGGCGGAGACCATTGGGGCGCATGTCCGGCAATTGATTCAGGAGATCAAACGCATCAGCGCCGAGAAAAATCCGGCGGGCCGTTCCTGTGAGATTCTGCTCATCTGCCCGATTTTTGTTTCGGAGCATATCATCGGCGTGGACTATGCCGATGAATTTGGCGGCATGGCGGCGGTGGAACTGTCCCGGCAGCTGCAGCCGGTCTATGAGCAGATCACCCGGGAGGAAGGATGCATTTACTTAAACGGCGCAGACTGCGCCAAACCTTCCACGGCGGATGGACTGCATCTTGATGAGGACGGACACCGGCAGATGGCGGAAGCGGTAGCGGAGGTCATCAGGCATCACGAGAGGAAAGGAAAATATCAAAAAAAATACGAAAAATATATAAAAGTAAAAAATGAGTAAATATGACGCAGAAATGGGCTCTGTCGGGAATTTTGCAGTTGTTATTATCTGGAAAGTAGAGTATAATGTTTGTACTTTCGTCCGGAAAGGTGTATCAGCATCGGAGGATGGAACGATACAGAAAAAGCAGTGAGGGAAAAGAGTATCCGGCGGAGGTCCGATACATGTGTGGAAAATATTAGAAAGGGATTACATATGCGTTATATTAACGAGTTCAGAGAAGGTGACACCGTCTCTGATGTTTATCTTTGCAAGTTAAAAAATATTTCGAAAACAAAAGCAGGGAAGACTTATTATTCCCTGATTCTTCAGGATAAAACCGGTGTCATTGACACAAAAATATGGGAACTGAACAACGGCATTGACAACTTTGAGCAGATGGATTATGTCCGTGTCGAAGGCACGGTCACCAGTTTTCAGGGCAGCCTGCAGCTCAATGTCCGCCGTCTTCGAAAAGTTAAGGAGGGCGAGTACATGCCGCAGGATTATATTCCGTGTTCCGCCAGAGACGTGGGGGAAATGTACAAAGAACTGGTGGGATATGTGAATCATATCCAGAACATATATCTTCGTCAGCTTCTGGTCGCTTTTTTCGGTGACAAAGAGTTTGCCAAAAAGTTCAAGGAACATTCCGCGGCAAAGCGGGTACATCACGGATTTCTGGGCGGTCTGCTGGAGCACACCTTAAATGTGACAAAGCTCTGCGATTACTATTGCAGCCAGTATCCGATCCTGAACCGCGACCTGCTGATTACCGCGGCTCTCTGCCACGATATCGGAAAGGTCAACGAGCTGTCTGATTTCCCGGAAAATGATTACACCGACGAGGGTCAGCTCATCGGACATATCGTCATGGGAACCCTGATGGTCGATGAGAAGATCCGCGGTATTCAGGGATTCCCGGTGAAGCTCGCCAACGAGCTTAAGCACTGTATCCTCGCCCACCACGGCGAGCTGGAATACGGTTCACCGAAGAAACCGGCGCTCATCGAGGCTTTGGCTTTGAACTTTGCCGACAACACCGACGCCAAGATGGAGTCCTTCATCGAGGCTCTGGCCGAGGAGAACCGCCAGAGCGGCGAATGGCGAGGCTATAACAAATTATTTGAAAGCAATATCCGCAGTACCAGCGGACCTGTGGTGAAATAAAGGAGCATTATATGGAGTTAAAGAAGAATCAGGAGATTCTGCTTACAATCGAAGACTTCACGAAAGAAGGGGAAGGCCTTGGTAAATATCAGGGCTTTCCTTTGTTCGTTAAAGACACGGTCATCGGGGATAAAGCGAAGGTCTCCATCACGAAACTGAAAAAGAATTACGGTTACGCCCGACTGGTGGAGATCCTGGAACCGTCACCTGACCGGGTGACTCCGCCCTGCCCTGTGGCAAGACAGTGCGGCGGCTGCAAGATCCAGCAGCTTTCCTACGAAAAGCAGAAGGAATTCAAGTGGAATCAGGTGGCAAACTGCCTGAAACGCATCGGCGGATTTGACGGCATCGAGGCCAAAATGGAGCCCATCTACGGCATGGAGCATCCGTGGCATTACCGCAACAAGGCCCAGTATCCTGTCGGACTGGACAAGGCCGGCAACATTATCGCCGGATTTTACGCCGGGCGCACCCACACCATCGTGCCGAACACCGACTGCCTCATTCAGGCAGAGGTCAATAAAGACATTCTGGAAATCATCCTGCGCTACCTGCGCAAAAATAATATTCGTCCTTACGACGAAAAGAGCCACACGGGGCTTGTCCGCCATGTACTCACCCGGGTGGGATTTGTCACCGGCGAGATCATGGTCTGCCTCGTCTTAAACGGCAAAAAGGAGCAGCTGAAAAACAGCGCCGTTCTGGTGGAGCAGCTCGCTGCCATTCCGGGTATGACCAGTATCATGGTCAATACCAACAAAGAGAAGACCAACCGCATCCTCGGCGCGTCCTGCGAGACCCTATGGGGGAAAGATTATATCGAGGATTATATCGGAGACGTTCGCTATCAGATCGGGCCGCTTTCCTTCTTCCAGGTCAACCCGGCGCAGACGAAGGTTCTTTATTCCAAAGCCCTTGAGTACGCCGGACTGAAAGGCGAAGAAATCGTCTGGGATCTTTACTGCGGCATCGGAACCATCTCTCTCTTCCTGGCTCAGAAGGCAAAACAGGTCTACGGCGTGGAAATCGTCAAAGAAGCCATCGATGACGCCCGCCGCAACGCCGCCCTCAACCAGATGGACAACGTCACCTTCTACGTGGGCAAAGCCGAAGAAATCGTACCCGCTGAGTACCAGCGCACCGGCATCCGCCCGGACGTCATCGTCGTGGACCCGCCGCGAAAAGGCTGCGACGAGACTCTTCTCCATACGATGACTCAGATGCGCCCGAAACGAATTGTCTATGTAAGCTGCGACCCGGGAACCCTGGCAAGAGACTGTAAAATTCTCTGTGGAGAGGGATATGAGATAGAGCGGGTGGCAGTGGTGGACCAGTTCGGACACAGTTGTCATACGGAAAGTGTGGTTGCCTTAGATCTTGGTACGGGAAACACAAAAAATCTTGAATGATAAAAGTGAATAATATAGATAGAATTATCCATTGTAAACAAAAGAGGCAGATGACAACTCTTTCGCAGAGTGTGTTACATTTGCTAAAGTATAAGGAAGGAAAGAGTCACTATGAACAGATATGACGTAATTATAATCGGAGCAGGACCTGGCGGGATATTTGCGGCGTATGAGCTGATGCAGAAAGCGCCGGAACTGAAAGTAGCAGTATTTGAGTCAGGAAATCCTCTCGAGAAAAGAAGATGCCCCATTGACGGGAAGAAAATAAAGAGCTGTGTCAATTGTAATACATGTGCGATCATGAGCGGTTTCGGCGGAGCCGGTGCATTTTCGGATGGAAAATATAATATTACCAATGATTTTGGCGGTACGCTCTATGAATATATCGGAAAAAGCACAGCCATTGATCTGATGCACTATGTGGATGAAATCAATCTGCGCTACGGCGGAGAGGGTACAAAGATGTACTCCACTGCGGGTACGAAGTTCAAGAAACTGTGTATGCAAAACAAACTGAAACTGCTGGATGCATCGGTACGTCATCTGGGTACTGACATCAATTATGTCGTACTGGAAAATATGTACGCTGAACTGAAAGAGAAGATTGAGTTTTATTTTAACAGCTATGTGGATGATCTGGAGGCCAGCGGCGACGGTTACCGGGTGATATGCGGGGATACGGTTTATGAGTGTGACAAGTGTATCGTCTCAGTAGGCAGGAGCGGAAGCAAATGGATGGAGAAAATCTGTGAAAGGCTGAACATCTCGACGAAGTCAAACCGGGTGGATCTAGGCGTGAGAGTTGAACTTCCTGCTGTGATCTTCTCACATCTGACCGATGAGCTCTATGAGAGCAAGATCGTGTACCGCACGGAAAAGTTTGAGGACAAGGTAAGGACGTTCTGTATGAATCCTTACGGTATTGTTGTAAATGAGAATACCAACGGGATTGTGACTGTAAACGGGCACAGCTATGAAGATCCTGCAAAGCAGACGGAGAATACAAACTTCGCCCTTCTGGTGGAAAAGCATTTCTCTGAGCCTTTTAAGGACAGTAACGGATACGGTGAAAGCATTGCACGGCTCTCCAATATGCTGGGCGGCGGAGTGCTTGTTCAGAGATTTGGCGATCTGATCCGCGGCAGGAGAAGTACAGCAAAGAGGATTGAAGAAGGATTTGTGCGGCCTACACTTTCAGCGGAGCCCGGAGATCTGAGTCTCGTACTGCCGAAACGTATCCTTGACGGTATCATTGAGATGGTGTATGCGCTCGACAAGATCGCGCCGGGAACGGCAAATGATGATACACTGCTCTATGGTGTGGAAGTGAAGTTCTACAATATGGAAGTACAACTTGATGAGAATCTGGAGACGATACACAAAGGGTTCTATGTGATCGGAGACGGAAGCGGCGTGACCCACTCCCTGTCCCATGCATCAGCCAGCGGCGTCTATGTGGCAAGGAAGATCGCGGAGAAGTAGAGGCTGCGATAGGTACTTGACTGTAAAGTCCCTTTATCCTTTATAATCGGATATCATATACAGGAGGAAATGTCATATGAAGATCAAAGAGGTGGAAGAATTGTCAGGAATGACAAGGGCCAATATCCGATTTTATGAGAAAGAGGGACTTCTTTCTCCGCAGAGAAAATCCAACGGATACAGGGATTATACAGAAGAAGACGTGGAAACGTTAAAACGTATCCGGCTTCTCCGGTCTATTCATATCAGCCTGGAGGATATCAAAGCGTTAAATGAAAATGTCTTTGAGCTGACCGAGCTGCTGCCAGCACATTTGATGAAATTAAAAGAGAAAAATCAGGATCTGGAACAGTCCAGATTTATCTGTGAGCAGCTGTGCGGCGCGCAGGCGTCTTACCGCAGTTTTGACGCACAGCACTATCTTGATATGCTGAACTACTCTTTATCGGAAGTCCCGCCGGAACTGAAAGAGGACTCGGTGCCAAAGGTGACCGCACCGTGGCGCCGGTACTTTGCCCGCAGGATTGACGAGAGCATCTATGCGCTTTTGTGGGATGCGGTTCTCGCATGCTTCTTTCATGTCAATATTATGGAAATGAGCTGGCTGGGCTGGGTTGTGGAATTAATCATGACTGCCTGCATCCTGCTGTTGATTGAGCCCACGCTGCTCTCGTGCTTCGGCACAACTCCGGGGAAAATATTGTTCGGCCTCAGGGTGTCAGCGGAAAGCGGCGCGCGCCTCACCTGGAGAGAAGCCTTTCAAAGAACGTGGCTGGTGCTGGGCAAAGGTTCCGGTTTCCATATTCCGGTGTACCGGCTCATCCGGGAATATAAATCGTACCGGGATTGCAGGGCAGGAGAAAACATGGAATGGGAAGAAGAAAATGTACTCTGGCTGAACCGGCGATATGCGCCGGCAAAAGCAGTCGGTGCAGTCTTTCTCATGATGCTGCTGACCGGAGCGACATTTTACATATGGCAGGCAGGTGCAATCCCGCAAAACAGAGGAAATATAAGCGCGGCCCAGTATGCTGAGAACTTCAACGAGATGCAGACATTTTATCAGACAGACCGTCAGCTGAACCTGCCGGAATTCTATCTGACACCGGATGGAGATTCCAGCCTGTGGCTGACCGACAGCGGGACATGGGAGAAAAGGAACGGAGGAACCTATATTGTCGATACAGTCAACACTTATGCCGCTCTCCCGCAGCTCCATTTTGAGGAAATGGACGGCGTGCTGACAGGAGTTTCCTTTTCCGCAGAATATAAGAATGAAAACATAGAAATTGCATCTTACGGAGATTTGATGGCGCTGACAGCGCTGTCTTTTATCTGCGCGCAGGATAGCTATAATCTGACCGCTGCCCCGCCATCCCTGCTTTACAGGCGAATCAAAGAAAGCGCCGACACATTTCAGGACTTTACATTTTCAGAAGCGGGAATCACCGTGGAGGCTGCCTTCCAATGCTGTGGCTACGAGTTCCGCCAGGCTCAGTACAGCAGCAGCGAGGTGCTGGTGCCGGTATACGGGGAAGAGCCGTATTTTCAGGTGGAGTACAGGGTGTATAAAAGCGGAGATAAAATTGCTATAAATAATGAATTTTGATTAAAATAAAGGTTTTCTGTGATAAAATAATAAATCATAGAAAGCCTTTTATTATAATAAATAGATAAGAAAAGTTCGCGGACTGGAGATTGTAATACGGAGAAAGGGTGATTTGATGGCAGCAAGATCAATAGAATACTTAAAAAGTCTTGTACGGGAGCTTGCTAAGTGGCCGAATGAGACAGAGTGGGTTGAGTTTAAATGTAATAACAAACAGCCGCAGATGATTGGTGAATATATTTCTGCTCTTAGTAATTCGGCTGCATTATGTGAACGTCCCAAGGCATATTTGGTTTGGGGAATAGATGATGAAACGCATAAAATTGTTGGAACTGAATTTCAATATCGAAAAATGAAAAAGGGAAGTGAAGAATTAGAAGCTTGGCTTTCCAGAATGCTTTCACCGAGGATTAATTTCCATTTTTTTGAGATCCCAATGGATGAAGGAACAGTTGTACTGCTGGAGATTCCGTGTGCTGAAAAACAACCGGTTCAATTTTCGGGAGTTGAATATATACGAATTGGAACAAATAAAAAGAATTTGAAAGAATATCCTGATAAAGAACGGGAACTGTGGAGGACATTTGATTGTACGCCTTATGAATTGCGGATTGCAATGGGAGGTTTAGAAGAAGATGAGATGATATCACTGCTGGATTATTCTAAATATTATGATAAGCTTGAAATGCCAATTCCAAGAAACAGAGATAAAGTCTTGGAAGACTTACAGCATGAAAAATTCATCCAAAGAAATGATGCAGGTACATGGGATATTACAAATATAGGGGCTTTGATGATTGCAAAAGATTTGAAGAAATTTGAATCCTTGCATAGACGCTCCGTGCGAGTCATATGGTATAAGGAGAATTCAAGACTGGATGCAATCAGGGAGAAGGAATTTTCTGCTGGTTATGCATTTTCACATGAGGAAATAGTTCAGTATATTATGACCATTATTCCTCAAGAAGAGGTTATTGTAGAGGCTACCAGAAAATCTATTGTCAGTTTTCCTGAAATTGCGATTCGTGAAATGTTGGCGAATGCGATGATACATCAGGACTTTCAACAGAGAGGAACAAATCCAATGGTTGAAGTGTTTAAGAATAGAATTGAGTTTTCTAATGCTGGAGCACCGTTAGTGGCAATTGATCGTATTGTAGATTCTGTACCTATATCACGGAACGAAAATATTGCTGGATTTATGCATAAATGTGGCATATGTTAATTTTGAAGGAATTTCAAATGCCGATATACGTAAGATTTTTGGCTTAAAGGAAAAAGAAAAGTCCAAAGCATCAAGGATTATTGCTAATACTGTTGAAAATGGCCTTATTAAAGTAATGGATCCTGATACAGCACCTAGATACAAAAAATATATCCCCTATTGGGCATGATTTAAGTTTCGCTAAGTTTTGTTTGAGTATTTGGATACAAGATTATTTTAGAGAAAAAGATTTAAGAACGCTGAAAAAGCGTTAATTTTTCAGATTTTCAACACCATTTTTATACTAAATAATTGAAAATAAAATAAATTTTAAGTTTTGCTAAGTTTCGCTGACTTCTGCAAAACATAGAGTATATAAGGAAAAAATAAAATTTCCAGTAACAGCAAAAAAGGACGTGGATTTCGACATACAAAAATAGAATTATTGCCGATAAAATAGCGTGTGTCAATTTTTATAGGAAGTCTCAATTTCATCTCGTAAATAAAGTTGAGGTTCCCTCCTGTTCTATGCTATTTTACAATATAATAGGAAATCGCATGGGAAACCACGAAAAGGAGGAATGTTTTTATGCTTAATCCTATCGTTATGATTGCGTGAGCAAGGCTAAGCGCAATGAAAATAAAATATGTGTTGCGATATGCCTTGCTGTTCCCGTAAAAATGACGAAGGAGAGCAAGATGAGCTACAAAAAAGCAGCACATGTTCTGCCGGAAGAGCTGCTGCGGAAAGTGCAGGAATATGTGGACGGGGAATTTATATATATTCCCAGGGCTTCGGACAACAAAAAGGGTTGGGGAGAGACCACCGCAACCCGTCAGGAGCTGCATGACCGAAACGAGCAGATATATGTGGAATATCTTGCTGGACAGAGAATGGAGGCGCTGGCCGATAAATATTTTCTGTCTTTGAAAAGTATTCAGCGGATCATCAGGCAGTTGAAAAAAGAACATAGTAAATAATCATGAGCCGGTATGGTTGAAAAATCATCCCGGCTCATATTTCTTTCGTAAAAGAGTATTCGGTTGGGTTCCCCACAGGCCATAAAACCGGAACTGCTGGAAGCTTTTTACGGAAATGACGAAGCCCTCGCCAGGCAAATATCTGTGGATTCGGACTTTCTCAGGCGAAACAAAGTGGAAACAGGTTTGCCTGTGTATCATGTAATCGGCGATACATTTTCTCCCGATGAAGAAGTGATGCTGGAAATTAAAAGTAAACATTCAATAAATATCAGAATTGCTTCCATCATAAGAAAAAAGCTTCATCTGTCGCAAAAAGACTATTTAAAATTAATCGACGACGGAAGAGTGAGAAGTATCCCGGAAACTGATTTACGAAAGTGCAGGTTGAGAAAAGGGATAGTGCTTATTTTTTCGGGCAGCAATTCTTAACTGATGGTGCGGAAATATCATCGGAAACGTTTTTGGGGATGTCCTTTTTGATTTCAGTATGATGATACAGACCAGTTGCTACGTTGAATTCGAGGGTGTTTTTTGGTATACTCGGGGCAAGATAAAAAATATCTGCCAGAAAGAATTAACAGACAAAGGTGATAAAAATGTGCCGAAATAAAAAACGAAAAAACGATGCATGGCTCCACGCAAAGCCAGTGAAAAGAGCGACATTTGCGTGGAGAGAGCCCGAATAGTCGCTTGCATATGACTGGCTTTGCTTCCTGGATGATCAATCGGGGAAGGAGCCTGCATATGAAATACATCAATGCAAATGTAATTCTTCCCGATGAGCTGGTCGAGGAGCTGCAGAAATATGTTCAGGCGGGATACATTTATGTACCTGCCAGGGAAGAGCAGCACAAAGCCTGGGGCGAGTTGTCCGGATATCGGGAGGAACTTGAGAAACGCAACGGAAAGATTATATCAGAATACCGTCAGGGAAGTTCTGTGGAAGAGCTGGCTGACCGGTACAGCCTTTCGACTTCTGCCATCAGAAAGATTATTTATCAAAAGAAACAGAAGAAAAACGAAGAAAGCGGTAGAGAAAACGAAAATTGCGGTAAACAATCATGAAAGATAGGTTGGCGTTTAACTGTTATGACTGAAGTGTTGAATTACAAGAAAGGATTTCAGAAAATGAATGACAAAATTTTTACGATAACTGATATCAAAGCGTTAGTAAAGCCTATCGCAGAAAAATATAATGTAGATGAAATTTATTTGTTTGGTTCTTATGCGAGAAATGAGGCGAATCAAAACAGTGATTTGGATTTTCTTGTATTTGGCGGACGAAATTTCAAGCTTACAATGATTTTTTCACTTGCAGAAGAATTGCGTGCAATTCTAAATAAAAATGTGGATGTGTTTGAAATAAACGAAATCAATCAAGACAGTGAGTTTTATAAGACAATCATGAAAGAGAGGCTTCGCGTAGCATGAAATATTCAGATGAGCAGCGCATTAAAAAGACGTATGATAAAATTCCCTGGTTGATGATTTCAGGGCTTAGGCATCGCCTGGTTCACGATTACGATGGCACGAATTGGAACATTATTGCAGATGTTGTTTTTGAAGAGTTGCCTGTCCTGATAGCAGAATTAGAGAAAATCAAATAATCTGTTATTACATCTACTAAACAATACAGCAGCGTTCTGTGGATTGAAAGTACATTTCCTGAAAAGTAAAATAGCTATGTATTCTATAATTCAGCACCAGGAAAGAAAGGATGAAGAAACATGGCTATGCCAGACAAAATTTACCCAAGAACCGGAGACACTCAGACCATTTATCTGAAAAATGTCATCACGAATCCAAATATCCAGGTGGGCGATTATACAGTATACAATGATTTCGTCCACGACCCGCAGGGATTTCAGCAAAATAATGTGTTATATCACTACCCGATTAATGGAGATAAACTCATCATCGGAAAGTTCAGCTCCATTGCCTGCGGAGCGAAGTTTCTGTTTAACAGCGCCAATCATACGCTGGATTCTTTATCTACCTACACATTTCCTCTGTTTTTTGAGGAATGGGGACTGCCGTGGGACAAGATGAAAGACGCATGGGATCATAAAGGAGATATTGTCATCGGAAACGATGTGTGGATTGGCTATGAGGCGGTGATCCTTGCGGGAGTGACCATCGGAGACGGCGCAGTGATTGGCAGCCGGGCGGTTGTCACAAAGGACGTGCTGCCCTATACCATTGTGGGAGGCGTTCCCGCCAAGACCATTCGCAGGAGATTCGACGAAGATACTGTGGAGGAACTGCTGGGGCTCCGGTGGTGGGACTGGCCGGAAGAAGTCATAAGAGAAAATATTCCGGCCATACAGTCAGGCTGTGTGGAGCAGTTAAGCAGGATAAGGTAAAGATAGGAACGATATAGGAAAAAATCATTTTTTAAATCCAGGAGTATTGGTAATGAGAAAAGAGCACATAATTCAGTGTACTTGTAGACATAATTATGCTATAATCATGTCAAAAGATGAAAGGAGCTGATATTATGCCGGTTATTATGCCAATCAAAGAACTTCGTAATACAAGTGAGATATCTGATATGGCCCATAAAATTCAGGAACCGATTTTTATTACTAAAAACGGATACAGTGATTTAGTTGTAATGAGCAGTGAATTATACGATAAATTTGCAAAAACCAATCGTATTGATCAGGCAATCTATGAATCTGAGAAAGAGATGGAAGAAGGTGGAGTTTCCATTGATCTTGATGAAGCATTTAATAAATTGAATAGAGAATATTATGGATAAGTATAAAGTCAGATTAAATCAACAGGCATTTCGGGAAATTAATGATATTTTTGCCTATATTGCTTTGGAAAAATTATTACCGGAAAATGCGAAAGGACAGACGGACCGGATTTGGGAGGCATTAAAAAAGTTAGAAATTTTTCCCCAGTCGCATCAAGAACGGACCGAAGGGAATTATGCCGGCAAAGGATACCGGCAATTACTCATAGATAATTATATTGCCATCTTCAGAATTGATGAATCGAATAAAACAGTTTACGTTGTGACTGTACAGTATCAGGGACGAAATATATAAGAAGAAGCCAGAGTAACAGAGAAAAACTCTGGCTCTTCTTCCGCATAGCAGGGAGGTCGCCGAAAGAAATGAAAACAATCCTCATTGTTGAAGACGATAAGAAACTGAATGACGGGATTAAGCTGGCTCTGCGGAATGAGTTTCGCTGTCTGCAAGCTTTTTCGCTCCGGTCGGCTTCGGACATATATAAAGAGCAGTCCGCAGATCTTATCATACTGGATGTGAATCTGCCGGATGGAAATGGCATGGACTTTTTGACGGAGATTCGGAAGACGGACGATGTGCCGATCATACTGCTGACCGCCAATAAGATGGAGATGGATATTGTATCCGGATTGGAGCTGGGCGCCAATGACTATATCACGAAACCGTTCAGTCTGATGGTTCTGCGGGCCAGAGTCGGCGTACAGCTGAGAGATCGAAAGAATTCATCGGGCGTGTACAAAATCGATGAGTTTAGTTTTGATTTTGGCAAAATGGAGTTCATGAGAGGGAGCGACATCCTGGAACTGAGTAAAACGGAGCAGAGGCTGCTGAGATGCCTGCTGGAAAACAGGGGGAAGAATATGAGCCGGAGTCAGCTGATTGATTACATCTGGCAGGGCGATACGGAATATGTGGAGGAACATGCTCTCACCGTTGTGGTGAACCGGCTTCGGAATAAGCTTGGCAGTCAGCCCGAATGTATAAAGACGGTGTACGGAGTGGGATATAAATGGGTGAGAAACTGATTATCAGAATCATCCAGAATAACCAGAAGAATTTAGAATAACTAGAATAATCCAGAATAATCCAGAATAACCAGAAGAATCGGAGAAGGTATGAATGAGAATGTTGTAATCACTGTGCTGGCAGCCGTAATTTTGTTTTTGATCTGCGGTCTGGCGGGCGTAATCATTTACTTTACAAGGCGGGAAAAGAAATTTGCCGGAAGCATGGAAGACATGCTGGAAGATGCGGTTTCAGGAAGATTTCAGGAGAAGCATCTGGATGAATCCCGTATGTCTGTGATTGAAAATAATATGTGGCGGTATCTTTGCGACCATGAACGGAAGATCAGCAGGATGACGAAAGAACGGGAGCAGATGCAGGAACAGATCTCGGATATTTCCCATCAGGCAGTCATCCCTATCTCGAACATTATGCTGTATTCACAGCTGCTGGAAGAGTGGACGGAGACGCAGAGTCCGGAGGACAGACAAAATATCAGGGATGCACTGACGGCCATCGGCGAACAGGCGGAAACACTGGATTTTTTGATTGAATCTCTGGTGAAACTATCCCGGCTGGAGACGGGAATCATCCGGGTCAATGTCAGAAGACAGCCGCTGCAGGCTGTTCTGGATGCGGTCAGAAATCAGTTCCAGGCCATAGCGGCTAGGAAAGAGATACGATTGGAAGTGACCGACACCGATGAGATGGCCGCCTTCGATCTGAAGTGGACTATTGAGGCGGTGGCCAATATTGTAGATAACGCCATCAAATACACGCCCCGGGGTGGAAATGTGACGGTGCGCGTGCAGTCGTATCCTTCGCTGGTCAGAATGGACATCGCGGATAACGGGCCGGGGATACCGGAGGCGGAACAGGCGAAGGTATTCTTAAGATTTTATCGTTCTGAGACGGTGAGCGACAGCCCCGGCGTCGGCATTGGTCTTTATCTCGCAAGGAAGGTTATGCGAGCGCAAAATGGATATATCAAACTCTCTTCAAAGATCAATGAGGGCAGTATATTTTCCCTGTTCTTCATGAAAGAGGAAATGTCTCAAAAGTGAGAGATTGTGGAGACTGGTTTGTGATAATCATATGGTATAGTCTGTATAGAAAACATACAGGCTATATTTTTTTATTAGGGGGGAAAAAACGCGATGAATATTTTAGAGATAAAAGACCTGAGGAAGATATACGGCGCCGGCGAGACGCAGGTGAGGGCGCTGGACGGCATTAATCTCACGGTGGAACGGGGAGAATTTGTGGCGATCGTCGGCTCGTCGGGAAGCGGAAAAACGACGTTTTTGAATATGGTCGGAGGGCTGGATGTGCCCACCGGCGGCGAGATTATCGTGGATCAGAAAAAAATTCAGGAATTGTCCGATGATGAGCTGACGGTGTTCCGCCGCAGAAAGATTGGATTTATTTTCCAGCAGTATAATTTAATTCAGATGCTCAGCGTCTGGGAAAATATTATTCTGCCGCTGAAGCTGGATGGCAGAAAAGTGGACGAAAAGTATGTACTGGAAGTCACGCAGCTGCTGGGCATTGATAAGAAATTAAAATGTCTTCCCAATCAGCTTTCAGGTGGACAGCAGCAGAGGGTAGCCATCGCGAGGGCGCTGGCAACGAAACCGGCGCTGGTTTTGGCCGACGAGCCCACGGGGAATCTCGACTCCAGGACCAGCCAGGACGTGTTGGGGCTGTTGAAAATCACCGGCAGTAGATTCAATCAGACGATCATCACGATCACGCACAATGAAGAAATCGCGCAGCTGGCGGACCGGATTCTGAGAATAGAAGACGGGCAGCTGGTCACAAGGTAGGTGAGGCGGATGTTTGGGGATGGAAAAGATATCAGACTGCATAAACATTTCATAAGGAATTACAAGAAAAATACGCTGGCCGTTTTTTTCAGTTTTGCTTTGACATTTATGCTGTTGACGGTGCTGCTGACTTTGCTGCACACCAATCACAAAATAGAAAATGTACAATTGAAAGCGGAGTTTACCCCGTCGGACTGCTATGTGGACGGGCTGTCTCAGGCGCAGGTTGATCTGCTGCGAAAAGACCCGGACATTCAGTGGACGGCGCTGCAGCAGGGTACGTATGACCTTTACAAATGTAATGAACAAAATGTATTTCTCACAAGAAATGATGATGCAGCAATTACAATGATGGCGAAGCTGACGGAGGGCAGGCTGCCGCAGCAATCCGGAGAAATCGCGGCGGAAAGATGGGTGCTCCTGAATCTCGGCATCGAGCCCGTCATCAATCAGAAAATTTTTATCACGGATGAGGAGACAGGGGAGGAGAAGAGATTTGTCCTGACAGGAATTTTGTCGGATATCTACGGAAATAAAAAATACGGAACATTAAATCTCTATACTGCCATGGACGCAGGCAGCACAGATTCGTATCTTATTTACATGGGATTTCAGGATTCCGTGAATTACGAAAGCAAAGTTGAAGAATTGAGAGAAGTGCTGGGAGTCGGCAGAAACCAGATAAAAGAATGTCCGGCAAGAGAAAATCTGCGAGAGTTATATCTGATGGATGCAGGGCTTGTGAGCGTACTCTTATTGATCTGCATGGTTGTGTTTTATGGCGTCTACCGCATCACCGTGCTGTCGAGAACGCAGCAGTATGGAATACTGAGAGCCATCGGCATGAAAAGAGGACAGCTTTGTAAAATGCTGCTGCTGGAATTATTTGATATTTACCGGATCAGTGTTCCGGTGGGGATACTGTGTGGCATTTTCGCCGCCTGGCTGGTCATGCTCGCATCGGGCGACAGAGATTTGGAAGTGTATCTTTTGGGCGAGGCGGTGCGTTTCCGGCTGGTGATACCGGTATGGCCGATTCTTCTGTGCGTTGTCATTACATTTGCTCTGATCAGCGTAATCGGATATCGATTCGGAAGAAAGGTTACGGCCAATTCGGTCATCGATACCATATCGGGAAAAGAAACAGAGAGCGGAAAGCGGCTTTTCCCAATCCGCCAGAAAGACAGCAAAACGGGAACCTTATTCCGGCTGAGCTGCAAGTACATTTTCAGAGACTTAAAAACAAGCGGTTTCGCCGTGCTGACCATCTGCCTCGGAGTCACGTTGTTCACAGGACTGGCTTACCGGGCAAAAACTCTGGAATTATATCGGGAAGATACGAAGGAAATGTACTATTTGAATGGGGAGTACGCGCTGACCATGCTGCATTTTAATAATGTGGAAGAGGGAATCTCGAGAGAAAATGCACAGAAAATCAGGAATCTGGAAGGAATACGGTCCGTGAAAACCAGCTCGGGCTTCCCGATTCGTGTCGTTGACGAAGGTGATGTGCAAAGAAACGATGCGTACTACGATGAGTACAATGAAAGATTGAAAGAGATATATGGATACGGCAAAAGCGGATACGATGGAACCAATCAGGTTTATCAGTCCATGCTGCTGGGATACAATGCGGAGGCACTCAACGCCCTGCAAAAATATGTGATCGAGGGCGAGTTCGCCCCGGATGATCTGGAGGACGATGAGGTGATTCTGTCAGTGCTCCGCATGGGCGACACTCAAAATAATGATCTGCCCGGATATTACAAAGAAGGCACGCCTCTGATGGACTACCACCCGGGCGATGAGATTACTGTAAAATACCGAAAGGATCTGCAGACAAGCTCCGGCAACTATGAGGCGCTCAAAGACCACGATGCGGAGTACATTTATAAGACTTACAAGGTGAAAGCAATCGTATCCTTTCCGTATATGTTTGAGTGCAACAGAACCATGTATCCGCTGCTGATCACCAGCGACCGGTACATACAGCAAATGTCGCCGGAAAGTGGGATTCAGTGCATGTATTGTGACGGAGACACAGGCCTGACGACGCGGCAGCAGAATATTCTCGAACAGCAGCTCATCCGAATCGGCAGTCAGGATTCCAACATATCAACCCGCAGCCTCATCGCGGAGATAGAGCAGAATGAAATGTTTTATCACAAGCAGATGGTATATATTTATGGTATATCAGCCATTACATTTATACTGGTCATGATAAATGTAATGAACAACTTCAGATACCGGATGCAAAAACGAACAAGGGAGATCTGTATGCTGCGCGCCGTCGGCATGAGCGTGGCAATGACCAGAAAAATCATGCTGTTTGAAAATGTGATACTGGGAGCGGCGGCTGTTCTGGCAGCCTTCCTGCTTTCCCACCCGGTGCTGAGATACCTGTACCGTATATCAGATATGCGGGCGTTCGGTCAAGGATTCCATTTCGCCTACGCGGAATTTGCCCTGGTGGCAGCGTGCGTGCTGGCAATCTGCGTGGTTCTTTCCTTTGGAATACTGAAATCCTGGAAGACAAGGAAGATCACGGAAGGGATAGGGAGGTTTGAATAAAAAAGTACTTTGACATAGCAAAACCTGTTTTTATTCAATGGGAAAAATCATCTTTTACAATATTCCAACATCTGTTATACTGGAAAATGCAGTTCAGACTGTAAGTTTTATTCTAAGGGGAAGAAAATTATGAGTTTGGCATTTCGTCTGTTTTCGGTGGGCTATACATTTTCTTTTACTGCTTTTGCGTTGTTTGTGCTGGCCGTGGGTATTCTGGGAAGAAAAATCCGGTGGGGCTATCTGGCGGTGTTCTGGGGCTGTTCCTTTGCGGCGCCGGATGCGGGCTACGCCATGTTTTTCTTCGCGCTGATCGTAGCAGGGTTGTTTTTGATGCAGTTTACCGCCATGTATGTGGCGGGTCAGGACAGGATCAAGGCGCAGGAGGAGACCATTCTGCAGCAGCAGGCTCACATGGCTCTGCTGGAAGAACTGCAGCAGGAAATCCGGGCGTTTCGTCATGATGTCACCAATCTGTTTTCCGGACTGACCCTCCAGGCGCAGGAAGGAGATCTGGCAGGGATTCAGGAGTTTATGAAGAAGACCAGCAGTTATTTTGATGAGAAGCTGGGCAGTGAGATTGCACAGATGGACGGTCTTAATAACGTCGGCATGTATCCGCTGCGAAGTCTTCTGACCACGAAGCTGGCAAAGATGCGGCAGGAAAATGTACGGGCGGTGCTGGAGGTGCTCCATCCCGTGCGTGAAGAGCAGAGTATGGACGTGAATGATCTGCTGCGGTGCGTGGGGATTCTGCTGGATAACGCTGTGGAAGCGGCCGCCGGTCAGGATGGTCTGGTGAGGATTGTGCTGCTTCAGGAAGAGAAGGAACTGTATCTGGCTATCGCCAATAATTATGACGCAGCGCCGAATCTGTCGGCGCTGACCCGAAAAGGCTACACGACGAAGGGCAAGGGTCACGGCACCGGCCTTTCCAGCTACCGTAAGATTGTAAGCCGGTATAAAGGGTGCGCCACGCGCACGTATCTGAAAGATGATATGTTTGTGCAGGAGCTGCATATTCCTGCGGTGTAGAAATATAAGGAGAAAACAATGATACCTGTATACATTTGTGATGATGAAGAGCCGGTTCGGGAGAAGCTTACGCATATTGTGTCACAGCAGATTATGATTCTTGACAATGATATGGGGCCGGTTCATGCGGTGGATGATCCGGAGATTCTTCTGGCGAGGCAGAAGGAAAATGCTGTGCCGGCCATTTATTTTCTGGATATTGACTTTCCGGGCAGAATCAGCGGGCTGGAGCTGGCACAGAAACTGCGGCAGTATGACCCGCGGGGATTTATCGTATTTATCACCGCTCACGGAGACCTGGCATTTGAGACCTTCCGCCTGCGGCTGGAGGCTCTGGACTATATTGTAAAAGGAGACACGGACTCAATGACCCTTCGGGTGCAGAAATGTCTTGAAAGCATCCGGGAGAGGATGGAAGCCCAGCGGCCCGGGCAGGGAAATTACTGTACCATAAAGATTCTCGACACTGTGCGGCATATTCCCGTGGACAGCATCCTTTACTTTGAAGCTGTGGGACGCCGGCATACTCTTCAGCTGCATCTGGACGAAGAACTGCTGGAATTCAACAGCAGTCTGGATCATTTTGCAGAGGAGTTGGGAGAGAATTTCTGGCGCTGCCACCGGAGCTTTCTGGTCAACCGCTCCCGCATCCGGGCAGTGCATCTGAAAGAGCAGCTGGTGGAACTTGACAACGGTGAGACCTGCCTGCTGTCCCGCAAAGCAAAAAGTGAATATCAGAAAAAGAATTGAGCGAGCTGCCTGCGAAAAGATTTTCGCGGCGGCTTTTTTCGTGGTTGTGGTAACCGTTGGCGAAGTGAAAAAGACCGTTGGCGAAAGAATCGGTCGCATACTCCTTTGATTTGATATACTCAGGGCAACAAAACGGAGGAAAGGAAAATGATGACCATGAAGAAGGAGCGTCTGGAAAAACTGATCGCCTTTGCCCGTGGAATAAAATTTACAGGAGTGAGTACAATGGATTTTTCAGTATTTGATACAAAGCAGATTGACGAATACGCCAGGCAGGCCAGGGAAATGTGGGGAGGAACTCCCGAATACAGAGAATTTGAAGCAAACGCAGAGAAACGGACCAAAGACTCTGAACAGGAGATTATGCAGAATTTTATGCAGCTCTTTGCAGAGTTTGGCGAGATGAAAGGACACAGCCCGGAGGAACAGGAGGTTCAGGAGCAGGTAAAGAAATTGCAGTAAATAATAAAGCGGCCATAAGCCTTTGTTATAATGGGCTTTATGGCCGCAGTTCTGTGTTGAGTTAATTATTTATCTCCGTAATGTCCCCTGCAATGAGCAATGTAGATGCGTCCGTTTTCTATATGATAGACCAGACGATCTTTGTCATTAATTCTGCGACTGTATTCACCCTGCAAATCACCAGTGAGGGGTTCGGGTTTTCCAATTCCGTTCATACAGCCGTTTCGTTCAATGTCTTTTATAAGCTGATTAATACGTTTGAGTGTTTTTTTATCCTGAGTTTGCCAATAGAGGTAATCCTTCCAGGCGTCCTCTGACCAGATTTTTTCACTCATTATCCACCTCAATCAGTTCATGTGGGGAACCTTTCCCTTCTCGCAATTCCTGAACAGACTTTTTAACATAAGCCATATTTTTTTCAGAAAAAAATGGGTCGGGTGCCTGTGCGATTTCAAAAGGAATACGTTTCTCACGTAAAACTGCTTTTACAAAGAGGTTGATGGCGGTCGAAGTATTCAATCCGACATTGGAGCAAAAAGCATCGAAATCAGCTTTATCTTTTTGATCTACCCTTGCGGTTAAAGTTGTCAATGCCATAGAAACATCTCCTTTCTGTGTTCTGATTGAATACATTATAACACTATTGTGTTCTGATAGCAAGTAATTGTAATATAGAATATCCAAAAACAATGCAATTAAAAAACAGAAGAAAAAACATTGACATTACAGGGTAAAAACGTTTATAATGATTCTCACAAAAGTTTTAAATTGGCAGATCCATAAGTTTTCATCGGAGGGCTGACCGCCGCAGCGGTACGGCGGAATGAGATTCCGCTCAGTCAGAGAAGATGTCGGGTGCGCTCGGTTATTTGGAAAATAACCGGGCGTTTTTTTATTCAATTAGAGTATCCGGCGTCAGCTACGGAATCTGAAAAAAGAAAGTAGCGCAGTCTGAAAAACGCATATCATAATAACATCTCTATTTCTTTAATAAGAGTCTGCGGTATACTTCGCGGTCCCCGGACCGCATAGATGCCGTGCTCTTTCAACTTGTCCCGGCCTATGGCGCCGCGCGGGTAGGTTTCCAGCAGCTGGAGTCTCATGGCCCGTTTCATCCGTATGTTTTTGTTTCCGGACTGCCGGGGAATGTCCACCTCCAGCGCGCGGCATTTAAACAGCAGAGAAGACACCGGAGCGGTGAGATAGATGTAAACAATATCGCCCACAAAAATGTTATTGCTCTGCTTCCAGAAAAACGGCTCGTCCGGATGTTCGGCGAGGGCTGTCTCAATGTCATAATATTTTGGATTGGCGGGAATAAGCCAGTCGGTATTATGAACGGCGGAAGTTTTTGCTTTGGCCTTTCTGGCAGTCAGCTCAAAGCTCATATCAAGGAATGTAAATATCTGTTCCACGTCCACAGTGCCGTCCAGCAAAATGGAGATCCAGTTCTCTTTATTCATATGGTAGGCCGGCAGAATGCCTGGCTGCATCCGCAGGGAGCCGGAGAGTACCGGATCACATTTTACATTTAAAATGTCCACATCCGGAGATGTCGGCAGATTTGCGCCGTCAGTGTCAATCCCCAGCCGCTTCCGGGGAACCTCCATGATAACCCCGTACCATTTGCGGTTGTCTGTATGACGCAGGACGGCATAACCGGGGCTTTTCGCCCAGGGATATTCCGGTATTGTGTTATATTCTCTGGCAGCGAAGGCAAAAACTTCCTCCCGGAGGGAAGAAGCTGCCGGCTGAAATGTATCGATGTACATGGGTATTTCTCCTAGATTTTTGTTATTTGAGTACATTTATTGTACTCTTTTTTTGATGAAAGAGAAACCCCGTTTCGGCAGCCGGCGGCGGAAATATAAGTAAAGTTCTGCTTAGAATAGCGGATAAACGTACACGCAAAGTTCTGTTTAGGACAGCGAATAAGCCTATACGCAAAGTTTCGTTTATAACAGCAAATAAGTCTATACGCAAAGCTTTACTCAGAACAGCGGACAGGCGTTTGTATTACGCTTCCGTTCCTAGAATCTGCGCCAGGTCCGCCTCCGGTGTAGTCGTTGGATGGATATTGTAGTTCCCCACAAGGAAATTCAGTACATTCGGGGACAGAAAAGCCGGTAAGGTAGGGCCCAGGTAAATGTTTTTCAGTCCCAGGTGCAGGAGGGTCAGCAGGATACAGACGGCCTTCTGTTCATACCAGGAGAGTACCAGCGTCAGCGGGAGATCGTTAATGCCGCATCCGAAAGCGTCAGCCAGGGCGGCGGCCACTTTGATGGCACTGTAAGCGTCGTTGCACTGTCCCATATCCATGATCCGTGGCAGTCCGCCGATAGTACCCAGGTCAAGGTCGTTGAAGCGATATTTGCCACAGGCCAGGGTGAGAACGGCTGTGTCCGCAGGAGTCTGTCTGACAAAATCTGTGTAGTAGCTGCGCCCTTTTCTCATGCCGTCGCAACCGCCCACCAGGAAAATGTGCCGGAGGGCGCCGTCTTTTACGGCGTCAATCACCTTATCGGCCACAGATAACACGGCATTATGACCGAAACCGGTGGTAACGGCGCTGCCGCCGTTGATGCCGGTAAATGTTGTGTCTTCCGCGTAACCGCCCAGCTCCAGCGCCTTCTCGATGACAGGTGTGAAGTCTTTGTCTTCTCCGATGTGAGTGACGCCCGGATAGGAGACCACTTCGGTGGTGAAGACACGGTCAGCGTAGCTGGCTTTCGGCGACATCAGACAGTTGGTGGTAAACAGGACCGGAGCCGGGATATCGGCAAATTCCTTCTGCTGATTGTGCCAGGCGGTGCCGAAGTTGCCTTTCAAATGTGGATAGGCCTTCAGCTTTGGATAAGCGTGAGCAGGAAGCATTTCGCCGTTGGTGTAAATGTTGATGCCTTTGCCTTCTGTCTGTTTTAAGAGAAGTTCCAGATCTTTTAAATCATGACCGGTGATGACGATGAATGGGCCTTTTTCCACAGTGAGCGGCACGGTGGTCGGCGCCGGGTTGCCGTAGGTCTCCGTGTTGGCCCGGTCTAGGAGAGCCATACATTTCAGATTGATTTCCCCGACTTTCTGGACCAGGGGAAGAAGCTGCTCCATATTGTAGTCCTCGCCCACAGCGGCCAGTCCCTCATAGAAAAATGCGTTGACTTCATCGTCGGTATATCCGAGAACCATGGCATGATACGCGTATGCCGCCATGCCGCGCAGTCCAAATAAGATGAGGGATTTCAGAGAGCGGATATCTTCATCGGCGTTCCAGAGATTCTGCATATCGTAATCAGAGATTTTTACGCTGCTATCAGAAATGGCTGCATCGAAGGAGGAAGATGTATTGCCGGAAATCGCATTGCCGGTTTCTCCAGCAGTGCTGTTGTCATTCCTTTGTGCCAGCAGAAGCTGTTTCGCCCGGTGGACATTTTTTATCTGCTGTCGCAGCGTTTCCTCATTAAAGTTTACATTGGTGATGGTGGTAAAGAGACCTTCTATCATAACCCGGTGAGTATCGGAAGAAGGTATGGCGCGGCCTGCCGCGCGGGCCAGTCCGATCAGTGCGCCGGTAAGCTCATCCTGCAAATTGGCTGCGGCAGCATTTTTGCCGCACACTCCGGCGCCTCCGGTACAGCCGGTACACCCGGCGGTCTGTTCACATTGAAAACAAAACATTTGATTTGCCATAATATATCTCTCCTGTCTATTGTTAGTATGAAAGGGTTTTCTCATGTTTCGATTCAGATTATAGTATGAGAGATAAAAAGATTCGGTTGTTATAACAACAGAAATATAAGTTTTCGATACATTTCTTGCCATACTTTTTCAAATGAATTATTATAAAAACGTAGTGGCATTAAGCGAAAAATGAAAGAATGATTTAAAGTGACATACAGACGGAGGGAAAAATGTACCGCATTTTTATGATAGAAGATGACAAGGGAATTTTGGATGCAGTGAAAGACCGCTGTGCAAAATGGGAACTGGAGATGTTCGGTGTGGACAATTACCGCAATATCCTCACGGAATTTGTGGAACGCCAGCCGCATCTGGTTATCATGGATATCGGTCTGCCGGCCTTTGACGGCTACCACTGGTGTCGGGAGATTCGCCGTATATCCAACGTGCCAATCCTGTTTCTTTCTTCCGCGGCCGACAATATGAACCAGGTCATGGCCATGAACATGGGCGGCGATGACTTTATCGCAAAACCCTTTGACTACGATGTGCTCATCGCCAAAATCCAGGCGCTGCTGCGCCGGGCTTACGACTTTGCCGGGCATATGCCGGTGCTGGAATGCCGGGGCGCTTTCCTCAATCTGGAAAACAATACGCTCCAATATGGTGACGCAGTCATTGAACTGACCAAAAATGAACACCGGATTCTGTCTCTTCTCATGGAAAATAAAGGAGCCATCGTCAGTCGGGAGCGCCTCATGGACGCCCTGTGGGAGTCAGACTGCTATGTGGATGACAATACGCTGTCCGTCAACGTGAACCGCCTTCGGAAGAAGCTGGAAGCCAGTGGACTGGAGAATTTTATCGGAACAAAGTTTGGCGTGGGATATTTTATCCAGGAAGAAAAGGCCGATGGGAAATAGAGGGGAAAAGGAGGACCTAAAATGCAATTCACAGCACAATACCTCTGGGATCATAAATATATCATTCTGCTGGAAATCCTGTCTGCCGGCATCTTTGCCGGCGTTTTTTATCTGTATCATCTGCCGCTGATGGCGGTGTTGTATCCGGCGGCGCTCAGCGCATTGCTGTGGCTGTTGTTTGCCGGCGCAGCCGTCTGGAAAGCGTACCGGCAGCACAGGCGTCTGGAAGAAATGCAGTATGTAAGCGAGGAAAGTCTGCGGGAACTCTGTGAGGAAAACCGGGGATTAAAAGATAAAGATTACCAGCGTATCATTGTGAATCTCTGCCGGGAAAGGCAGCGGATGCAGGATGAGGCGGCGCAGGCCAGAGATGACGCTTTTCAGTATTATACTTTGTGGGTGCATCAGATCAAGACGCCCATTGCGTCCATGGGTCTGCAGCTTGGCACGGAAGATTCCGCCCTGGCGAGACGACTCCGGTCGGAGCTTCTTCATATTGAACAATATGTGGAGATGGTGCTCACTTATCTGAAAATGGGTTCGGAGAGTACAGATTATGTTTTTCGTGAGGTAAGCCTGGACAAAATGATTCGTGAGGCCATTCGCAAGTTCCGGGGCGATTTTATCATAAAGAAATTACGGCTTGTGTATGAGCCGGTGGAGAAGACTGTGGTTTCTGATGAGAAATGGCTTTCTTTTGTGGTGGAACAGATTCTGTCCAACGCCCTCAAATATACCAGGGAAGGTTCTGTCCGGATTTATATGGAAAGTCCCGAAACGCTCTGCATTGCCGACACGGGAATCGGCATCGCGCCGGAGGATATCCCGCGCATCTTTGAGAAGGGATTCACCGGCGGCAATGGCCGCGAGGATAAGCGGGCCAGCGGTATCGGGCTCTATCTCTGCCGGGAAATCTGCCGGCGGCTGGGGCACCGGATTGCCATAAGCTCTGTGGTGGACGAGGGGACAACGGTGCGGATTGATCTGGCGCCGCAAAGTCCGGTGGACGGGCAATTTCAAATCTTACAAAATGTTAGAAGTGCCGGGGAAAATGTAAGCCGAATCCATGGAATGCATTTTCCCTTTTTTGGTATGATGCTGTCAGAAGGAGGTATTATTTATGAGTATTCTGGAAGTAAAAGCATTGAAAAAAGTGTATACCACACGGTTCGGAGCCAATCAGGTGACGGCCCTCAAAAATGTGAATTTCTCTGTGAATCAGGGAGAGTTCGTGGCGATCATGGGCGAATCCGGCTCCGGAAAGACGACGCTTCTTAACATTCTGGCGGCTCTTGACAAACCCACCAGCGGTTCCGTGCTGTTAAACGGCAAGGATATCACGCAGATTTCCGAGAGCAGGCTGGCGCAGTTTCGCCGGGACAATCTGGGATTTGTGTTCCAGGATTTTAATCTGCTGGACACCTTTAGTCTGGAGGATAATATTTATCTTCCCCTGGTGCTGGCAAATGTACCGTACAAACAGATGGTAAAGCGGCTGCATCCCATCGCAAAAATGCTTGGTATCAAAGATTTACTGAAAAAGTATCCTTATGAAGTGTCCGGCGGGCAGAAACAGAGGGCAGCGGTGGCACGGGCGCTGATCACGGAGCCGAAGCTGATATTGGCCGACGAGCCCACGGGCGCCCTGGATTCCCGTTCATCGGAAGAACTTTTGCAGTTGTTTTCTGCGGTGAATCAGTCAGGACAGACAATCCTGATGGTGACCCATTCCACGGCGGCTGCCAGCAAGGCAAACCGGGTGCTGTTCATCAAGGACGGAGAAGTATTCCATCAGATTTACCGGGGTGAAGACAGCGATGAGCAGCTCTATCAGAAGATTTCGGACACCCTTACAATTCTCATGACCGGAGGTGAGGGACGATGAAAATGTGGCGGAGACAAGAAAGTAAAGACCAGCGTCCGGGCAGAAGCATTTATTTCCGGCTGGCCTGGACGGGAATCCGGAAAAACAGGCAGTTATATTATCCATATTTTGTGGCCGGCATGGCCATGGTCATGGTATTTTACATTTTCCGCTTCCTCGGCGCTTCTGAGGTGGTGGGAAGCCTGCCGGGCAAGGAGGTTCTGCCGGTACTGTTCGATGTGGGCGGCTGGGGAATCGGAGCGTTTTCTGTTCCGTTTTTGTTTTATACCAGCGCGGGACTCATTAAAAGCCGGAAAAAGGAACTGGGACTTTATAATATTCTCGGCATGAACAAAGGAAATCTCTTTCACATTTTGTTCTGGGAAACAGTGATTTCGTACATTATTGTCCTGGTCGGCGGCCTTTTTCTGGGCGTGGCTTTCTCCAAAGTGGCGGAGCTTGGTCTGGTTAATATCATGGATAAACAAGTCAATTACCGTATTTATATAGATGGGAAATCTGCCCTGACGGCGGCAGCGCTCTTTGCGGTCATTTATTTTCTTATTCTGATGAATTCCCTCTATCAGATTAACAAAAATAACCCCATCGAGCTTTTGCACGGCGGCTCCATGGGCGAACGGCCGCCGAAAAGCCGGAAGGTTCCGACAATGATCGGACTTCTGTTTCTGGCGGCAGCCTATGTCATTGTCATAAGGATGAAAAATCCTATAAAGACGGGAGAAGTGGCCGCAGCGGGCGCGCTTCTCATCGTCGGCACATTTTTACTGTTTATCTGCGCCTCGATTTTCCTGTGCCGGATCTTGCAGAATAATAAAAAATACTATTATAAGACGGCACATTTTGTCACCGTATCGACCATGTCCTTCCGTATGAAACGAAACGGCGCCAGTCTGGCGGCCATCTGTATTCTGGTAACGCTGATTCTCGCCATTTTGTCGTTTGCCGTCGCCTTTTACAGCGGTTCTATCGGCACGGTCAACAATCATTATCCGTACGATGCCGGCGTTTCTGTGGAGATTCCTGCAGCAAATGTTTCGGAAGAAATGACGTCGGGTTCTTATACGAAGGGGCTTCGCGCGGATCTGGAAAATGCAACGGAAAGCTACCAAAATAAGAAAGGAACAGAAATTTCAGAGGATTATTCTGCCAATCTCATGGCGGTGATGGAAAACGGCTGTCTGGATCTGCGCCTGGATATGCGGGATACCTGGTACACGCCCGGATATTTTACCGGCTGGGAGCAGGGCAGTCAGAAAATTGTCTATGTTCATGTGCTGTCGTTGGATGATTATAACCGTCTGTGCGGCACTTCCTATACGCTGGCACAGAATGAAGTTCTTCTGGCGTCAGAAGATATCAAATATGGGTCTGATCACATGATTTTTTATGGCGGGAAAGAGGTGAAAATAAAAGAACAGACCCGGAAAATCCCGGTGATGACAGGAGTGCGGCTGGATGGCATTGCACTGGATGTCTATAACTGCGATGAGATATACCTGGCTGTCCAGGATTTGTATTCCTTTATGGGAGGAAAGGAAGGTGCTGCGCGGTACAAAGAGGCAAATTATATGGCGTACCATTGGGAGTACGGCATCAACATCGACGACACAGACCAGGAAAAACAGACCATTTACGAGAAAATGAACGCTGCGGTTGAGAAACTGCCGGGACAATCGTATGATTCCTCGGATACTGTCTGCTACCTGAAAGCAGAACGGGGAGAGCGTTTCTACGGCCTGGCGGGCGGTCTCCTTTTCCTTGCCATCATCATGAACATTTTGTTTGTGTTTGTGACGGCATTGATCATGTATTATAAACAGATATCGGAAGGATACGAAGATCAGGCGCGGTTCACCATCATGCAGAAAATCGGCATGACGAAAACAGAAATCAAAAAGAGCATCCGTTCCCAGATGCTCACAGTATTCCTTCTGCCCCTGCTGGTGGCCGGTGTGCATTTTATTTTCACATCGAATATCATCTATATTCTTCTGAATTATTCTGTCATTGACAACCGGCCTCTCCTAAACAGGGTGATGCTGATATGTTACCTTATATTTGCGGTCATTTATTCCGCTGTGTACGGTCTGACCTCCCGGACTTACTACAAGATTGTAAATCGTACATCGGCGTCTTAAACCGCGGGATTCTTTTGCAAGTAGCAGGGTGGCGCTAAATCGCAGAACTATTCGCTGATAATCCTGCCGTCGGTGGAGATGACGACCACCTGCCACGGAATAAACTTATCGCTGTCTTTCAGCGCCTGCACGGCGGCGCGTTCCAAACCGCCGCAGCACGGCACTTCCATGCGGACGATAGTAACGCTTTTAATGTTATTTTCCCGGATGATGGCGGTGAGCTTTTCCGTATAATCCCCTTCATCCAACTTCGGACAGCCCACCAGCGTGATCCGGTTTCGGATGAAGCGGTTGTGGAAATCACCATAGGCGTAAGCGGTACAGTCCGCAGCAATGAGCAGATTGGCGCCGTCAAAATACGGAGCTTTTACCGGCACAAGTTTAATCTGCACCGGCCACTGGGATAGCTGACTGCCCGGATATCCGCCGGCCGGCCATTTGCTTTCTTTCACATTGGAGCCTGGACATCCGCCGGATGGTCGTTTGATCTCTTTTACATTAGAACCCGGGCATCCGCAGGGAAGCGGTGCTTCGGTCTGCTCGGCAGTTTTTCGGGCGGCGGCTTCCTGCGCTGCCTTCACTGCTTCCGCATCATATGCCGCCGCCTCCCGCTCTACAAAATGAATGGCATCCATAGGACAGGCCGGCAGGCAGTCGCCCAGACCATCACAGTAATCATCCCGGAGAAGCTTCGCTTTTCCGTCCACCATGCCGATGGCTCCCTCGTGACAGGCAGCGGCACAGGCACCACAGCCATTACATTTCTCTTCATCAATCTGAATAATTCTTCGTATCATTTCACTGGCCTCCTCGTAAAGACATATATTTAGTAATTATAGTGATTTCGTGTCATAAATGAAAGGAAAGAATATAATTTCCTGTTTGGAGTTGTTGTTGACAATCGCAGTATACTATATGGAAGGGGAATAGTCTGTTGTTTTTGCAACGGATAGATAGGTATTTATCGCTTTGAATCTATAAGTTTTGAAATTATCCGGGTGAAGATGAACAGACGGGATTTGTGGCTTTCTATGATACATACAAAGCCGCAAATCCCTGTCTTCTGCATTACCCGGATTATGGCAAAGTCAACGGATTCAAACCGACGAAATCTGTACCAGATTGGCTGGCTCGCCGGGATTGTCGGTGTCTATCCCGACTTTTTAATGATATGTGCAAAAATTGCAGCCATTCATCAGAGAGCAGAGTATAGTCGACATTATAAGGAACATAAATTACGATCAGAATCGTCATAGTCTATGAAATAACCGTTATATTCTGGCAGAAATCACGGTTTAAAATGCAAGAGTTTATGATGCAACCGTTTTTTATGGTGCAATCACGGTTAAAATTGCAACAGTCTGTAAAATAACCGTTTACTATGGTCAAAAATCACGGTTGAAATTACAATAGTTTGTGAAATAACCGTTTTACCAAAGTGAAAAGTACCGTTGAATTTTAATTTCCGACGATAGAACCGTTCAACAGTCAAAAATTGCCACAGCCCTCTACTTTGCCACGAAGGTACAGGATTCTTGTAAATCTCTATGCACGTAGACTGCCGCGTATTGCACAGAGATTTACAAATCCCCATTTGATAATGGAAATCCCCAAAGAAATTTGATATACTGAACAACAATAATCTGTTATGCCTGCCAGAGTAAAAACGTTTAGGAAAATAAACTTTGGATGCTGCGCTCATTCTGTCAGGCGCATGGCTGAATCGTTTTCTTAATATTTTATATTTGAGAGGAAAAATGATGGAACAATACATTTCAATGTTAGCGAAGACAAAGCTGTTTGCTGGTATCACGGAGAAGGAAATTGCAGCTATGATGGACTGCCTCTCCTCATTTATAAGGAGTTATGAGAAAGGAGACTGCATTTTTCAGAGAGGCAGTCGGATTACCAGTGTGGCGATGCTGCTGGAGGGGGCTGTCCATATTCAAAAAGAAGATTACTGGGGGAATCTGAGTATTTTGAGCGAAATCGTGGAAGGCGAGATTTTTGGAGAAGTATATGCCTGCCTGGACGGGGAGAAAATGCAGAACAATGCGGTGGCAGTCAAGCCAAGCACCGTGCTTTTTCTGGATATCAACCGGGTGCTGACCACCTGTCCTTCCGCCTGCGATTTTCATAGCCGGCTGATACAGAATCTGATTTCCATAATGGCGCAAAAGAATCTGATGTTGACCAGAAAGATTACACATATGTCTCAGCGGACCACCAGGGAGAAATTGTTGTCCTATTTGTCGGAGCAGTCCATGAAAGCGGGTAGTCCGGTTTTTGATATCCCTTTCAATCGGCAGCAAATGGCCGATTATCTCTCGGTGGACAGAAGTGCCATGTCCGGGGAACTGTGCCGGATGCGGGACGAAGGAATCCTAAAATTTAACAGGAATCATTTTGAGCTTCTTTAGGAAAGATTAATAAATTTTCTTGTTCTCACAGGAACGGTATAGTAAAATATAAATATATTGGGGAGGGAAGACAATGAACGAAGAAGTATTATATTTTTTTGACAAACATCCGGAAGCCCTGCCGCTCTACGAGACATTTGAGGGCAAAGTCAAAGCTATAGTCAGCGACGTTCGCATCAAAGTACAGAAAACGCAGATTTCTTTTTATAATAAGCATATGTTTGCCTGCGTTTCCTTTGCCAGGGTGCGGAAAAAGAAAGACTGCCCGGAGAACTTTATAGTCGTGACCATCAGTCTCAGCCATAAGCTGGAATCGCCGAGGGTAGATATCGCCACAGAGCCATACCCGAACCGATGGACTCACCATCTGCTCATATCTGACGTGGCAGAAATCAATGAAGAATTGATGGACTGGGTGGAAGAAGCGGCGGAATTTGCGGAGAGAAAGTAAAGAGTCGGGGAAAGATATGAATATCATCAATAAAAATATAGATGCAGGAAAAGCCTTTGACTGGGGAAGAACTTCGTCAGATTATGCCAGGTTCCGGGATATTTATCCGCAGGAATTTTACGATAGGATTCTTCAGAGGAATTTATGTATCAGTGGTCAGAAAGTACTTGATCTTGGTACAGGGACCGGAGTTCTTCCAAGAAATATGTATCCATATGGAGCAAAATGGACAGGGACAGATATTTCTGACAATCAGATCGCCCAGGCACGGCGGCTGTCAGAAGGAATGGATATTCAATATGTAGTCTGTGCTGCGGAAGAAATTGATTTTCCGAATCAATCCTTTGATGTGATAACAGCCTGTCAATGTTTCTGGTATTTTGACCATGAACGAATTCTGCCGAAACTTTCCCGTATGCTAAAAGATGGCGGAAGCCTGCTGTTGTTGTATATGGCATGGCTGCCATACGAGGACGCCATAGCAGAATCCAGTGAGAAACTGGTTTTAAAATACAATCCGGATTGGAGCGGTGCGGGAGAGACCATTCATGCCATTGACATACCAGACTGCTGCAATAAAAAATTTCAACTGATTTATCATGACGAATATCCGATAAAGGTACATTTTACCCGTGAGAGCTGGCATGGGCGCATGAAAGCCTGCCGGGGCATTGGTGCATCTCTCCCAGATAAAGAAATAGCCATGTGGGAGAAGGAACATAAGAGGCTGCTGGCAGAAATAGCTCCGGAAGAATTTGATGTGCTGCACTATGGGGCGATGGCAGAGTTGAAAAAGATATGAGAAAGATTTTGTGGAGATACCATAAAATCACGGAATGAATATATGACGATACATTCCAATAAAGCTCTTGAAGTGAATAAACAGGTATGGTATATTGATAAAAGAAGAAAACATTAGTATACAAAACTGAATCAAATCAGAATATGTAACCATTGTCATCACCCTCCTTTCTTTTGTCTGGAGGGTGTTTTACTGCCCTCCGAAAGCTGGAGGGTAAGCTGCCAGCAAATGTAGCAAAAGGAATATCGCTTATGAGATTAGATATCATCGGGTCTGTTGCCAGTGGTAAGACTACCCTTGCCAGGAAACTGTCGGCACAATATCAGATACCATTTTATGAAAAAGATAATATTGTCTGGGAGCGGACACCGGATGGAGATAAAAGGAGAAATCCGGAAGAAAGGGATAAAATGTTCCGTCAGATATTGGTACAGGAGCATTGGATTGTGGAAGGCTCACCCCGGGATATTTTGCAGGAAAGCTTTGCCTGTTGTGATTACATTATTTTGTTGGATATCAATACATTTACCAGATTGTTCCGTGTATTTCGCAGATGGTTAAGACAGAGAATGGGTAAAGAAAATTATAATTCCAGGCCAACTCTTCGATTTCTGTATGCGAATATTCTATGGGTGGCAGAATTTAATCGAAAACGCACACAAATCATATCATCCCTCTCTGCTTATGGTGAGAAATTGAAAAGATTTACAGATGAAGAGGCTGTGTTGGATTTTGTTGCGGAAAAATACGAAAAAAGTGAAAAATGATTCTTTAAGATATTTACATGGCATCTGAAAAAATTAAAGGGAAAGATGTCAGAATGGAGAGATGAAATATGGAGATTTCTAAACGTGACTGGAAACTTTATCGTGAGAAGATAGCCCAATGGCAGGAAAATTATATGGATCGTTTGAACAAAGAGTATATTGAATTACTCAGTTCAAAAGAGGGGAATCCGTCTGACAGATTTTGGGAGCTGGAGAAAAGAATTAAACAGGACAGAAGACATCCCGGGGTAATTCTTGAACGGAAAAAATCAAGAGCTTTTTTTGATATTGTTAATCTTATAAGGTTAAATGTAATAACTATCGATGATCTGGAAGATTATAGTGAGGAACTGCAGGAAGCCGTTAAGGAGATAATTGCGAGATAAGGAAGAGCT
This sequence comes from Eubacterium sp. An3, assembly GCF_002159465.1. NCBI lineage: Bacteria > Bacillati > Bacillota > Clostridia > Eubacteriales > Eubacteriaceae > Eubacterium > Eubacterium sp. An3. The sequence continues at coordinate 283,253 of NZ_NFIR01000001.1, forward strand.
ATTTCGGTGAATAATATGGCAAAGGGCATATCACAGGTATGGCTCTCGTTGATTATGAAACGAGAGCCAAAACTATCTGCTTATTGCAATAAAATATATTTGCAATGTAAATAGTATAGCAGAAATAATATAGTAGAAATAAGATAGCAGATATGCTTAGTCATATACTTAAATATCAACATTCATTTAATTCCTGAATTTTTTTGCTGCGCAGAGACAAAATACTCATGGCGAAGCCACAGATTCCTGTGCATAAAAACATAACAGCCATGCCGCTGCCTGCACCATTTCCCACAAGCATTTCTAAAAAAGACACAATATCTGCGTCAGAGCGCATAAATGGCTCAAATATATAATCGGCTAAGTATCCTCCCAAAAGAATACCAAAAGGAATCGTGCTGTATTGGATAGCATTTCTTACAGCAAATACTCTTCCTTGCATTTTTTCAGGGATTTTTTTGTAGAGTATGACATTTTGTTCTGCTGTAATAAACGGAATTGGTAAGCTTGCGGCAAAAGCGGCAAATGACCAGAAAAATACATTTCTGCCAATTGCCAAGCAAAAAGGATACTGCAGCAGAAATATAGATCATATTTGCTTTTTTCCTGCTTTCTTTTTTTACAGAAACAAGCAGGCCGCCAATTATTCCACCGATGCCCATGCAGGCATTTACGATTCCCAACACAACGTTATTTCCGGAACTTCTTGATAAAATCATAGGGGATAATATATTTTCATAAGTCAGCCGGGAAAAAAAGTTTATCACTGCCATGGTAAGCATGATATGCAAAATCCCGGTTTCATTTTTCAAAAAATGAAATCCAACCTTTATTCCTGCAAATGGAGATGTGAACTTCTCCCTTATGATCTGTTCCGGTATATGGATTAAGAATAGCAGAACACAAAAGGCTATGGCAAAACTCAGTAAATCAAACAGCAAGATCAGCGGCAGACCACCTGCTGAGAAGAGAACAGCCGCCAGCACTGGACTGAATACAACGATCAAATTGCTGGAAAAAGAGTTCATTCCGCTTACATTAGCCAGTTTATTTTTTGGTACAATTCTGGCTATTGCCACAGCAGATGCCGGCTGTTGAAATGCCGTAGTCATTCCGACAACAGCATTAAAAATATAAATGTGCCTTGCTGCGAGAGTTCCTGTCATTGAAAACGCCAGAATAAGCAGTGAAGCCAGTGCTGCGATACTGTCTGCAACAAGCATAACAGTTTTTTTACGGTGGCTGTCAACAAACGCACCGACAAATATACTTATCAAAATGTATGGTACATAGTTGCAAAATGACATGATCGAAACCGAAAGGGCCGAACCTGTTTGCTCGTATGTCCATAAAATGAGAGCAAATGCAGTCATGGAACTTCCAAGCTGCGAAATACTTTGACTTACCCATAAAACTATGTATCTTTTAAAATTTTCCATTGAATTTTCTCCAATCTGATTCTTGATTTTTCAGAATTGAATTGTACAAAATCCAATGTTCGGCGAAAATTAACTCTGTACAAATGTCGCCTTATCATCAGATTTTGTACAGAGTTGATTGCTTAAATCGATTATTCTATGACATAAACATAGCATTTTAACACCTCCCCATGCTGTGTTTTCTATTATACGACTATTTCCCAGCCTGCTCAATCCTCTTTTTCGCCAACTGCCTGAACAGGTTGGCAGTTTCTTCGTCCATCGGCGCCGGCTGTCCGATTTGTCAGGATGTTCCGAAGAACTGTCATTATTTCGTGCGAAATTTCCTTCTTTCCTTTGCAGCATTTTTCTCTCAAAAGAATTATAATAAGAATATCTGCCGGAAAATGTAATGTACAGTATTAAAATATAGTATACAATATTAAAATACAGCAAGAAAATTTCCGGAGAGCAGATAAAAACAGATTGTAAAAACAAACAGGGAATACACAGGGAAGAATTATTATGAATTTAGGAGAAAATTTATTTCAGGCCAGGAAAAAGAAGGGATTGTCTCAGGAAGCGGTGGCTGGTTATGAGGAACAGCTGGAGAAGCTGCTCGCCAATGTGGAAAGGGAATACGGATATAACTCGCTGGATGCATTTTTGGTGCTGAAGGATATTCTGGGACAGTTGTGGAATAAGCAGGCCAACAAGTGAAATATTGTATTTAGATTCATTTTTGGAATGTTAGATTTAGAAATTGTGGAGTAGCGCATTATACGAATCAGTGTACAAATTTTGTGGTTTACGGTATAATAAAAGAAAAATACTGCGATAATATTTTGTTTATAGAAGGAAAGAGGTGAGATTGTATGCCAGTTTATATTTTAAATATAATACAGGATTTTGCAAAAAATGTAAGAGAACTATTGGGTGATTCTCTTGATAGTGTTATTGTGTATGGATCATATGCAAGAGGCGATTATTCTGAATTTTCAGATGTTGATGTCATGATCCTGGTTTCTTTGACGGAAAATCAGATAAAGGAGATATTTGATCAAATCAGTGATCTTGCCTTTGACTATCTTATGAAGCATGAGATTGATATTTCACCTGTGATAATTAATACGGATCATTTTAACTATTGGGCAGACAATCTGCCTTATTATCGTAATGTCAGAGACGAGGGGGTAAGGCTGAGTGCATGATATAGGTAAAGATGCAGAATTGTCAAAATACAGATTTTCTCTTGCGGAAGAAACTTACAGAAGCGCAAAAATGTGTTTTGATAATGGTTTTTACAGAGACTGTATAAACCGGTCATATTATGCAGTATTTTATTGTGTGCGTGCTGTTCTGGCATTGGAAAGTGTAGATTTTAAACGGCATAAAGATGTTGTAGCATATTTTAATAAAGAGTTTGTAGCCGCCGGAGAGTTTCCACGGGAAGTGGGAAAACGACTGGCAAGATTGAAAACGAAAAGAGAAGAAAGCGATTATAATGATTTTTTTATCGCATCTGCAGATGAAGCAGAGGCACAGTTACAATCGGTCGAATACATTTTACCTTTAATAAAAAAGTATTTGGAAGAACATAATATAGAATTTGATAATAATTAGGAACAATCAGATGATTGAAGAAATGGATATTCTGGGATAGTTGTGGAATAAGCAGGCGCAATAAACGAATGACTGAAGTCGGGTGCGGGACAGGTAGGTGTAAAACTGAAAACAAAGGGGACGTAAGTGAAAAAAGTATGCCGCTTGCGTCCCCTTTTTTAGCTAATATGAAAATTCCGTTAATACATAGTTAAAACCGAAACAGATTCAATCCAATCTCCTCATCAAAATACCGGTCCACTTTGCCGTCGATGATCTGAATGACCATCTCGCAGGTGGCGCTGACTGTCGCTTCGTTCAGATGACCGCCGAAGACATGGCCTTTGTCGTCGCCGGCACTCATGTGCAGATGACAGTAAAATTCATCGTTCATGGTGTTGATGGTTCCCGTGAGGGATACAATCTCAAAGCTGCCGTCAAATGTGTTGGAGTAATATTTTTTCTCGTCAGTCTTGAAGACGCCGGCGATGAAATGATTGACGGCGCCGAGAGCCTGCACACTGGCAAGCTTGATATTCTCCTGAAGGGCGATGGCCTTTACCTGTTCCAGAATCTCTTCGCCTTTGTCGATGCGCGCGATGATCGTATTGTCAAATCTTCTGTATTCCATGGTTCCTCCTTTGGCAGCGGCGCAGATGGAGCGGGCTGCTCTGAAATGGTCATATTTTATGTTTTTTACAATGTAATCATCATAGGACTGGAAGGTGTATTTGTCAAATTGTTTTTGCAGATATGAATCTTTGCAGCTGATAATCTCTGACTCTGTGGCAGATATTGTGAAAAATAACCGTTGCATTTACAGAGGGTATATATTATTGTAAGAAAAAGCATTTCGGAGGTGTGTTTATGGAAAAATTAAATGAGAAAACAGAACGAATATTGACAGAACGGTTTGGCAAAGATACTCTGATTGCGCTGGCAACTTCGGAAAATAATGTGCCTTATGTGCGTAATGTCAACGCATTTTATAGTGATGGGGCGTTTTATGTGATTACGCATGCGCAGTCCAATAAGATGCGTCATATTGAGAAAAATCCTTTGGTGGCGGTTTCCGGAGAGTGGTTTACAGCTCATGGGAAGGCGTATAGTCTGGGATATTACGGAAAAGAAGAAAATGTGTCTATTGCCGCTAAATTAAAACAGGCGTTTTCCGAGTGGATTGAAAACGGACACATGGACTTTGATGATGAGAATACCTGTATCTTGTGTATTCGTTTGACAGAAGGGATTCTCTTTTCTGAGGGAGTGCGGTATGAGATTGCATTCTGACAGATGAAAGATATTTATGACAGAAAAAGAAAGAAGCGGGATTACATATACCGCCCCTTATTGTTTTATAAGATAGTCTCAAAAGTTTTTCAGCCGCGCCACTGTTTTCTTACAGTGCCTTTTCCAGCAGTCGAGCCATTTGTTTCTCCATCTGTTCTCCCGGCAGAGTGCAGCCGTGCTGCCGAAGTTCGATGGAAGGCTTTGTTTTTCCGTGAAAATCGCTGCCGCAGGTAACGAATAGTCCGTGCTGCCGGGCGGCAGACAGTGTCTCGTTGATCTGTGTCTGGGAATGGTAGCTGCTGTATGCTTCGATGCCATCAATGCCAAGTCCAATGATTCCTTCGAGGAGCTGTTTTTTTCCTTTCAGGTTGATGTGAGGATGTGCCAGCACCGCCAGACCGTCATTTTCGTGGATGATTTCGATGATCTGTTCCATGTCAGGATAATACATTTCCGCATAGCAGGGTTTTCCCTGTGAATAATAATCCCAGTAAAAGTTCACATATGGATTATCGCTGCGGGCGCCGCCTTCCCGGTACGGAAGTAAAAGAGGATGATTCTTGTACTGCGGTTGAGATAAAAGGAATTCCGCAAACATTTCTCCGGTCCAGGTTTCCGGCCAGTAACTGCCGGCAGCCATTTGCTCCATGTCGGCTTCCGTCACATCGAATCCCAGCTCCCGGGTTTTTTCCAGCATATGCAGGGAGACGGACTGACCCTGCCGGCGGATGCTGTTTTCGATTTCGGCAAAAATGCGGTTTTGCCAGCGGATGCCGTACCCAAGCATGTGAAAGTTTGTGTTTTCATAGGTGCAGTCAATTTCTATGCCGGGAAGAAAGGCGATGCCCGACGCGCGGGCGGCTTCCAGCGCTTCGTCTGTGGCCCGGACTGTGTTATGATCCGCGATGGACATGATAGAAATGTCCTGCTCTGTACATTTCTTCACCAGTTCTGAAGGGGAGAATTCCCCATCGTTGCTGTAATAACTGTGCATATGTAAATCAATCATGATAGCCTCCTGTGGATAACCTGAAAAATGCAGAGAAAAATGTGGCGTAATGTGGCGTTGCCACTGTTTGTCTCTGAGAATATAATTAAGATTTATGATAAGAATATCGCCATATAAGTATTGAAACAAGGCGATTCTGGACATATACTATAACAAAAGCGACCATTACTGTGTTTGAGTGTTTTTTGACGGCCATTAGGGAATATCTGTCAGCAAAAACATTGTGATTGGCCGGAATATGATGAAAAGTGTCATCGCGATTGAGTGGAATATGATAAGGAGTATAAAAATGGGACTGAATACATGTTCGATAAATATTAATCCCAGCCGGAAAGAGCTGAAACCCCACGGGAGCATTGAATTTCCCTGTGCGGGATACTGGGACCGGTATAGTGAACAGACAAGGCGGGAGTTTCCGTGGCACTGGCATGAGGAAATGGAAATCATATACATAAAAAGCGGAGCGCTCACGCTGCTGCTCCCGGCGAAAACGTATCATTTGAATGCGGGAGACTGTTTTATCATAAACTCAAATATTCTCCATTACATTTCAGCGGCGCCGGAATGTGAACTGCAGTCGCTGGTCTACCATCCGAAGCTGGTGGCGGGCGAGAAAGAATCAGCTTTCTCGGTAAAATACATTTTGCCCCTCATCAATCATCCGTCGTTTGACGGATATTATCTGGATGGCGAGACCGGACAGGAACAAATCGGGTGCTTTGCCAGGGCGTTTGAAGCGCTGGCCGGTGATGTTCCGGGCTTTGAATTTACGGTTCGGGAAAATGTATCGAAGATCTGCCTGTTTCTCTGCGGGCAGTTCCCGGAAACCGACGGAAACGGGAAAACAGGAAGCGGAACAGGAAACCGAGCAGGAACCAGGACGGGGCTGAATCAGGATAATCTCCGGATGCAGGAGATGCTGGAATTTATCCATCATCATTATCAGGAGAATATCAGTCTGTCGGACGTTGCCGGAGCGGCGGCCCTTGGAGAGCGGGAATGCCTGCGCTGTTTCAGACGTAATCTTCGGATGTCGCCCATGCAGTACGCGCTCAAATACAGAGTGATGCAGGGAGCGGAGCTTCTGCTCAGAGAACCGTCCAGGAGCATTTCGGAGACGGCGGTGTCCTGCGGTTTTGACAGCCCCAGTCATTTCTCCAAAATGTTTAAACGGTTTTACAGCTGCACACCGCGGGAGTACCGGAAAGAGAAGCTGGCGTACCGGGAGTTTCCGGGAAATACAATGGAAGGATAGAGAATGTATATTTCAACGGAGAATAACTTCCAATAAGATAGAAATATACGCAAGGTATATAGATGAGCCTTGTACAGTATAAGAATAATTTGATATAATGATTATTAAGATAAATACTGTCAGGAATGAGTGACGTCAGGACTCGATGCAGATAGTATAAAAGGAAGTAGTGTTCGGGAATTGTAAAAACAGGTGCTGCATGGACAGGGAAGGAGAGTTGCAGATGGGTCGGTATTTGAATTTGGGAAATGCGGGATTTGCATCCATCCGTAAAGGATTATATGTTGACAAATCAATGTTGATTGATTTTGTAAACAGTACCCTTGGAACAAAAGAAAAGCTGACCTGTGTCAGCAGACCAAGACGTTTTGGCAAGTCATTTGCCACGCAGATGCTGTGTGCCTATTATGATAAAGCTTGTGATTCGTCTGAATTATTCAGGGATTTAAAGATAGCAGATACAGAAAGTTTCGAAAAGTACAGAAATCGCTATAATGTTATTTATCTTGATATTACATGGTTTATATCTACTGCAGAGCATGTGGAAGATACCGTGAAGTATATGCAGCGGGAAGTCATCAAAGAGCTGCAAAATGCCTTTCCTGACAGCACAGTGGAGCAGAAGTCTTTGCCTGTTGCATTAAGTGATATCAGTGACAGGACAGGAGATAAATTTATTGTTATTATCGATGAATGGGATGCTTTGTTCAGAGAGGCAAAAGAAAATGTGGTTCTGCAGAAAGAATATCTTCAGCTGCTGCGTGGAATGTTTAAAAGCAGCGTGACAGATAAGATGATCGAAGCAGCTTATATGACCGGAATCCTTCCTATCAAAAAGTATGGTACGCAGTCGGCGCTGACAGATTTTCAGGAGTACACAATGATACAGCCGGCAAAGCTGGCGGAATATGTTGGATTTACAGAAGAAGAAGTAAAAAGGCTGTGTGAAGACTATCAACTGGATTTTGACGAAGCAAAAAGATGGTATGACGGATATTCTTTCAGCAGGATACCATCGGTATACAGTCCGAATTCTATCATTCAGGCAATAAAAAACGGAGAATTTGGCGATTATTGGACAGAAACAGAGACGTATGAATCTTTAAAATATTATATAGATATGAACCTGGATGGTTTAAAAGAGGCTATTATTTCCATGCTGGGAGGGCTTCAATGCAAAATTAATACAAGAACCTTCCAGAATGATATGTCAAATATAAAAAACAAGGATGATGTTTTGACATTGTTAATCCATCTGGGATATCTGGCCTATGATTCGAAAAGCAAAGAAGTTTTTATTCCTAATCAGGAGATTTCTGATGAATTTAAAAATGCGGTGGAGTACAGCGGATGGGAAGGAATCTCGGCGGCGCTGCAGGCATCGGAGGAATTATTGGAGGCTACCATTCGGATGGATGCCGAAACCGTAGCTGCTGAACTGGACAAGGCTATGCCGATATGGTATTTATCCCACGGAAACATGTAAGTAAGCCGGCTTTGATAGTTGAACTGAAATGGAACCATTCTGTACAGGGAGCCATTAAACAGATAAAAGAAAAGCAATATGCCGGTGCGTTGGAAGATTACATGGATAATCTGCTTTTGGTTGGAATTGCCTATGATAAGGAAAGTAAAAAACATGAATGTATGATTGAAAAATATGTACAATAAAATGAACTGAAAACATCACAATAAAACAGAAAAATATTACCATAAGTCGACAACAAAAACGGACTGCCGCAAAGCATATTCTCAGGAATCAAAATATCGTATGTCACAGTACACACGATATTTTGAGAGGGCATATGCTGTTGCAGCAGTCCTTGTTGTTTTAAGACGTTTCTATAATACAAAAGCTCTCCGAGAAGGATGCGCCTCATGCGAAATAGAATTCTGTCGTTAAAGCGACCGCGTTCGGCGCGAGAGTTTTTTCTGGTTCGCTATTTCGTGTCCATTCGCGTCACGATCATATGGATCACATACGGAATCAGGATCACAGGAATGGCGAGATAGGCGATGATGCTGTACGCCCGCTGAATCAGCGTCAGCAGCCCGAACTGGGCGATGCCGAAGTCCACGATGCAGCAGATGAGGGCGGCGAGGATTTCTTTGCGGGAAATGCGCAGGCCGGTTTTGTCTGCATTGTTTTTGTCAGCGGCAGCTTTACCCTGCGGCTGCGGCGCTGCTGTTTTCTCTCCGGATCCGCAGATTCGTTTTACCATGGCGGCGACCATGTTGACTGCCGTTGATACGGCGCCAAGGATGATCAGGATGGAAATGAGCGGCGTCATGAAGGAAGCGCCCACGCCGTTTTGTACCATGAAAAGGGTCGGCACGTCCTGGGTGGCTGCTTCCGGGTTGGTGTATACAGTCATCAGACCGAGAACTACCATGACCATCATCAGGGCGTTGACCACGAAGCCGACGCCCATGCTCTTTACGGCGTCGCCCGGATTCTCAAAGGATTTGGCGTGCTGGACGAAGACCGCGATGTTGGAGAGCTGGAAGGTTCCGTAGATAAACGCGGAGTAAAGGGCGCTGGACAGCGGCAGCTTCTGGGCGGTCATAGCGTCCATGGCGTCGGCAATCTGCGGCAGGCCGGCGATGATATTTGGAATGTACACAATCAGCAGGCCGGCAATGATGCAGATGGACAGCACGGATGCCACCTTGCGCACCAGGTCGGTGCCGAAAATGGCAACCACAAAGATAAAGACGCCGATGATAAGGGTACAAAGCAGGTACGGCAGTCCCGTCAGAGCGCTCAGTGTCGCGCCGCCGGTGGCGAAGGCCACGGCGGGAGCCACGCACATGACGCAAATGTACAGAACCTCAAAGAGGTTGGAAAAAACGGGAGCGAATCTGCCGTAAAAGGCGTTGTTGTAGGAACGGTAATCGTAAACTTCATGTTTTCTGGCAAAACGCAGGCTGTAGGCGAAGAAGATCGCATTGTACAGCATGGCAAAGACCGGCATCAGCAGACAGTAGATACCGTAGCGCACATAATAACTGTAAATCTGTGCGCCGGAGGCGAAGCCGCCCCCGAAATGTGTGGTAAACCACACGAAGGATACGCCAAGGATAATGGCGGCTGATTTTTTATTTTTCATTGTTTTCTTCCCTTTTCTTTTTTATTTCATTGCTCTTTCTTTCAGACGCTCCATGGCATCGCTGAGCATTTCCACAGTAACTTTATACGGATAATGTGCCACATCGGACATATCCGGAATCCGGTTCATACATTCCGTCCACTGTTCTTCGGTAATCTCAATTTCTTCCAGAGAAACTGGCAGACCCACCGCCCGGTTCAGCTCATAAACCTTCTCAAATTCATCGTACTGTCCGTCCACAAGGAGAGCCAGCAGTACGCCGAAGCCCACCACTTCTCCGTGGAGGTGCCGTTCCTCGATGACCGGATAGGAAGTCATGGCATAGAAAATGGCGTGGGCAAGACCGCTGTTGTAATCCGGCGTGAAGTCCTTTGTCAGGAAAATGGAAGCAATTCCTGTGGTCACCACGATGGCGAGGATGACCTGCTCCACATCGTAGGTACAAAGCCCTTTCTGATGGTCGGCGAAAGCCTTCGGGCCGTAATCCATGAGCGGATCCCGGCACATGCGGCTCACAGCCACGCCCAGGGAGGTAAAGTGCTCCAGGCGCTCATTCCGGGAAGAAATGGTCGCCTCATAATATTTGGCGTAAGTGTCTCCGATGCCCGCCCACATGTACTGGCTCGGAGCTTTGGCGATGATTTCCGTGTCGATAAACGAATGCATCACCGGACGCACGAAGAAATGAGGCTTTAAAAATGTGCCGTCATCGTTGTACATGATGGAGACCGACGTGCAGGCGGAGCAGTTGGAGGCGATAGTCGGGAAAGCAAACACCGGTTTATCATCGGTGATGCAAAGACATTTCACCGTGTCAAGGGCTTTGCCGCCGCCCACGCCGAAGACCATATCGGCCTCCTGATACACCGGCAGAGCGCGGAACTTTTCCACCGTGGCGTAGGTACAGTCCTTGCCGAACAGCTCTTTGCCGATAATCTCAAGATTTGTTTGTTCCACATAGGAGGCGATCTTATTATAGGCGGCAGCCAGCGCTTTCTCGCCGCCAATCACAAGAACCTTCTTTCCATAGGACTCGCAGACCGGTCCGATTTTGTCATAAATGGTACTGCCGATGGAATAATTCGGCAGATGCACTTCATAATTTTCCAGCTTCATATATATTCTCCTTTCCTAATGAGGAACAATCAGAGTTCCGCAGGCGGAACTCTGGCGCCGAGCGCGGTCGCTTTTGCGACAAATTTCTGCTTCGCGCGAGTGCGCATCCTGCCCGGCGGGCTTTTTTGTTTCAAAGAATTTCCAACGGAATATTTTTTGAAATAAAAAAAGCCCTTGTCCCTCGCAAAATATTGCAGGGACAAGAGCGATACATTTCATAATTACTCCTGCGGTGCCACCCGGCTTGATGCACTTACCGTGCACCCACTCATGCATACTGACATATGCTTGTTTTGATAACGGAGTGAAATCTCCGGCCCGCCTACTCATTTGCTAATGTGTCAGTCATGCGCCATGATACAGTCCGCTCAATCTGCGGCGCCATCCGGCGGCATAATGATTATCAGCACATTTTCAGCTCGCCCTCAGAAGTCCATTCTCTCCGGTTTTGACATGCCGCAATTCCACCGCCTGCGGCTCTCTGAAAAGCATCCGCCAGAGGTACTTACTCTTCTTCACAGGTTTAATAAGACTTTAGCACGAAAAAGAGGAAATGTCAATTTAAGACCACAAATTAATACTTCAGAAATGCCGCAAATTAATACTTCAGAAACATTTGGCAAACAAACCGGAAACAGAAGGAGCGTAATCTTACAGTCAGAAACGGAAAACAAAAACAGCAGAGAGTCGAAACAGAGATTACTGATAAGGAAATGTCCGAAAAGGTGGCTTGGAAGGGAAGGAGAGTAAAACTTGGCAAAATCAAAATTAGTAAAGGCAAATGAAAAGATCGCAGAGCATGTGGTGGCCGGCTACAAAAAAATCGAAAACGGAGTGGTCGGCGGCTTCGGAAAGATCTCAGACGCATTTGTGGATGAGTTCCTCACGAAGGATGGAGAGTCCGTGGAGGAAGCGAAGGAACGTCTGGCGCGGGAGCAACAGGCGAGAAGGAAGGCTCCGGAAGAAGTTGAGGCAGAAGAAACATTTGCAGAGAAATAAAATCAACAAAAAAGAAAGGAATGGAAAAATGAAAAAAAGTAATTTTGTAGCAATGATTCTTGGAACAATCGGAGGCATTTTATTTGCGCTCGGCATGTGCATGACGCTGATTCCGGAGTGGAACGCGTCACGGCCGGGCGTCGTCATGGGTGTGATTGGAGCTGTTGTGCTTCTCGTCATGGTGCTGGTATGGAGAAAGATGGAAAATAAAGCGCCGATTAAAGTATCGGGCAAGACCATCGGGGCTGTTCTCATTGGAATTATCGGCGCGCTGGGACTTGGCGTCGGCATGTGCATGACCATGGTTTGGAGCAACATGGTGCCGGGAATCGTCATCGGACTGGCGGGCATTGTGGTTCTCCTCTGCCTGATTCCATTTGTGAAAGGATTAAAATAAGCCGTATGACAGGAAATGTCCGGAAAGACGGACGGCCATTGGAAGAAAACAACGGCAGAAGCCCGGGACGCCTATGATGAAATGTATAACCAGATTTATGATCTGATTATTTCAGATATTATGATGCCGGAGATCGATGGATTTGAATTTGCGCAGACCGTGCGGAAGGTCAATAAAAGAATTCCGATTCTTTTCATGTCCGCCAAGGATGATCTGCCGTCCAAGCAGAAGGGATTCCGGCTGGGAATCGACGACTACATGGTAAAACCGGTGGAGCTGGACGAGCTGGTGCTCCGGGTCCGCGCGCTTTTGCGGCGGGCTAACATTGAAATGGAAAGAAAGATCGCCATCGGCAATCTGGAACTGGACGCCGACGCTATGAGTGCGGAGGTGGACGGCGAGGAGATCAGTTTGACCATCCGGGAATTCAACATCATTTACAAGCTGCTCTCCTATCCGAAGAAAACATTTTCCAGGGCGCAGCTCATGGACGAATTCTGGGACGTGGACAGCGACACCAGTCTCCGGGCGGTGGATGTCTATATGACAAAACTGCGCAATAAATTATCCGATTGCGACGGATTTAAAATCGTCACAGTCCGGGGCGTGGGCTATAAGGCGGTGCTGCAATGATGGCGGAGAAGAATGCCGGGCGGAACGAAGGGCAGGAAAGGGCGCTGATGAGGAAACGCCCGGCGGAGTCAGCGGTCAACGGCAGCAAAAACGAGAGAGTCATAAAAGACAGCCTCTTTCCGGTCTCCCTTTTCGGAATCTTTCTTGGGGTCTTGTTTCTCATGTCCGGAATCCATGTGGGACTGATTGTGATGATGAATGAGCGGGGATGGAACGAACTGGTTCAGACCATTGTTCCTATGATATATTGGGCGGTCATCGCTGTGGGATTGACGCTTTTTACAAGAAAGAAAATGAAAAACACCTACGAGGAGCCGCTTCACCGCCTGGCGGAAGCCACAAAGCAGGTGGCGGAGGGAGATTTCTCCGTGTATGTGCCGACAACTCATACGGCCAATAATCTGGATTATCTGGATGTGATGATTCTGGATTTCAACAAGATGGTGGAGGAGCTTGGCAGCGTGGAAACGCTGAAAACGGATTTTGTGTCCAACGTTTCCCACGAAATGAAAACACCCATCGCCATCATCAAGAACTTTGCCGAACTTCTGCAGACCGGAAAAGGAACAGAAGAAGAAAAAATGGAATTTGCCAGAGGGATTGAGGAAGCGGCTAACCGTCTTTCCAATCTGATCAGCAATATATTAAAGCTCAATAAACTGGAAAATCAGACCATCGATGCGGAGATGGAGCAGTACGACCTGTGCGGACAGCTGGAAGAATGCATCCTGAACTTTGAGAGCCTTTGGGATGAAAAGAAGCTGGAACTGGAGGCGGACATGGAGGGGCGAGCCTTTGTGCGGGCAGACAGAAGTCTTCTGGAGCTGGTGTGGAACAATCTCATATCCAACGCCATTAAATTTACAGAGCCGGGCGGTCAGGTGACCATCCGCCAGACAAAGACAGGAGAATATGTGGAAGTGTCGGTGGAGGACACCGGCTGCGGCATGAGCCGGGAAAGTCTCCGGCACATTTTTGATAAATTCTATCAGGGCGATACTTCCCACTCCGGGGAAGGAAACGGTCTGGGACTGGCGCTGGTGAAACGGATTCTGGTACTCATGGGCGGAGAGATCACCGTGGACAGCGAAGAAGGAAAAGGAAGTACATTTATGGTGCGTCTGCCTGCGGCGGACAAAACGGGCCGGGGCAGGTAGTGTCTCTGCAGAAGGTTTCAGAGGAATGGCCCTGGGTAACAGATCGGAACAGGGAAGTTACTGAAAGGTTGTCAAAAAACAGGAGGTGTGAATGTGGAAAGAGAAACGAGAAAATATAAAGAATTTATGTCCTATGAGTATAAAGAAGTGACCGTCGATATCGGGCAGGCTTCCTTCCTCATGGACGGCTACGCCAACTTCGGCTGGGAGGCGGACGAAAATGTGATGCCGACCAACTTGGACACGAGCCTCCGGAAACGGGGCGCATCTCAGCTTGGAAAAATTACGATCCGGCTCAAAAGAGACCGCCGGATTATCAATAAAACGGAACTTACCAGACTCCAGAGAAACTTCGAGGCTTATGTGACCGAAATCGAGCATCTGGAAAAGGAGAAAACATCGTTCCCGACCATTCGGGCAATCACCATGGGGATTGTGGGAACCGCCTTCATGGCAGGCTCCACATTTGCAGTGACGGCGGAGCCGCCGCAGATTCTCCTGTGTATTATTCTGGCGATTCCCGGATTCCTGGGATGGATTTTCCCGTATTTCTTCTATAAAAGAGATGTGAGAAAACAGACCGCCAGGATCAGTCCGCTCATCGAAGAAAAATACGATGAAATTTACAAGATCTGTGAGAAGGGGAATAAATTGCTTAACGGGAAATGATATCTTGTACACAGAATAAGAAATGGTATAATACAGAAAGAAAAATGAGGTTGTACGATATAAGTATAAAAAGAAGGACGGATACCAATGATAAAAATGTGTATAGTATGCATTGCGGCGGGGCTGGCGTCGGGAGTCGGGGTCGGCTTCGTGGGAATGTCCGCAGCGACTGTGCTATCGCCCATGCTCATTGCATTTCTTGGCTGCCCTTGGTACGAGGCTGTGGGCATCGGACTGATGGCAGACGTGCCGGCCGCCGCCATTGCGGCGAGAACCTACAAAAAACACGGCTATGTGGATTTGAAAAACGGCAGATTCATGCTGGCGGCTGTTCTGGTCATGGTCATCATCGGCAGCTATCTCTCCCAGTATATGCCGGACACCGAGATGGGGTTGTTTTCTGTGGTCATGACCCTCTTCATGGGGGCGAAATTCGTACTGCAGCCGGGCGGCAGCGACAGCCGGCGCAGCTTCCTGCGGGAAGGGCAGAGGGGTAAGATACTTTCTCTGCTTGCGGGCGCTTACATCGGACTGTACTGCGGATTTGTCGGCCTTGGCGGCGGCCTCATGATGCTTTTTGTCCTCAATGTGATTCTTGGCTATGAGCTGAAAATGGCGGTGGGAACCAGCGTCTTTGTGATGACCTTCACTGCATTTATCGGTGCCGTATCCCATTTTGCCTTCGGAGACGTGACAGGATACATTATCCCGATGATTATTTGCACCGTCGTCACATTTATCTGTTCGGCCGTATCCTCCTCCATTGCCAACAGAATTTCTGCGGAGCGGGCGCACAGGATTACGGGCGTGGTACTGCTGGTTCTGGGAGCCATCATGATCGTTGCCGAATGGGAAAATGTGGTGAGTACGTTTTATATAGTTATGAAAATGCTCGGAGCATAAGACTGATGATAAGGCAACTATATTTGTCAGGACTCAAGATGCAGATAGTTATCTTTGCCAGGCAGCACTGTGCGGCTCTCACAGCGACAGCGCGCACTGCACGATTGGCTGGATACTTTCCTTGCTGGTGAAATCAACGCAGGAGCCGTAAGTATCCAGCAGCTGCCGGTCTTCCTCCCGAAGAGAATCCCTGTCCTTTCTGGCGAGAGACTTGCGCAGCATAGCCATCATGGACTTATGTACAAAGCTCAGTTTGTCATAGTCGATGCCGCCGCGAAGATGAAACAGATGAAGGTGTTCAAACATTTCCGGGGAAAGAACTTTGGACAAAGATTTTCTGATATGAGCGGTATTGTCCGGATCTTCCGGATCAGCCAGACCGCAGGTAAAAAGAATCACCTCCCGGTCGCGGAGCAGCTCCCAGTTTTTGGTGAGCAGCTTGATACCGCTGACTCCTCCGGCGTAAAGGCCGCCGCCGTAAATGACCACATCGTAGTTGGTGAAATCTTCCGGCTTGAAAATATCTTTCTCATAAAAGGAGCAGGACAGCGCTTCCGCGATCCATTCTGCATATCTTCTTGTTGAGCCGTATCTGGATTCGTAAATTACAACAATTCTTTTCATGAAATTCTCCATTCCGCCGTTTATAAGAACGGCATTTTGTAAAATTATAGTCAAAATATTGTCGCGTCAGACCCATTTCCTCCTATATAATATATTGTTATGATAGGAAAATCAAGGCAGGCAGTGTTATGATGTTTTACTGAAAATATCAGTATATTTGTTGCATTCATATAAGAAGAATAGTATAGTTAATTTATAAAAAATGTATAAAAGCTGATGATTTTCTGTGTCAGAATTTGTCATTATGATAAGTTTCTGTGTATAGTCAGCCTACCAAAAACATATGTTGCGAGGAGAAAAAATATGACAAAAGAAACGAAAAAAATACAGGAGATTCACCGTCTCCGCCCGGAGTGCATTACCTGCGCCTGCGACAAATATCTGAGAAAGTATCCGGAGGATGTCCCGGAAGAAGCTAAGATTGATTATATGCAGAGAGTTATGGCTCTGATTGCTGAAGCGCCAAAAACCGATGCGATACCGGTCATTGTCAGGGATATTGATAAAGTGCGCAGGGAAATGTTCGGGGAGGCCGATAATTATACCAGAATCAAAATACATTTCAATCAGATCATGATGGAGAAGGAGGAGGAATTCAGGCGGCAGATTGCCGAAGCGGCGGATCCGCTGAAAATGGCGCTGCAGTTGTCCATGATTGGCAATTATATTGATTTTGGAGCTATGAAGAATGTGGACGAAAAAAAGCTGAATCAACTTCTGGGGACAGCAAAGGAGCAAAAGGTGGATGAAGATACATATTCTCGTCTGCAGCAGGATTTGAGTAAAGCGGAACGTTTTGTATTTTTCACGGACAACTGCGGGGAAGTGGTTCTTGATAAGCTTCTTATTGAGGAAATAAAAAAACGGTATCCACAGATTTCTGTGTCTATCGTAGTCCGAGGAGCGGAAACATTAAATGATGTTACCCGCATGGACGCCGCGCAGGTGGGGCTGGGAGAAATCGCCTATGTGGTAGATAACGGCAATGATGTGGCAGGTACCTGGCTGCCGGAATTATCGGAAGAAGCATTGGCGCGGATGGAGTCCGCAGATGTGATGATGGCAAAGGGACAGGCGAATTTTGAGACGCTGCGCTGCTGCGGCAAAAACATTTATTATCTGTTTTTATGTAAATGTCACATTTTCTCGGATATGTTTGGTGTCGAGCCATTTTCGGGGATGCTGGTTCATGAGCGTGATACAAGGAACAGCTGAGGAGGAGAGTTATGAGAACAATATTAGGAATCGATCTGGGCACATCCAGCGTAAAAGCAATGTTGCTGGATGTGGACGGGGGAGTGGTCGGAGTAAAGGCAAAAGACTACGGTGTGGATATTCCCTATCCTGGCTGGGCGGAACAGAGTCCGGAAATGTGGTGGGACTCCCTTGTGGAAGTTCTTGGCTGTCTGCGGGAAATGTACCGCGATGCCTTTGAGGCCGTCTGCGCCGTGGGATATTCCGGTCAGATGCATGGTCTTGTGCTGACAGGGGATGACGGATATCCGGTGCGTCCCGCCATCATCTGGCTTGACCAGCGGGCGGGCAGGCAGCTGGAGCAGATCAGCGCTGTCCTGCCGGAAGAAGAGATGGGACGGACATTCTGCAACCGCGTCAGCAGCGGATTTGCCTTTCCGTCACTGCTGTGGGTGAAAGAAAATGAACCGGATGCCTTTGCCCGTGCGGCTCATGTGCTGAGTCCGAAGGATTATCTGCGCTATAAAATGACGGGAGAGATCGGCGCGGAAGTGGTAGACGCCTCTTCTACGACCATGTTTGACACGGCAAAACGGGACTGGGCCTGGGATGTTCTGGAACGTTTCGGCCTGCCTGCCCGGCTGTTCCCGGAGGTAAAAGAGTCGGCGGACATTGCCGGAACCATCAGTCCGTCCTGCGCCGCGAAAACAGGTCTTCCGGCAGGGATTCCTGTCATATACGGCAGCGGTGATCAGCCGGCCCAGAGCATTGGAAACGGCGTTATCAAAAGTGGTCAGATTATCTGCAACATCGGAACCGGCGGCCAGATTTCCGCATTTTCGGAGAAGCCGTCTTTTGATAAAAAACTGCGCACTAACACTTTCTGTCATGCGGTCCGCGGCGGTTACACCATCTTTGGCGCCACCCTGTGCAGCGGTATGTCCTTAAACTGGGCCAAGAACAAAGTGCTGCATGTGGACAGCTATGAGGAAGTCAACGCACTGGTATCGGCAGTCCGCCCGGGAGCGGAAGGGCTCATTTATCTGCCGTACCTGTCCGGAGAGCGGACGCCCCACATGAATCCGAACGCCAAAGGCGTGTTCTTCGGCATGACCCTCGGGCAGGAACGGGGACATTTCCTCCGGGCGGTCATGGAAGGCGTGGCTTACAGCCTGAAAGACTGCCTCGGTATCATACAGGAACTGGGCATCGACGCCCCGGAAATCATCGCCTCCGGCGGAGCCGCAGCCTCCCCACAGTGGCTTCAGATCCAGGCGGACATCTTAGGCAAACCCGTCCGGGCAAGCCGGGTAAAAGAACAGGCCTGCCTCGGAAGCTGCCTGCTGGCAGCCGTAGGCGCTGGCATCCTTCCTTCCCTGGAAGAAGCCTGCGGAAGATTTGTCTCCATGGACGAGCGGATATATCTCCCGGATCAGCGAAACGCGGACGTCTACCAAGAAGGCTACAAGAAATACCGGAAGCTGTATGAGCGGCTGTGGGATGTGATGGAGGAGTGAACATAACACGTCGGAGTCGTGTGTTCAATAAATAATTTACTCACTGAGCGCGCACACAGCCATCCCCGGTATCATATAGAGAAGCGGAAAACGCACTGCTACAAAAATACGCACTGGTTCCAGGACGAATACGCAGACTTCCAGAATGACCAGCAGAATGAGAACGACGGCTAGCCAGCGGGAGCGCTTCTCGCGGGACAGCAGCGCCAAACGTTCCTTTACCCGGGAGAAATACCGGATAATCATGTTGGCAAAGGCTATTCCGCAGATAAAGTAGAGAACCGGGAATGCCACATACATTCTGAGGTTCAGGTATACAGGATGCCTGCTCCAGTCAAGAATCGGGAAGAAGGCCGCAGCCACAAAGAGAAGCCCGATGATCATAATGATACAGCTTATCGTTAATAATTTGTCTCGGTTGATACTCATGATAATCCCTCCATTTCATGGTAAGTATCGTTCTGGAAATAAAACATAACAGAAAATATATTTTCAACAATAATAATATCATAAAAATATAGAAAAGAAAATCTTTATTTTTGTTTTTTAAAAAAATATGAAAAAACGTATGGGGGTGTTGTTGTTATGAAAGAAAATTCTATGAAAGTAATGCTGGAAATGAGCCAGGGCAGTAAGCTGTCCATCTGCCAGGGCGACATCACGAAGCTGGATGTGGATTGTATCGTTAATGCGGCCAACCGCTCCCTTCTGGGAGGAGGAGGCGTGGACGGCGCCATCCACCGGGCGGCGGGGCCGGGACTGCTGCAGGAGTGCCGGACGCTTCACGGCTGCGAGACAGGACAGGCGAAGATCACGAAAGGGTATAATCTGAAGGCGGCCTACGTCATTCATACGGTGGGGCCGATCTATTCCGGCAAACCGAAGGACGCGGAGCTTCTGGCGGATTGTTACTGGAATTCTCTGGAGCTGGCGAAGGAGCACGGCGTCAGAAGCATTGCGTTCCCGGCTATCTCTACGGGAGTGTACGGGTATCCGCTTAAGGAAGCGGTTCCCATAGCGGCGGAGACCGTGTGGCAATGGATGAAAGAGCATGAGGGTTATGCCATAGAAGTGATTTTGTGCGGATTTGACCGGCAGACCTGCGAATTGTATGAGGAGTTTCTGTCCTGACTGATGTGTGAGTGAAGAATATCCCATGATCAGGAAAAAGATTTCTGATTGTGGGATTTTTTCTGTCATTTATTCTGTCATTCCTGCTCTGTTTCTGTTCTTTGGAAATCCGAATAATGTTGCTAAAATGGCACAGTATAACCAAAAGCTGAAAATGTACAGATGTACAGGAGCATACATTAAAGAGTACAGGAGGACAGAGATGAAAGAAATAAAAGAACGAAATGCCGGGACAGGGCGGAAAAATACGCCGGGACAGAAGGAGAATCCTACGCTCAATGAACTTATGGCCATAAATCCTGATTTGGTGGGATGACTTACGGTCGATGAAACTCACATCGACTATCCGATGGTGCAGGGCGGGGACGACATGGAGTACATCAACAAAAATGTGTACGGCGAATTTGCGTTTTCCGGTTCCATTTTCTTATCCTGCGTCAACAACCGGGTCATTGTATTTGGAAGATTAGATGACACAAGCAAGACAGAAGAAGGAGGTGTCTTAACAGAAAATGAATAGAAGAAGACGCAGATGGGAGACCCGATTCCGCCGTTACGGAAGCTGGCAGGGTATCCTCCAGGCCGGAAAACGGAAAATGTCCTACCGCAGCGCGCTGGAATTTCTGCACTATATAATGGGATACATCAAAGAATAATATGAGATCGTCATTATTGAAGTGCCCCTTTTGTTAGACAAAATAGAGGTCTGATGAAAGGGGTTTTTTCATTTAAATACAATTGCAATTGTGATAATATAATATATGAGGTGAAGGTGTTGAATCATAAACATTCGAAGGAGAATGAACCAGAACGAAAAAAATCCCAAAACACCACACCGATAAAGATTGAAGATAACGAAAAACCAAAGCGAACAATCAAAGACAGCGTTTTCCGCAATCTGTTTTCATAAAGAATATGGAAGAACAAAAGAAGCGGCGGAAAAACTGGTGGAATACTGCATTGCGCATAATATTTTAACAGAGTATCTGAACAGGAAGAAGGAAGAGGTGACGAGTATGATTGGAGTAATTTTTGATGATACCATTCACAGACAGAGGATGCAGGAAGAGGCAGAGGCCCGCGGGGAAGCTAGAGGAGAAGCTCGAGGGGAAGCCAGAGGAGAGGCCCGAGGAGAAGCACGCGGGATTGCCATAGGAACAATCAAAGGAGAAAAGCAGGGGCAGATAAAAAAGGCCAGAGAGACAGCACTGCGTTTGTGCCGGATGGAATATGATGCGGAAGCTATCGCTGAGATTGTGGATATGCCGGAGGAGCAGGTGAAGGAGTGGCTGGCAGAGAGTTACGAGGATAGTATTGACAAATGATATTTTTTCAGCGCAGCAGTTTTGTGATTGCTGCGCTACTTTTCTGTTTAAAATGTGAAGAGCATACCTAATCTGTATTTCTGATAATTCTCCAGGAAATCCTTGTTTTTGAGCACAAAAGAAGATATAATTATTTTATAAAAAGTTGGAGATAAATATAAAAGAAAACTGTGAAGTAGATAAGGAGAGAACAATATGAAAAAAAGAGGGATTTTTCTGTTGCTGGCTGTATTTCTGGTCTGCATTACATTTACGGCGACTGGTCATGCGGCGGGAACTTTTACGGAGTCAGGATCAACGAAGATTGCTGATTATGGGTATGCGGTTAAATGTCATACCGTACCGAACGGCGATGGAAGTACGACGGTGATGTATTCGGTGTGGAACGGTACGCAGCTTTCTTTGTATGTGGACCGTTTTTCTGCCTCGGGAAGCAGGCTCAGCCACAGAAGTGTTCCGCTTCCGGGAAAGAGCTGGGGCGGCACGGTGTACCATGGGCCGGACGGATGCTATTATGTGGCTACCGGCAATGGCTCAGACATTGCATTTTATATTTCAAAATACAGCGCCGACTGGAGGCAGATGGGAGTGGCGAGCATTAGTAAGAAAGACGTTTACACTTCCCTGGCTTTTGAGGCCGGAAACAGTGATATGACACTGGTTGGCAATACCCTGATCGTCCACACGTCCAGGCAGATGATGAGCGGACATCAGGCCAACGCCACATTTTATATTGACAAAAATACAATGCGCCCTATTACGGTGGAGACCGGATTTAACTATGTCAGTCACAGCCTGACGCAGTTTGTCAGAAGCGATGGTAATCAGGTGATGATGGTCGATCTGGGAGACGGCAGTCCGAGGGATGTTCTTTTTCAGACGTATACGCTGCGGACGGATGCCGTGTACAATAAGGATGCCCAGAATTACCGACGCTTTTCGCTAATTGATATTAAGGGTGGCAACGGCAATTCGCACACGGGTGTAACTGTGGATGGATTTGAGCTGGGAAGCAGTAACCATGTGGTTGTGGGAACATCCATTCCGCACGATACTTTTGCTTCCGACAGTGCATTTTCGGCTTACCAGGGAGGTAATAATATTTATGTGAGCCTCATTGATAAGAATCTGCAGGGATCAACGTTCAAATGGCTCACTTCCTACAGCAATACACAGGTCAGAAATCTGGAATGTATCAGAATAAATGGCGACCGGTTCCTTCTTCTTTATGGTACGGAAGATGTGTCCGGGAATCAGAAGACCTGCTATATGATGATAGATTCGAGAGGAAATGTACAGCGCACCGGCAGCATAGCGAGAACGTTTTTCTGCAGCTCCGAGCCGTCTCTCAATGGAAATGTACTGACCTGGTGCCATTACGTGGAATCAAAGCTGGGACATTTCCTTATTATGAATCGCTGGAATATCGCGACGGGAGAGTTTTCGGTTTGTAATCTGGATACGGGGATAAAGTCCAACATCAGGAAATTGGACAGCAAAAAGAAACATACTATTACCTCCAGGAAAGTAACTTCGCTGCTGATGACTGTGTATTCGGATGTTCTGAAAGATGGCCCTGCCATTACCCCTGCTGTGTGGACGTCTTCGAATCCGAAGGTGCTGGAGATTCTTGATGAGGAGAAGATGCTCAATGATTCTGTTCTAAGATATGGCGAACCAGCGCAGATTGTCTCCACAAGAGTGAAGGCGAGAAAGTCCGGGAAGGTAACGGTTACCTGTCAGATTGGCGATAAAACAAGAAAAATCAAGGTAAAGGTCAAGGTAAAAGCTTCAAAGAAAAATAAGGCAGCCAAAAAACCGGCTAAAACCGCCATTACCAGGCTAAGTCCAAAAGGCAAAAAGGCAATGAAGGTCACCTGGAAGAAGAAAAAAGGTGTGACAGGATATCAGATCTGCTATGCGGCGAACAAAAACTTCAGGAAGTCCAAAAAGATCACCATCAAAAAGTCAGCAACTACTGCCAGGGTAATCAAGGGTCTGAAAAGAAAGAAAACCTATTACGTGAAGATCCGAACTTATAAAAAGGGGAAGAAAAACGGAAAGCAGACAAAGGTATATTCAAAATGGTCTGCGAAAAAGAAGATCAGACTGAAGTAAGCTAAGACTGAAATAAGGGAGCAGGGATTTGTGCTCCACAAGATAATATACCCAATCCGCATTTCTGACAATCGAAAACAGGCATTAGACGGTGCTCGTGAACCGTGCTATATTGAAGTCATCTGTAAAAAGTATTCAAATATAAAACGGAGGCGAGAGAATGACGATTGACGAGGTCAGTGAAAGATATCAGATACCAGCAGAGATTTTGCGAGAGTATGAGGGATGGGGATTGTGCGGCGCTGATTCTGTTTCGTGGCAGTGCGGAAAGCAGGATCTGGAGCGTCTGAGCCTGATCATGACTCTCCATGATATTGGATTCTGTAAGGATGAGGTGGAGGAGTATATGCGCCTTGTTTTGGAAGGAGAGTCTACCAGAGAAAAGAGACTGCGGATACTTGATGATAGAAGGGGTGCGGCTCTCGATGACATTCACCGGAGGGAGCAGAAGCTTGAGCAGCTCGATTACCTGCGGTTCCGGATGCAGAAAGAGCAGAAGGAGCAGTCGGAGCGGCGGCCCGGTGACCCCAAATAAAAACAGCCTGCCGGTTTATGGAAGAAGCAGGACGCTCTCCATGAACCGGCAGGCATTTGTTTTATATTTTTTATTTTAAGTACATTCTCGCCTCATACGGACGCAGTACATTGGCGTCTGTCACATCTGCATAGTTTGAGATGAGCAGCTTGCTGCCTTCCGGAATCAGGGAAGCGGCGTCGATGCTGCGCTCGTTGCCGTAGAAGTTGCAGATGACGGTCAGAGTCTGGCTGTCATTAGTTCTGCGGTAAGCGAAGATCTCCTTGTCGTCCGGCAGGAGCATCTCGAATACGCCGTCCACGATGACAGGAGTCTCTTTGCGGAGCCGGATGAGCTTCTTATAATAGGAGAAGACGGAGTCTTCATCGTGAATCTGAGAAGCGGCGTTGATCGTCGGGTAATTCGGATTAACCGGCAGCCACGGTGTTCCGGTGGTGAAACCGGCCTGTGCGGCGTCGTCCCAATGCATCGGGGTACGGGCGTTGTCGCGGCTCTTGGCGTAGAGGGATTCCATGACTTCCTCCTCCGGATGGCCGGCGGCAATCCGCTCTTTATAGGCGTTCAGAGTCTCCAGATCGTTATACTCGTCGAGGGACAGGCGGGTGTTGGTCATACCAAGCTCTTCGCCCTGGTAAATGTACGGAGTGCCCTCCATACCGTGCAGCAGGGTGGCGAGCATTTTGGCGGAGATTACGCGGTATTCTTCACTGTCGTTGCCCCAGCGGGAGACGATTCGCGGCAGGTCGTGGTTGTCCCAGAAAAGGCTGTTCCAGCCTACACCGTGAAGGCTCGTCTGCCATTTGTTCATGACATCCTTGAACTGAAGGAATGGCAGCGGCATCAGATCCCATTTGTCTCCGTCCGGCTGCTGGTCGAGGGAGATATGTTCAAACTGGAATACCATGGACAACTCGCTTCCGTCCGGATTGCTGTAGAGGAGGGCGTTCTCCGGTGTTGCGCTCCAAGCCTCTCCGACGCTGACCAGACCGGCTTTGCCGAAGGTATTCTGGCTTAATTCGCGGATAAATTTATGAAGATCAGGACCGTTCACCATAATCTTCTCATCCGGAAGTTTGCCGACATGGTCGATAACGTCAAGGCGGAAGCCTTCTATGCCGCGGTCAATCCACCAGTTGATCATTTTATAAAGTTCCTGGCGGACTTTCGGATTCTGCCAGTTGAGATCCGGCTGTTTTTTGGAGAACTGATGCATATAGAACTGATTAAGCTCCGGAACCCACTGCCAGATGGAGCCGCCGAAACCGGAAGTCAGGTCGTTCGGAGGGCATCCTTCCTCGCCGTCCCGCCATACATAGTAATCATGATAAGGATTATCTTTGCCTTTCAGAGCTTCCTGGAACCAGTAATGTTCATCGGAGGTGTGATTCAGTACCAGATCCATGATGATACGGATGCGATGCTTTTTGGCTTCAGAGATCAGGCGGTCCATATCTTCCAGACTTCCGAAGATCGGGTCAATATCCTGGTAGTCGGAGATGTCGTAGCCGTTATCATCCTGTGGAGAACGATAAACCGGGGAGAGCCAGATGGCGTCAATGCCCAGATCTTCCAGGTAATCCAGGCGGCTGATGATTCCCGGGATATCGCCGATACCGTCTCCGTTGGTATCCTGAAAACTCTTCGGATAAATCTGATAGATGACTGCTTTTTTCCACCATTTGTTGTCCATATGTATAATCCTTTCTGCTGTTCATATTTTTTTATTTCAACATTTTTATACTACCGTCGGGAGGATATGTAAAGCCCCTTTTCCTATCCTTTTTTTGTATTTCTTTCCTGAAAAAAAGAACAAAAAATTATCATAAAAAAAGCTGCGTTGCGCAGCTTTATTCCCTCGGTTTCCCGCAGCTCTCCCGGATGCAGAGTGTACATGGCAGGGTGATGCGCACCGGAAGCGCCTCCTGCTGTGTGAAGCTGTCGGTCATCTGGGTCACGTAATGGGCGGCGTACTGCCCCATCTGGAAAGCGGGCGCATGGATGGTGGTCAGCGGAGGATTTAAGAATCCCGCAGCGCTGATGTCGTCGAAGCCGACGATGGAAATGTCGTCGGGCACCCGGTAGTCGTATTTGTAAAAGGCGCGCATGGCGCCGATGGCGATGGGGTCGCTGGCGGCAAATACCGCTGTGGGCAGTGGTTCGGCGCCCTGTTTATGGGTCTGGATCAGTTCCAGCGCCATGTGGTAGCCGGACTCCACGGAGAATTCTTCTTCTTTCATATAAGGTTCCCAGCAGAGATCGTGCTGGGTGCAGTAGCGGATAAAAGCGTCCTTGCGTTCCTCAAAATAGATGGTGGAATCGGTGAGCTGCTCTTTGCCGCCCAAGTAGGCGATGCGACGGTGGCCGAGGCCGGTCAGATAGTCCATGGCGTCGTAGACCGCCTGTCCGAAATCCAGGGTGATGGTGTTGCAGTTGATCTGAGGAGTGCGCATGTCAAGGAAGAGAACATGGGAGGAGAGACTCTGCAGCTCTTTTTTCTGGCGGTCGCCGTATTTGCCGATGCATATGAGGGCCGGGACGTCCCGCAGCGTGTCCATATAGTTGTGATCGCTTTCAAATGCACGGATTACTTCGATTTTTTTCTCTGCGCAGTATTGCTCAATGCCGCTTCGGATATCCTGATAATAGGGATCCTCCGTCTCGTCCAGCAGCGAAATCCACTGGAAGATACCGATGGTCATGGATGGAGTGCTGGTTTTCTTCTTATTATAATGTAATTCCTGCGCGATGCGCAGAACATTTCTTCTTGTGGTGTCGGTGACGCTTAATGTTTCATCCTCATTGAGAATCCGTGATACGGTCGCCGTAGATACGCCTGCCCGTTCCGCGATATCCTTTAATGTTGCCATGGGCTCCTCCTATTACTTTATTTTGACTGTATGGTACGCTTATATTAAATGGTCGGATTTTTACTATAAAACATTATAACAAAATCAGTAAAAAAGGGAAGGGTTTTTTACTAAAAAATAAGTAAATTTTATAGTAAAACAAGAGTAAAAATGATTGACAAATTTACTAAAATAATTTACTATAGAGCCATAAGAAACCGTGAGAACAGAGTGCTGCTCCGGAGAGCGGAACGGCGCAGCAGCCGGGAAAGAAACTTAAGGCCGGCAATCAATCATAAAACGAAAAGGAGAAGACGACAATGGCGAAGAAAACAGGGGTATTAAAGGAAGAGTTCAGAAACGGAGTACATAAGGATCTGCTGATGGACATTTATCTGGATGAAAATGTTCTGGAATATCAGACAGAACGTTATATCAAGGCGCTGGAGAGCTACGAGGAGCTGTACGGCGAGCAGGAAGTAGAGATTTACAGCGCACCGGGACGAAGCGAAGTGGGCGGCAACCACACAGATCATCAGCACGGCAAGGTGCTGGCAGCCTCTATCAACCTGGATATCATCGCTGTGGTTTCCCCTAGAGAGGACGGCGTGATCGAGGTAAAATCCGAGGGATATCCGAAGACCGTAGTGGAGCTTTCTTCTCTGGAAGTGGACAAGAAGGAAGAGGGAACTTCTACAGCATTGATCCGCGGCGTGGCTGCAAGAATCAAAGAGATGGGACATAAGATCGGCGGTTTTCAGGCATACGCCACCAGCGATGTGCTGAGCGGTTCCGGTATGTCCTCCTCCGCAGCTTATGAGGTTATGATCGGAACAGTTCTTTCCGGTTTATACAATGACATGCAGCTTGATGCGGTGGATATCGCCAAGTTTGGACAGTATGCAGAAAATGTATATTTTGGTAAACCATGCGGCCTGATGGATCAGACAGCTTCTTCCGTGGGCGGTCTCATTCACATCGACTTTGCAGATCCGGCCCACACCTATGTAAAGAAAATTGACGTGGACTTTGAAGCTTACGGACACTGCCTGTGTATCACAGATACCAAGGGTTCCCATGCGGATCTGACCGACGACTACGCAGCAATTCCGGCCGATATGAAGAAGGCAGCGTCATATTTTGGCAAAGAGGTGCTTCGTGAGGTGGATGAGAAAGAATTCTACGGCAGACTGGCAGAGCTTCGCGAGAAACTGGGCGACCGTTCCGTTCTCCGTGCCATCCATTTCTTTGAGGAAGAGAAGAGAGTGGACGAGGAGATCGCAGCTCTGGAAAGAGGCGACTTCGATGCATTTAAGAAATGGGTGAAAGCATCCGGCGCTTCTTCCTTCCAGTACCTGCAGAATGTATTTACTGTAAAAGATCTGGACGGCCAGGGACTTTCCGTGGGACTTGCTGTCAGCGACGCGGTGCTCGGAGAAAGAGGAGTCAGCCGTGTACACGGCGGCGGATTTGCCGGAACCATCCAGGCGTTTGTGCCGGGCGACGTGGTAGAGGAGTACAGAGAAGCGCTGGATAAAGTATTCGGCGAGGGCAGCTGCCACGTCCTGAAAGTAAGAAAATACGGCGGAATGAAGGTACTGTAATTGTAATAAACAGAGGAAAGGGAGTAAGCGATCTATGGGCTTATACAGAGAAATTGCGAAACTGGTAGAATACGGACTGCAGACAGGACTTGTGGTGTCGGCAGATATAAGATATACCATCAATCAGCTTCTGGAGATATTTAAAGAGGATGAATACGAGGAGCAGGAGGTCTCCGGTGAGGAGATCGCGCTGCCGGAAGTACTTGACGCTCTGACAGATATTGCCTTTGAGCGTGGAATCATCGACAGCAATGATATCGTCACGAGAGATTTGTTCGATACAAAGCTCATGGGTGTTTTGACGCCGCCTCCATCTAAAATCATTGAAGAATTTGAAGATATATATGGCGAGAATCCGCAGAAGGCTACGGATGCTTTCTACAAGTTCAGCCAGGATAATAACTATATCCGCAGAGACCGGATTAAGAAAGATATCCGCTGGAAGGTGGACAGCCCGTACGGAAAGATTGATATCACCATCAACCTGTCCAAGCCGGAAAAGGACCCGAAGGCCATTGCTGCGGCAAAGAATGCGCCGCAGAGCGCTTATCCGAAGTGTCAGCTCTGCATGGAAAATGAAGGCTATGCAGGCAGGATGAATCATCCGGCAAGACAGAATCACCGAATTATCCCGATTCAGATTAACGGGAGCCGCTGGGGATTCCAGTATTCGCCGTATGTGTACTACAATGAGCACTGTATCGTATTTAACGGACAGCACGTTCCGATGAAGATCGATCACAATGCATTTGTGAAGCTGTTTGACTTTATCAAACAGTTCCCGCATTATTTCCTGGGCTCCAACGCCGACCTTCCGATCGTGGGCGGTTCCATTCTGAGTCATGATCATTTCCAGGGCGGACGGTATCGTTTTGCCATGGCAGATGCGGATATGGAGAAAACAGTGACGATTCCGGGTTATGAAGATGTGCAGGTGGGTATCCTTCACTGGCCGCTGTCTGTCATCCGAATCCGTCACCAGGATGAGAAACGGCTCATTGAGCTGGCAGATCATATTCTCGAAAAATGGAGAGGCTATACCGACGAGGATGCATACATTTTTGCGGAAACTGATGGCGAACCGCATAATACGATTACGCCGATTGCCAGAAAGAACGGCGAGGTGTTCGAATTGGATCTGACCCTGCGTAATAATATCACCACAGAAGAATGCCCGCTGGGACTTTATCATCCGCACAGTGAATATCATCATATCAAGAAGGAAAATATCGGTCTCATTGAGGTGATGGGACTGGCCGTGCTGCCGTCAAGACTGAAAGGCGAGATGGAGCTGCTGGCTGATTGTCTGGTGAAGAAGACGCCGATCGAAGATCACGAGGAGCTCATCAAGCATAAAGAGTGGGCGGAGAAGATTCAGGCGAAATATCCGGACATCAACGATTCCAATGTGATGGATATTCTGAAAGAAGAAATCGGACAGGTATTCGTGGGAGTGCTGGAGGACGCCGGCGTGTATAAATGTACAGAAGAGGGCAGAGCGGCCTTCGACCGGTTCATCGCCGTACTGTAACATCAGAGATTTTTCATATAATTTATAACAAAAAGGACCGTTTTGAGTGTCATGGCGTCGTGGAACTGCCGGATATCCAGACCGGTCTCTTTTTGTATCTGCTCCAGGCGGTAGATGAGCGTGTTACGGTGCATGTGCAGCCGGCGGGTGGTCTCGGCGATATTGAGATTGTTGTCCAGAAAACAGTTGATGACGTGGACTGTTTCCGGCTGGAAAAAGTCAGGAGAGTCTGTGCCCAGCACTTCTTTCAGATACGCGCTGCACCGTTCCCGGGAGAGACCGTAGATGAGGCGGCCGATGCCCAGCTTATTATATGGATAGACATACTGGCCGGGATAGAAGATCTTGCCGACGTTCAGGGCGAGGCCGGCTTCCTGATAAGCACCCGGAAGCTGGTTGAGGTGCTCTGTGACAGCGCTGTAGGAAACGTTGACCCGGATGAGCGCTTCAGTGTTTAAGAGATCCATCACCAGGTATGCTGTTGAGTGCAGCTCTTCTTCCGTGACCTCTTCTGCAAATGTGCAGACTATGGCAAGCTGGCAGGAGGACATGGGAACCAGCCATGTGTAAGCGGTATCAGGAAAAGCGTGTTTTAAAATTGTCATGACAGAGTTGTCCATGGTTTCGTTCGTCTCTGCCAGAAATACGGAGCGGTATGCAGCCAAAGGAATATGGAACCGTTTGGCAGTATGGATGAGCTCATGGGTCTCGATGTCGCCGGTAATCCACCGTTTGTAGATAGCTTCCTTGCTGTTTGTTTCTTTATAGGAAGAAATCAGGGCGTCAAGCTGATGCAGCACGTAGGAGGCAGCTTCTTCCGCCTCGGAGTCCGACAGTCCTTCCGTGTCCGGCAGATCCATATGAAAGGACAGCCCGGTAATCCGTTTCAGTTCATCAAGTTTTCTCTTAACATTTTTCTGCTCTGCGTTGCCCATGGGATATCCTCCTGTTCCGTTAGTGATTCTATGGTAAATTGTACACTTTTATGGAAGAAAAACCAAGAGACGAAATGTAAAATTTTGCGGAAAAACAAAAGTGAGAATTTGCAAAATTGTATGGAAAAAGAAAAAAAGAACGAGCAGAGCCCTGGGTGAAATGAGGAGGACCCAGGGCATGCGTTCTTTAGAAAAAGAGAAAAACTGTTAATGCCGCATTGTCATGCCAACAGACCCGCCGCTTTGGCGGAACGCCTGCCGCATGCCGTCTGCAGGCGTCTAATTGGTGATGGTAACTTCTGTTTCTTTATCGAATAAATGAATTTTTTCCATGTCTAATGTAAACTTAGCATCCATGCCGGATTTCAGCTTGGTGCTGGAGCTTACACGTGCTGTCATCTGTGTGCCTTCCATATCGAAGTACAGATAAACCTCTGCACCCAGCAGCTCGTAGAACTTAATCTTGGAGTTAATGTTAAGGCCAACCGGAGCGCCGGCGTCATCTGCCTCGTAGATATCTTCCGGACGGATACCAAGGATAACGGTCTTGCCGTTGTAGTTTCCATCGATCAGAGCCTGTTTCTTGGAATCAGGAACTTTCATTTCGCTGTGTCCAACCTTCAGGGTTACATCGTTGCCGGAAACCTTAACCTGTGCATCCATGAAGTTCATCTGAGGAGATCCGATAAATCCTGCTACGAACAGGTTGCATGGCTTATCATACAGGTTCTGAGGCGTATCTACCTGCTGCATGATACCGTCTTTCATAACGACGATTCTTGTACCAAGAGTCATAGCCTCTGTCTGGTCATGGGTTACGTAGATGATGGTAGCGCCCAGGTTCTGATGAAGCTTGGAGATCTCAATACGCATCTGCACACGAAGCTTTGCATCCAGGTTGGAAAGAGGCTCGTCCATCAGGAATACTTTCGGGTTACGCACGATGGCACGTCCCATGGCAACACGCTGTCTCTGACCACCGGAAAGAGCGTTTGGCTTACGGTCAAGAAGTTTGTCAAGGTCAAGAATCTTGGCAGCTTCACGAACCTTCTTGTCAATCTCATCCTTTGGCACCTTGCGGAGCTTTAAGCTGAATGCCATGTTGTCATATACGGTCATATGCGGATACAGAGCGTAGTTCTGGAAAACCATGGCGATGTCACGGTCCTTTGGTTCGATGTTGTTCATCAGCTTGCCGTCGATACGGAACTCACCGTCGGAAATGTCTTCCAGACCGGCAATCATACGAAGTGTGGTGGACTTACCACATCCGGATGGTCCAACGAAGATGATAAACTCTTTATCTGCAATCTCCAGATTGAAGTCTGTTACGGCATGGTAACCGTTCGGGTAAACTTTCTGAATTCCCTTTAAAGATAATGTTGCCATAGAAATGTATCCTCCTTAAAAAATGAATGTCTGTACGACTATGTGAATATATGAATAGATACCGCCTGGTACGTGTGCTGATAGAAAATGCTGTATGTATTCATATATGAGTAACCGTTTTTGCTGTCTTCCTTAGTGTAAACTAAACGAATAAAATGAGCAATGACACAAATAACTAAAAATTCTCCGGATTTATGGTTAAAGACAACACTTTGTCGGAATTGCCGGGCAACGCCGCCCTACTTTCCGGCTGTGCCGCCGCCATATTCAAAAATACAGTATTCGTAAGCGTTGATGATTTCCGTATCTTTGTATTTATCATAACGGTGAAAATCACAGCCATAATTTTTGTGCACATGCCCGTGGATGAAATAACGGGGCTGGTAGCGGTCCAGCAGGTGGCAGAAGGTCTCAAAGCCCCGGTGGGGCAGGTCTTCCCCGTCGTTGATATTGCGGGCGGGAGCGTGGGTCAGCAGAATGTCCATGCCGCCGTGGCGCATGAGGGACAGCGTACGTTTTTTGGCGCGGCGCTGCATTTCCTTCTCCTCGTACTGATATTCTCCGTCGTTGTAATTCATGGAGCCGCCAAGACCCAGAATCCGGATGCCCTCGTGAACGTAGAGCTTGTCGTCCACGCAGATGCAGCCCTCCGGCGGTTTGCGTTTGTACTGTGTATCATGGTTGCCGTGGACGTAGAGTACCGGGGCGCTGGACATGGTGACCAGGAAAGAGAGATACTCGGACCGCAGGTCACCCGCGGACAGGATGAGGTCGATGTCTGCCAGCTTCTTTTTCTCATAATAATCCCAGAAGTAGGGAGATTCGATGTCTGATATTGCTAGAATCTTCATGGCAGGCGGTCCTCCTCCTTCACGCCCTGAATGGCGGTCAGGTCCCGTGCGGGTTCGTCCAGATCGTCTTTGGATGGAATGGAGCCAACGATATTGCTTGTCAGCCAGTCCATGGTAATGATCTCCTCCGGCGTCAGCGTGTCGGAAGAGTTGTCCTTGATCACGCCGTTCTGGGAATACATGATGCCGGAAAATGGATTGAAACCTCCGCGGCAGATGGTATCTTTCAGCAGAGCAATCAGGCGGGAAGTACCGATTGGAAGCCGGTGGGAGCAGATGACGTCGACGATGCCGGAGGACATGCCCCACCAGTAGTTCAGTCCCTTTGTGGTGTCTTTTTCATCATCCAGTTTCCAGCTTCCGTTCATAACATTCCGGATCATATGTTCATAAAAACGTCCCCAGTTCCGGACGGGCATTGCCATATTCCAGATAGCATCACCATCGCGCCGGTAAAGACCGAACTGCTGGTCATACATACCCGGAGCGGTGGAATCTTTGCCGCAGATAATGGAGATTCCGTGCTCAGTAAAAAAAGACTGCGGTATCGGGTGAGTGCGCCTGGACCATTCCAGATAAACAGTCGCCCGGGGATTTACCATCTGCGCGCCCAGGGCGAAGGCGTTGATGCCTGCGATGTTGCCGTAAATAGGATAATCGGCGACATAGCCGATGCGGTCATTGTCGGCCATGGCGCCAGCCACCGCGCCCATGAGAAACTTGGCTTCGTGCATCCGCGCGTAGTAGGTGCGGATGTGTTTGTAGGACGTGTTCAGCGAACAGTTTAATATCTTGACTTCCGGATGATCGATGGCGGCTTTCAGACTCTCCCGCAGAAAAATCGGCGAGGTGGTAAAGATAAGATCATTACCGGCGTCGATGGCCTTCTGTAAATATTCTGCGATATTTTCCTGCGTGACATTTTCGTAGTAGGAAGTGATCACCTGATCGGAGAAGGTCTGCTGCAGATGCGCCCGGCCCAGATCATGGGAGTAAGACCAGCCGGATTTATCAATGGTTCTGGCATAGATAAAGCAGACGCGGACTTTTTTGGTGCCTGCCGGAATCAGCCGCAGCAGAAGATTCTTCTTCTTGCCTTCGCCCGGATCCATCTGCAGGGCCACGGACTGCTCAGACTGCAGCAGCTGAAACTCGTCTCTCGTTTTCTTAAGTTTCCTCTTGAGCTCTGCAGTGCTGTCCGTCTGCAGAGAGTCGTATCCGTACAGGTCAATATAATAGAGAAAGGCGTCTCCCGGAAGAACGGAAGGCTTCTTTTTATCTGCGGCGTCCTCCAGAGAATTCAGCACGGTGCTGCCCGGAATGAGAGGCGTTTTCTTTTCGTTCAGGGAGTCAAAGGCTTCCTGAAAAAGAGCGTAGGAGGAGTGGAAAGTCTTCCGGTCCTCGTTGCTCCAGGACTCGTTGGGCAGTTTTCCGACCAGACGCTGCAGGCGCGCAAAGCTGCCTGTGCGGGAAAACCAGATGTCGTTGATCTGTGACAGACTGTAAAAATCCATGAATTCGTAATAAATGCGCGTTTCCTTGTCGTCATTCTGCGGCGGAATGATGCGGATGACATTGGCAGGGATAGAAACCGCACCAAAATATTTCAGCACGCTGACCCTTTTGTTGCCTTCCTCCACATAAAATTGATTCATGAATTCGTATGCCTTGATGGGGTCGCGGATACCTTCATTGAGATGGGCGCTGCACAGAGAGATCCATTTGGAAGCAAACTCGGTATTCTCTTTCAGGACAGGATAAAAGTTCTTGCTGAAAGACTGACTTCGCCCCTTGCTTTTGGTTCCGACAATACGCTCGACAGGTATGGATACGAGGCCGAGAGAGACTTCTGCCGGAGCGGTTATGTGTCGTTCCTGAAGAATGGCGTCCAGAACAGCAGGCGAGCCGCCCTCTTTTTTGCCGAGGTGACAGGCTTTTTCATAATTCATTTTTGCATCTGCTTTTGTTGTGATCATTGTAAATTCTCCTCAATCATTCTGGCGACAAATATGTCAAAGGTTTAACCTGTTTTCCTGAGCCTATGATACTCGCGCAGGGAAAACTTTGTCAATGAGAAGTTGGTTATTTTTGTATGGATTTCGGGGGTAATTCGCCGGGAAATTTCTACTTGTATAACAGATAGGTTTTTGTTATAATGAACAAAATGTATCAATCGAATGACATATAAGGATAGGGCAGATGTTCTTTTTATGAAAGAATGGAAAAAAACAAGTAATTTTTTAGTGTTTTTACATAAACCGAACAGAAACTGTGGTAAAAATATAAGAATAAGAAATAGAGGAGATAATGGAAATGATGGAAAAAGATTTTCTGGTCGATAAAAAATATTTAAATATTCCGATCTGTGCACAGAAAGAAGAGAGACTTTTGAAAATTTTTCTTCTGGATCGAGAGAACGGGACACAGGAAAAAATGACAGAAGTTATGGTACCGGTGGACGAAGAACAGGACGGGAAGTATACTGCTGATTTTTGCGCGCAGATTCCGGTGGAGGCGTACAGGGGAAAAGAAATAAGAGTGTCTTTGGAAGAAGCGCCGGATATCTTTTCGGAAAGCGTCTGCCTTTCCGATGAACGGGAGGAGGCTGCCGATACTCATCCGGTCATCCATTTTGCCGCTGACAGCGGCTGGACCAATGATCCCAACGGTATGATATATGATAATGGGGTCTATCATTTGTATTTCCAGTATAATCCCTTTGGCATCCAGTGGAACAATATGAGTTGGGGACATGCGGTGAGCCGTGACCTTCTGCACTGGGAGCAGGTGGATTCCGTGATGTTTCCGGATGAGAATGGTACGATATACTCCGGATGCGCCATCAAGAATGAGCGGGGACTTCTGGATTTGCCGGAAGATGCGCTTTTGTTTTTCTATACGGCAGCCGGAGGCAATGACGAGTGGAGCAAGGGACAGCAGTTTACCCAGAAGATCGCCTACAGTCTGGATGGCGGCATGACTCTCCGGAAGATAAAGGAACCGTGTGTTCCGGTGATTTACAGGGATAGCCGTGATCCTAAGGTGTACTGGCATGAGGAGTCCGGCGCCTATATTATGGCGCTCTGGCTCAGAGGCAACGATTTTGGCATCCTTCGTTCAGAGAATCTGAAAGACTGGGAACTGATGGAAGAGTTTACTCTGAAGGATGGCTGGGAATGCCCGGATATTTTTGAACTGACTTCAGATCAGGGGGAAAAATGCTGGTTCTTCTGGTCTGCAGATGGTTTTTATTACGAGGGACAGTTTGACGGCAGGGATTTTAAGACGGACGGAGAGAAAAAATGGGCGTATCTGACGGGGGTTCCGTATGCCGCTCAGACTTTCTCCGGCGTGGAAGGGCGCGTCATCTCCATTCCGTGGCTGCGGCTGAAAAACGATGGAAGAAACTATACGGGAGCATATGGCATTCCGGTGGAATTATCCTGCAAACGTACCGACGACGGCTTTATTATTGTGCAGAAGCCGGTGCGTGAGCTCTGGGAGCAGGCGGAGCGGATTACGGACAAGGTGCAGCCTGACGAGAATCACACGATTTTTTATCAGCAGGAAGAAAAGAAAAAGGCAGTTCTTATTCGTATGAACGTGGAGGAGAATCTGCTGGATGATCTTCGCTGGAAGATAAACGGAAGCTGGATTGAGTACAGCCCGGAGGTGGGCAGCTTCACTGTGGACCGTGATGCTTTCCAGGTAAAGGCATGGCGCCATGAGCTGCTGTTTGTCATTGACGACAGGATTCTGGAAGTATTTTTTGACAACGGTGAGCAGATGGGAACCTTCGAGCTGCGCAACCCGGAAATATCTCTGGAGATGCCGCTTGACCATGTGAAAGAGTATGATATTTTTGAGATCGATTAGCGGATATTTTTTGTTGAATAATGATAAGCTGGGAATGTAAGGAAGAAATATATGGGCAGGTTGAATGAACAGAGGAGGTATCTGCGAGTCAGAAACGGACGAAGGAGAAATAAAATGGCAACTTTGAAGGACGTTGCGAGGGAAGCCGGTTTGACGGTGACGACGGTATCCCGGGTACTGAATAACAGAGGATATATCAGCGATAATGCCCGCGAGCGGGTGGCGCAGGCAATGAAAAAGCTGAACTATCGGCCCAATGAGCTGGCGCGTTCTTTGCAGAATAAAAGTTCGAATACATTAGGAGTGATCGTTCCTCATATCAGGCATCCGTATTTCGCCGAGATGATCAGTAATCTTGAAAATGAGGGACATAAAAAGGGGTATAAGATTCTGCTCTGTAATTCTCAGGGCAGAGATGAGAAAATGCTTGAATATGTGGAAATGTGCTACAGCAACCGGGTAGCGGGAGTTATCTTGTTCAGTGGAACTGTGGATGCCTCTGTTTTTGAAAAAATGGATATACCAATCGTCACTGTAGAGAGGTATGTGGATGCTGCCACAGCTTCCGTGGAATGTGATAACATACAGGGAGGAGCCCTGGTGGCGAAGAAGCTCATCTCGTTAGGATGTAAACACCTGCTTCACATCGGAAGTTTTACAGATACGCCGATGCCAGCGGACAGCCGCGTGGTAGGTTTCCGTCAGGTGTGCGCCGAATATGGGATTCCATTTCTGGAGATCATGACAGAGGTAGTACAGTTCGATTCTATGAATTACAGTGAGATGATTGAGAAGACGCTGCGGGAGCACCCGGATATCGACGGCCTCTTCGCCAACAGCGACGTCATTGCCGCACAGGCCCTTCAGGTATGCCGGAAGCTGGGAATCAGCGTGCCGGATCAGATCAAGATCATAGGATTTGACGATTCCATGATAGCGCCGATCACAGCCCCGCAGCTTACCAGTGTACATCAGCCTATCAAGGAGATGGCGACCATCGCCGTGGATCTGCTGGATAAAGCAGCGGCTGGACAGCTGGTGGCAAAACGCACCGTTCTGCCTGTGTATCTGGTGGAGCGGGAGAGTACGTGATATCAGGCAAAGATAAATAATATTAAAAATAAAAAGCTGTCATACAAAATTGACGTCCGGGAAAGATTTTTCAATCTGGTTCCGGACGATTCAATCAGTATGACAGCTTTTTTATGATTCACAGAAAAAGGTATTACTCCGGAAGAAAATCCTCCTGGGTCAGTGCCCGGATGAAAGAAATGCTGTCATCCAGATGTTCCGTGTTGGAAATGATAACGGCGTAAAGAGGTTCGTCTCCTTCGGTGTTGACCTGGTCTTCAGGCTTGTTGTAACGTTTTTCGAATTCTGTGCCTTCCAGATTAACAGCATAATACCCGTCAATACCGGCAGATTCATCGATTTCTCCATTTTCGTCTATCTGAAGATTGGCGGTGTTGGCGTCAATCATGCCGCGGTTGGACAAATCTGTGTAGAGATCTTCCGGCAGCGCTGTATCAAGGGGCATGCAGGCGTTGATGGCAAGAAGGTAGTCATACATGTCGGCGTTACAGATGGCCACATCCATACGCTGAGAAGAAACTGTAGTCATGACCTCGATCTCCTGCAGATAATAATAAGGGCTGTCGTAATCAAAAGGCTGATCTTCATTCATTTCCACCAGTCCCGGTTTGCCATCGGCGGTCAATTCCTGTTCAAACTGCCGGAACCAGTATACACAGCTGTCCTCGGTATTCAGAACGGCGTAAACCTGCAGGCGGCGCGGTTTTTGTCCCTCCCAGAGCATGTTGGCGAAAACACAGACCACGACTACAAGGGTCACGATGATCGTGGCGGGAAGCTTGTAATAATCCCAGAGGAATCCCAGCTTTTTAGTGCCTTTCAGACTTTTAAATGTATTCCAGTCCCTCTTAAGTTCCTGTCGGAAGATGGAGGGCTCTTTGTCTTTTTTCGGCTTTTTGTTTTTTGTCATAATGAAGATAATTCCTTTCTGTTCTAAGTTTACCTCAAAATTGCGGCGGCTGTTTTTTCATATTTATACGGTACTTCAAGTCTCGCTGCATTTACAGCAGCCATTTCATATCGTCATCTGGTGGAACGATTTTATCCTCTGCGTCATGTTCGCTGCCGCCGTTATCCTCCGTCTCATCATCCTCGAAAGGCTTTGGAAGATAAGGATCGAGAACTGTGAGCAGGATGGCGGTATGGTTTTCCGCAATAAAAGCCGGCGCGATGAAAAGCAGGCCCGGCAGCAGGTGGCAGAGCCATAAACCGAGAGCAAGTGAGAAAAACATGTAAAGTGTACGCGGAAAATTCTTAATACACAGGGTAAAAGCCCAGATCAGGATTTGTTTGTTAGTTCGTTCGAATTTGGCGAGCAGGGGGAAAGTATATAAAGTGACCGCCAGCCAGACAATAAACAAAACTGCAAAGAAAAACAGGAAAAATGTGTATATTCCCCGTCCGGACTGGTAGCACAGATAAATGTCCAGCGCCAGGAAAGCACCGATCAGGGTGAGGGGGATGCCCAGTTGCAGCCCCTGCTTAAAATTCAATTTGAAGGATTTGAAAAAATCTCTGGAGGGATAACCGCCGTCGCCGCGCAGGATTCCGAACATACCATAATAAAGTCCTGTGGTGGCAGGTCCTATGGTAAAAACCGGAAGACAACACAGAAGCCACAGACAGTTCAGAACAAAGATGTCAAAAACTCTGCCCATGGCCACCCAGAAGGGATTGTCCATATTAAATATTTTTTTCATGTAAATGTACTCCTTTCCTGTTGAAATCACCGAATTAATGTTGAAAAAGATTGTATCAAATCTACCATGATATTTCAACCCTAAAATATTAAGGGTTTGACATGAATATTATGAGAAAAAGAAGGGGGTTTTCACTAATTAAACACAGGTTTTTCAATAAAAAGTAAAACAAATGACAGATTTTATGAAGATTTCGTAAAGAAAAATGATAAAATTTATGATAAACGATTGACATAACGGCTTTTAGGTGATATATTTTCATTAACTGATGTGTATGTTGTTTTTCACGGAGAATTAAGATTGCTAGCATCCTTAATTTCGGTACAAGAGGGACACATAGTACGGACGTTAAAAAAGGCGGAAAAGGAGAAGGAATTTCCGGCTTGACATTTTATTCTAAGAGGAGGAAAAAAACATGAGATTAAAAAAAGTGGCAGCTCTTTCATTAGCAGCACTGATGACATTATCTCTTGCTGCATGTGGCGGCTCAGGAGATGAGGGGGGAGCAGAGAGTACAGGTACTTCCATTACTGTCTTTAACTCTAAGATGGAGATTCAGGATCAGTTTGAGCAGGCGGCTGAAGAGTACAGCGAAGCAACAGGCGTGGACGTAGAGGTTTACTACTCCAGCGATACTGTAGCAGCTCATATGGCTAC
The DNA here is from genome assembly GCF_002159465.1 of Eubacterium sp. An3. Classification (NCBI taxonomy): domain Bacteria; kingdom Bacillati; phylum Bacillota; class Clostridia; order Eubacteriales; family Eubacteriaceae; genus Eubacterium; species Eubacterium sp. An3. Next base: position 323,736 of record NZ_NFIR01000001.1, read on the forward strand.
CAAATATTCTTCCAATGATCCGTATACTCTTTCCATGGTAGATGCGAAGGATGTTTACAATCTGGCAGAAGAACATGCAGTTGATCTGAGCGACCAGGAATGGGTTAGCCAGACTCCATATGCAATTTCTATAAATGATAAGGTTGTCGGCTTCCCTGTTTGTGTAGAAGCCCGTGGCGTTATCTACAATGCAGATGCCATTGAAGCAATCACCGGCGAAACATTCGATCCGGCAAATTATCAGACACTGGATGCATTCAAAGGACTCCTTGAACAGTTAGTAGCAGGCGGTATGGAATCTCCTGTAGGTATCATGAAGGAAGACTGGTCTCTGGCAGGTCATTATCTGCCACAGGTATATGAAGAGCAGGCTGATCCGGAAGCATTCGTTACCGGACTGACAGAAGGAACTGTAGATCTTGCTAACGATGCAAAATACAATTCCTTAATGGATACTTTCGAGACTCTGACGCAGTACAACTACGCAAAAGAATCTCCGATTTCTGCAGAGCGTGAAGTGACAGAGCAGAAACTGGCAGAAGGCGAGATCGCGTTTATGTTCGGCGGCAACTGGGATTGGGCAGTGCTTTCCGCATATGACTACAGCGAGAACATGGGTATCATGCCTGTTCCTCAGAACACAGATGACGGAACAAACACCAAGTTAGTTGGCGGCGGTTCCAAGTATTTCTTCATTGATTCTTCCGAGAATACATCTGACGAGCAGCGTCAGGCAGCAAAAGATTTCCTGAACTGGTTAGTAAACGATGAAGCAGGTAACGCATTCCTGACAGAAGATTGTCAGCTTGTACCGGCATTCAGCAACATTTCTGCTGATAACCTTGACCCGCTGGGCGCATCTGTTAAGGCTTACGCAGACGCAGGTAACCTGATTCCTAACTACAACTTCCTGCCGGATGATCACTATTCCGTTCTCGGCGCAAACATGCAGGAATATCTGGCTGGACAGACTGACCGTACGCAGTTCGCTCAGGATGTTGCAGATTACTGGAAGACAGCACAGGTAATCGCTCACTAATTTTTGAACCAAGTATTCCGGCGGACGCTTTCTATTTGTTGTCCGGTATGCCGTGGCGGCGAACCTTTAACTGACTGGGGAGTTTGGTATAAGTACTGCATCTGCCGGGATGCGCACAAAAGAAGGGAGAGTTAAAACAGTATGAATACAAACAGTATGTCTTATAAAACAAAACAGTACATAATGTTTGCCGGAGTTACTACCCTGATTTTTGCCGCAGTAGTTATCGTACCTTTCATTTACGGTCTGTATCTGACTTTTACAAGTTGGGATGGCGTATCCAGGAGCAAGCCGTTCGTAGGTTTTGCCAATTATATTGCAACCTTCCAGGATTCTGCATTCTGGGCGGCGCTGGGCAGAACATTTATTTATTCCTTCGTTGCCGTTATTCTCGTAAACGTTGTGGCGTTTATTCTGGCGTATCTGGTAACGAGAGGAGTAAAAGGACAGAACTTCTTCCGTGCAGGATTTTTCGTACCGAACCTGATCGGCGGTATCGTTCTTGGTTATGTTTGGAAGTTCGTATTTAACCGTGCATTAGTTGCACTTGGAGAATCTTTCTCCATTGGCGCGTTATCTACATCATGGCTGGCTACCTCAGGGGGGGCTATGTTATGTTTGATCATCGTTGCCGTATGGCAGTATGCAGGATATATGATGTTAATTTACGTGGCAGGATTCATGAGCGTATCAAATGACGTTCTGGAAGCAGCGAAGATTGATGGCTGTACCGATTTCCAGACCATCGTACACATCTCTGTACCATTGATGGTATCCTCATTTGTACAGTGTCTGTTCCTGACCATCACCAGATGTTTCATGGTTTACGATGTGAACCTGTCCTTGACAAAGGGAGAACCGTTCAACAGCTCCGTTATGGCCGCCATGCATGTGTATAATCAGGCATTTACCTATAAGAATTATGGTACCGGCCAGGCTGAGGCGCTCGTTCTGTTTGTTGTCTGCGCGGTAATTGGTGTTCTTCAGGTTTACATTGGTAAGAAAGCGGAGGTATCAGCATAATGGATAAAAATGCACAGGCGGCTCGTAATAAGAAGATCCGGCATGCACTGATGCTGGTTCTCTTAGTAATCTTATTCTTGTTATTCATCTTTCCGTTTATCCTTGTTATCATCAATGTGTTCAAGGTAAAAGCGGATATTACGGTAGACCCGCTGGCTCTTGTGGGAGCCCACGGATTCACCCTTGAGAACTTCCCGGAAGCCATGGAGAAGATGGAGTTCTGGAAGGTATTCGCTAACTCAGCGATTGTTACAATTTTCTCAACAATATTTACACTGCTTTTGTCTTCCATGGCAGCTTTTGTTATCGTCCGGAATAATTGGAAGCTCACAGCATTATTATTCTCTTTGATGATTGCATCCATGGTTATCCCGTTCCAGGTATTGATGATTCCGTTGGTATCTCTGTACGGTGGTATCCTTGGTATCCTGAATCACAGAGCAACGTTGATATTCATGCACGTAGGTTTTTCGTTATCCATGGCGACGTTCATGTTCCACGGAGCGATCAAGACCAACGTTCCTGTTTCCCTTGAGGAAGCGGCGACTATTGATGGATGTACCCGTTGGCAGACTTATTGGAAGGTTGTATTTCCTCTGTTAAAGCCAACCATCGCAACGGTAGCGATCATTGACGCTATGGCGTTCTGGAACGACTACCTGCTGCCGAGTCTGGTTCTGGCCAAGAAGGAATTGTATACTATTCCAATTGCCACACAGATGTTCTACGGTACATTCTCCACAGATATCGGTCTGATCATGGCGGCTCTGCTGCTGGCTATGCTGCCTATTCTGATTCTGTATCTGTTCCTGCAGCGTTTTATCGTGGAAGGTGTTACTTCCGGCGCTGTCAAATAATTTAATAGCTTTTATTCCTGTATCAGATGCTAGCAACAGGGTGCGGGAATATTGCAAGATATAGTATCAACCGGCAATTACTGTCTTCCCTGTATTCGGAAGGCAGTAATTTGCATATAACTGGGAAATGCTGACGGAGGAGCCTCCGGGAGAGATTCGTCCGTCCGGCAACATTTTATTAAATTTGTACCGCAATTGTGAAGGTCGAGGAAAAGAAATATGAGTATAATTTTTGACAAAAATAACAAAACATTTACATTACACACCAATAGTTCTTCCTATCAGATGCAGATTGACCCGTATGGATTTCTCCTTCATTTATATTACGGACGGAGAACAGAAGGGTGTATGGACTATCTTTTGACATACGCAGACCGGGGTTTTTCCGGTAACCCTTATGATACCGGAGTGGACCGGACCTATTCCATGGACGCTCTGCCGCAGGAATTTCCGCACACCGGACTTGGCGATTATCGAAATGTGGCCTGCACCGTAGTAAATGCAGACCAGTCCCGCTGCTGTGACCTTCGCTATGCAGGGCACGAGATTCGGAAGGGCAAGTACGCCCTTGACCGTCTGCCGGCTGTTTACGCCGATGAGGCGGAGGCCGAGACTCTGGAGATCGTACTGAAAGACGCCGTGAACCAGGTGGAAGCCAGACTGCTGTACGGCGTGCTTCCGGAAGCGGATGTGATCACCCGCAGCGTGCTCATTAAAAATGGCGGCAGTGACCGGATTTATCTTGACAAAGTCATGAGCGCCTGCCTGGATTTTGTGGCCGGCGATTATGATCTGATCTCTTTCCATGGAAGACACTGTATGGACCGGATGTATCAGAGACAGTCTCTGTCCCATGGAACCATGAAATTTGGAAGCCGCAGAGGAACTTCCAGTCACCAGTATAATCCGATGATGATTCTGGCGGACACGAAGACCACGGAGGAAACAGGAAGCTGCTGGAGTATGACATTTATGTACAGCGGAAGCTTTCAGGCAGAGGTGGAGAAGGACCAGTTTAATCAGGTCCGCGCGCTCATCGGCCTGCAGCAGGACGGATTCTATTATCCGATGGAGCCGGGCGATACATTTACTGCTCCGGAGGTGATTCTGTCCTTCAGCGCCAATGGCCTTAACCGCCTTTCTCAGAATCTTCATGCCTGCATCCGGAATCACGTATGCAAAGGGAAATATAAAAATGCCATCCGCCCGATCCTTGTCAACAGCTGGGAAGGGGCTTATTTTGATTTTAATGGCGAGACCATCTATCAGCTTGCCGTCCATGCCAAAGAGCTGGGCATCGACATGGTCGTTATGGATGACGGCTGGTTTGGAAAAAGGGATGACGACTTCAGCGGACTGGGCGACTGGTATGTCAACGAAGAGAAGCTGGGCGAGTCTCTGGGACATCTCATTGAGCGGATCAACGCTCTGGGCGTGAAGTTCGGTATCTGGATCGAGCCGGAATGTGTCAATGAGGACAGTCAGCTTTACAGAGAGCATCCGGACTGGGCGCTCACCGTTCCGGGACGGAATCCGATTCGGGCGAGAAGCCAGCTTGTGCTTGACTTCTCCCGGAAAGAAGTGGTGGACACCATCTTCGATATGATATGCAAGGTTCTTGATCAGGGCAATATCGAGTATGTCAAATGGGATATGAACCGCAGCCTGGACGTGGCATTTTCCCGCGCGGCAAAAGAGCAGGGAGCCGTTGCCTACGATTATGTGCTGGGACTTTATGATTTTCTGGAGCGTCTCATTCAGAGATATCCGAATATTCTCATCGAGGGTTGCAGCGGCGGCGGTGGACGTTTTGACGCAGGCATGTTATACTATACGCCGCAGATTTGGTGCAGTGATAACACCGATGCTCTGGACAGAATCAAGATTCAGTACAGCACTTCCTTCGGTTATCCGGTATCCGCCATGGGTTCCCATGTATCCGCGGTGCCGAACCACCAGACTGGAAGGAGCACGACCCTTCAGGTGAGAAGCGTGGTCGCCATGGCCGGAACCTTCGGCTATGAGCTTGATCTGGGCACGCTGTCCGATGAGGCGAAAGACATCGTGCGGAAGCAGATTAAGGAGTACCGCAAATACGCGCAGCTCATCAATTACGGAGTATATTATCGCCTGACCAATCCATTTGAGGAGGAAGCGGCAGCCTGGGAGTTCGTCGCCGAGGACGGCAGCGAGGCGCTTCTCAATGTGGTCATGCAGGATATTCACGGAAACATGACCGTGGATTATGTCCGCTTACAAGGTTTGATTCCGGGCCGCATGTACCGGTCGGAAGAGAGCGGAAGACTGTACCCGGCTGATGCCCTGATGGAGACCGGAATGCCGATTCCGGTAGAGTACAAAGCGTACCGGGCATACCAGATTCATCTTATCGCAGAGTAGCCGGCGGCCGTACCACTCATTTTATCACTGACAGCAATTTGTTGACGCATACTAACATTTAAAATAAAAAGGGAGATAGCAATGAAACGTACGAATACAAGCAAAAAGAAAAGCCGTAAAAAGAAAGTAACAGCCGCGACAGCGACACCGACGACACCGGCACCGGCCGCGGCAGGCGAAGCAGCATCCGAACCGGCCGCAGCTAAGGCAGCGGCAACTGCATCTGTGACTGAGGCACCGGCAGTCGAGGCGGAAGTTAAGGAAGCGGCAACCAAAGCTGAGACAGCAGCGTCCCCGGCGGCAGAAGCGGAAGTTAAGATGGCGGCAACTAAAACTGAGGCGGCAGCGTCCCCGGCAGTAGAGACGAAAGTTAAAGCGGTTGCAAAAGAAGTGGCAACTGCCGCGAAAAAACCAGTAGCAGCTACAGAGGCGCCTGTGAAAGAAACCGCAGCGGCAAAACCGGCTGCAACCGCAGTGAAAGAAGAACCTGCCAAGGCAGAGCCAGCTAAGAAAGTTGAAACCGCAGCGGACAAGCCGGCCGCATCTGAAACCAAAGCGCCTGCGAAGAAAACCACCACAAAGAAGACGGCAGCGAAGAAAGCAACGGAAGCGGTTGCTAAAACGGCTGCGGCAGCCAAGAAAGCTGCGGCAGAAACAGCAAAAAAGGCAGCGGAAGCGGCTGCCAAAGCAGCCAGAGCAGCGGTAGATGAAGAGTTTTATTACAGAATGGAGAAGAGAAATGATGAGCTCCGCTGGCTTTACATGGAAATGTACGGCAATGATTCCATGTACGCTGAGCTTTGTGATAATCTTCACCGGTTCTATATGGAAAGAAATAAAGACCTGAAGGCCATGGATCTTGAGCGGGAGAAAGATCCGGAATGGTACAAATCCAACGATATGCTGGGCATGATGCTTTATATAGATAATTTTGCCGGCAATATCAAAGGAGTGGAATCTAAACTTGATTATATTGAGAAGAGCAATGTCAATTACATCCATCTGATGCCGTTTCTGGATACTGTACCGGGCAAATCCGACGGCGGTTACGCAGTGAAGGATTTCCGCAAGGTAAGAGAAGATCTGGGAACTATGGAAGATCTGGAGCATTTGACGGCAGCCTGCCACAAGAAGAAAATGAACGTGTGTATGGACTTTGTCATGAACCATACTTCCGAAGATCATGAATGGGCAAGACGCGCACGTGCAGGAGAAGGCGAGTACATGAGCCGCTACTTCTTCTTTGATAATCCGGAGATTCCAAACCAGTTTGAACAGACTGTACCGCAGGTATTTCCGAGAACCGCGCCGGGTAATTTTACATGGCTGCCGGACTGCGGTCATTATGTAATGACTACATTTTACCCATATCAGTGGGATTTAAATTATCTGAATCCGCGGGTATTTAACGAAATGATGTACAATTTCCTTTTCCTGGCCAACAAAGGTATCGACGTCATCCGTATCGACGCAGTGCCGTATATCTGGAAAGAGCTCGGAACTCCTTGCCGGAACCTGCGCCGGGTTCACACCATCGTCCGAATGATGCGGATTATCGGAGAGATTGTATGTCCGTCTGTTCTTCTGCTTGGCGAAGTGGTCATGGAGCCGGAGAAAGTAGTTCCGTATTTTGGCACTGTGGAAAAGCCGGAATGTCATATGCTTTATAACGTAACGACGATGGCGACAACCTGGCATACTGTGGCTACGAGAGATGTAAGTCTCCTTAAGAGACAGCTTGATATTGTTGCCGGACTTCCGAAGGAATATGTATTCCTCAACTATCTGCGCTGCCATGATGATATCGGCTGGGGACTGGATTACGATTTCCTGCGCGCACGCGGACAGGAAGAAGTGCCGCATAAGAAGTTCTTAAATGATTATTTCCAGGGATATACAGAAAACAGTGTCAGCAGGGGCGAGCTGTACGAATACGATCCGAATACACAGGATGCCCGGTTCTGTGCGACAACTGCCTCGATGTGCGGTGTGGAAAAAGCTGGCTTCGAGCAGGACGCCGCAGCTATGGACAAGGCCATTCAGCTTGATGTGATGCTTCATGCTTACATGTTTACGCAGTCTGGTATTCCTGTGATCTACAGCGGTGATGAGATTGGTCAGGTTAATGATTATACTTACAAAAACGATCCGACCAAAGCTCATGATTCCCGTTACATCCATCGTGGGGCAATGCGCTGGGATCTGGCGGCAAACGCAGACGATGCAGATACAGTAGAGGGCAAAATCTTTCAGCGTCTGTCTGAACTGGAGAAAATACGCAGATCGGAGAAAGTGTTCATGACCAATGCGGACATGTGGACTGTGGAGACTTACGATCCGTCTGTTCTGTGTATCGGACGTTACTATGAAGGCGAAAAAATGTTTGGATTGTTTAATTTCAGCGAGTACGACAAGACCGCATGGATCAATGAGACAGACGGCATGTACAAAAATATGCTGACCGGCGAAGTGCGTAAGGCCGCCGGCGTGGATATTCCGGGTTACGGTTTCTGCTGGCTGAAGAAGCTTTGATTTAAAAGGAGAAGAAATTATGAGCAAATATGATGTAACTGCCCTGGGAGAATTATTGATTGATTTTACAGAAAATGGAACCAGTGCACAGGGGAACCCGGTTCTGGAAGCAAATCCGGGCGGAGCGCCATGCAACGTATTGTCCATGCTGAACCGCCTGGGACATAAAACGAATTTTATCGGCAAAATCGGAAAGGATATGTTCGGAGATCAGCTGGAGGCTGCGCTGAAAGAAGTGGGGATCGGAACAGAAGGACTGATGAGAGACGACGAGGTACATACGACGCTCGCGTTCGTTCATACCGCTCCGGATGGAGACCGTGAATTTTCGTTCTACCGGAACCCGGGTGCAGATATGATGCTCTCTGAGAATGATGTGGATGCGGAGCAGATCAAAAACAGCACGATTTTCCACTTCGGTTCCCTGTCCATGACAGACGAGGTGTGCCGCAAAGCCACAAGAAAGGCCATCGCCATTGCTGAGGAAGCCGGCATCCTCATGTCCTATGACCCGAACCTGCGTGAGCCGTTGTGGAAGTCCATGGATCTGGCAAAAGAGCAGATTTCCTATGGACTGGAGCACTGCAATATTTTGAAGATTTCCGATAACGAGATTCAGTGGCTCACAGGCAGGGAAGACTATGACGAAGGTATCGCCATGGTACAGGAAAAATACAATATCCCGTTAATTCTTCTCTCCCTCGGCAAGACAGGCAGCCGTGCCTACACCAAAAACTGCCGCGTGGAAGTTCCGGCGTTCATTCAGGAGAATACCATCGAGACTACCGGAGCTGGCGACACTTTCGGCGCATGTATCTTACATTATGTACTGGAGCACGGATGGAAAGAATACAGCGAGGAAGAACTGAAAGAAATGCTTACCTTTGCAAATGCAGCGGCTTCTATTGTGACCACAAGAAAAGGCGCGCTTCGCGTAATGCCGACCAAAGAAGAAGTACAGGCAATGCTGTAATATTTGACAAACCCGGACCCAGAGGGTACTCCCCATGGGGCCGGGTTTTTAAATCAGGATGAAAGGACTTATAAAAGCATGGATAAATGGAGAAGAATCCAGTATCAGCCTAACCAGCCGCTCTATCCCGACAGGGAACGTGTCACCGGGAGCAGGGAGCACATTGAATTGTCACGGAAGGCAGCAGGAGAGGGAATGGTTCTGCTGAAAAATGAAAATGGAGTCCTGCCTTTTGCCCGGGGGACGAAAGTCGCCCTCTTTGGAAAGGCAGGCGTGGATTATGTAAAAGGAGGAGGCGGCAGCGGGGACGTCACTACTGCCTATGTGAGAAATCTCTGGGACGGCATGAAGGAGAAAGAAAAAGAAGGCCGGGTTTTTCTGATGCCGGAGCTTGAAGAGTTTTATAGAAAAAATGTGGAAAAACAGTACGGGGAAGGTTTTGTTCCAGGCATGACTGAAGAGCCGGAGCTTCCGGAAGAGCTGCTTCGTGAAGCCAGAAGCTTTACGGATACGGCAGTTATTTCCATCTGTCGCTTTTCCGGTGAAGGATGGGATCGGAAAGCGGTTTTCCATGAGGAACTTGATAATTTCCCGGAGGAGGAAAGACGGCAGATCGAACGCAGCAGCACTCTTTTTGAGAGGGGCGACTTCTATCTGAGCAGAGCGGAAGAAGCATTAGTCAACACAGTGAAAGAGAACTTTGCAAAAGTCGTTGTTGTTTTGAATGTGGGAGGCGTAGTGGACAGTTCCTGGTTTAAGAGCGACGAGAGAATCGACAGTGTTCTCATGGCATGGCAGGCAGGCATGGAAGGCGGACTGGCGGAAGCCGACATTCTCTGCGGCGATGTGAATCCGTCCGGCAAACTTGCTGATACATTTGCGGCGTCTCTGGAGAACTACCCGTCTTCGGAAGGCTTCCATGATTCCGTTGATTATGTAGATTATACGGAAGATATTTATGTGGGTTACCGTTATTTTGAGACCATAACGGGAGCAAAAGAAAAAGTAAATTATCCGTTTGGCTTCGGTTTATCTTACACGGACTTTATTCTGGAGAACAGAAAAGTTGTTTATGGCAGCAAAATGGCGCTGCTTTCCGTGCAGGTGACTAATGTGGGAAAATTTGCAGGCAAGGAAGTGGTGCAGGTTTATTACAGCGCTCCGCAGGGATGCCTGGGTAAACCGTCGAAGGAACTGGCGGCTTTTGAGAAGACAAGGCTGCTTCAGCCGGGAGAATCTCAGAGCATTTTTTTCAAGATTCCATATACTGCTATGGCCTCCTTTGACGATCTTGGAAAAATCAGGAAATCTGCCTGGGTGCTGGAAGCGGGAGAGTATGATTTTTATATTGGAACCTCCGTGGAAAACGCCCGTAAACTGGAGGAAGCTTATATCCTGAGCAAAGATATGGTAACTGAGCAGTTAAGCAGCCAGTGCGCGCCGGAATCTCTTCGGACTCGCCTGCTGGCGGATGGCAGCTATGAAGAGCTGCCGGTGAAAGAGACAGCTTTGCCGGCAGACAGGAATCATCCAAAGCAGCTGCCGGATGAGCAGATGAACAGCGTCACAGATTACAACGCTTTCGAGGGGCTTATTCCCCGCGCTTATGTGCCGGACGAGCGTACGTTTTCCGGAAAAGAGGGAAAAGTTATTTTGCTGGAAAACGTGGCGAAAGGAACAGAAAAACTTTCAGAGCTCCTGGCGCAGCTCAATGAAGACGAGCTGGCCGCTCTTCTTGGAGGGCAGCCGAATACCGGAGTGGCAAATACTTTCGGTATGGGTAATCTTTCTCACCATGGGATTCCGAATGTTATGACGGCAGACGGACCTGCGGGCCTTCGTATCCGTCCGGAGTGCGGCGTGACTACCACGGCATGGCCGTGTGCTACCTTGCTTGCCTGTACCTGGAACACAGAACTGGTGGAGCAGACTGGGCGCGCAGGGGCAGAGGAAGTGAAGGAAAACAATCTGGGCATCTGGCTGACTCCGGCCATGAACATCCACAGAAGTCCTCTGTGCGGACGGAACTTCGAATATTATTCTGAGGATCCCCTGCTGTCCGGCAAAACCGGCGCAGCTCTGGTGCGGGGCATCCAGTCCATGCATATCGGCGCCACAGTGAAACATTTCGCCTGCAATAATAAAGAGACAAACCGGAAAGAAAGTGATTCCCGGGTATCTGAGCGCGCGCTGCGGGAAATTTATCTGAAAGGCTTTGAAATAGTAGTGAAAGAGGCCGGGCCATATCTTATCATGTCATCCTATAATCTGATCAATGGCGTTCGTGCTTCTGAGAATCCTGAATTGCTGACAAACATTTTGAGAGAAGAATGGGGATTTGACGGTGTTGTGACCTCCGATTGGTACAGTCACGGCAGCCATGTGATGGAAGCAAAAGCCGGCAACGACATTAAAATGGGCTGCGGTTTCCCAAAAGAACTGAAAAAAGCTTTTGAGGAAGGACTGCTTTCCAGAGAAGAGATGGAACGTGATGCACGCCGGATTCTTGAGATGATTCTGAAAATAGACTGACAGGAAATGTATGAAAAATGAATTGCTCTCCTCGCATCAGCTTTTTTTGATAGGAGGAGAGCAGTTTAAGATGCAGGCGGGAGCTGATCCTGCCGTGCTTAATTTTTAGAAATTTGTATTGCGCAGGGATTGAAAAGTCCGGAGGATTTTCTGTATCTTTTTATTTCCTTTCTTAAAAGAGATAGACTTGCCGTTGCAGGTATATCCTCTTGTCCTGAACTTACCGTTATAATATTTAAGTTTCATTTTTTTCTTTAATTTTTTCCCTTTATACTGCCAGATTGTGTAGGATCCTCCTCCGGTATCCGCCTGAATGAAACAGACTTGATGCTTTTTGACAGAATAATACATGCCGGGAGCGGCCTTTCCGAGAGTGCTCCCTTTAAGTTTTTTAACTTTGTCGCCGGAAACGTCATAAGTGTACATATAAGATTTGCCGCCGATCATCTGTGATAAAAGAAGTTCCGGCACCTGGTCGCCGTTAATATCCACAATGTCATAGCCATAGCGGTTATAAGAAGAAGCAACAAGTTTTCGGTTTAAAAAGGCGGAATAGCAGGCTCTGGCGCGGTCTGCCTTCGTACTGGCATCTGCAGCGGAGCTGCTACCCGCCGCCAGCATCATACTCAGGCACAGAGCGGCTGATAAAGGAATCGCATACCATTTCTTTTTCATATTTTTCTCCTTTCGCTGTCGTGGAGTCATATCAGATCCTCGACAAAATATCTGCAAGTTACTTTGCGGTTGTCAATAGTTTACCATATACCGGGCAGAAAGAAAATGCAGAATAGGGAGGCGGAGTAGTTTCCCCTGCTTTTTATGAACAAACAAAAACCACAAAAAACAACATATATATAAAAATAAATGTGGTATTTTGTTGAAATAAGATTGACAGAGTGATAGTATTAAACAAAACGTAACATGAAAATACAAGAATTCACTTTCATGAAAGGAGAAGGTCAAGTGAAAAAGTACATAATGGTTATTGATGAGGGGACAACAGGAACACGGGCATTATTGTTTGACAAGGATTTTAATATCGTATCGCAGAGCTATGAAGAGTTCACACAGTATACGCCGTCGGAAGACAAGGTCGAGCACGATGCCATGGAGATCTATGATAAGACTATAGACATGTGTAAGAAGGCCATGGCGCAGGCGGGGGCTGCTCCGGAGGAGATCTCCGGTATCGGTATCACCAACCAGAGAGCAACGACAGTTATCTGGGATAAAGAGACGGGCGTTCCGCTGTGCAAGGCTATCGTATGGCAGGATAACCGTACCGCAGACCGCTGTGCACAGATCAATGACAGTGAGTGGGGTAAGAAATGTAAACAGGCGACAGGCTGGACGGTGGCTCCGGTATATTCTTCCCTGATGGTAGAGTGGCTGATGAAGAATAACGAGGAAGTCAACCGCGAGCTGCGGGACGGAAGCGCTCTGTTCGGAACCATTGATACCTGGCTGGTATGGAAGCTGACCGGAGGAAAACGTCATACAATCAGCTATTCCAACGCGTCTGTGAACGGAGCCCTGAACAACCTGCTTGTCAATACAGAAGAAGAACCCCTTTTAAGCGCACCGGAATTTCTGCCGGAACTTTGCGCCGACAAACGCCGGAACGTGGTGGGCATCTGGACGCCGCCGCTGTGCGCGGAATACAACACCCTCGCCCACAGCACCGACAGCCAGAAAGCAGCCGACCAGAAAGCATTACAAGAACGGATCTACGCCAACAGCCTCGCTGCCATCAAGGAAGCATCCTTCGGGACACTTCTGGTCTGCGACCCGTTTGCCTATAAAGCATTACAGGAACATGGATATCCAAAAGGAAAGATGGTTTATTATCTGGATGTGATCCGGTAGAGGCGGAATCCGTCGATTGAAACTGTGGACATTGAGAAAATCAGAGGAGATATGAGCAGACGAGATTTGCGATGCTGTATACATTATAGAAAAACGCAGTCGGGAAGCTCTTCTCCTCCACCTCGGCAGGCTGATTGTGGAAATATTTATTATAACATCTACATGACGCCTGCAAACCGACGAAATCTGTACCAGAGCGGCTGGCTTACCGGGGTCATCAACTTCCCTCCTGACTTTTTAATGCTATGTACAAAAATCATGGCGATTGATTAGAGAGCATGAGAGAGTTGCTATCATAAAAAACAAAAATTGCGGTTAAAATCACAATAGTCTATAAAATAACTGTTTTAATATAGGCTAATCATAGTAAAGTCACGGTTGAAATCACAACAATTTGTAAAATAACCGTTTTACCAAGCGAAAAGTACCGCTGAAATTTTAATTTCCTATGACAGAACCGTTCAACAGTCAAAGATTGCCACAACCGTCTGTTTTGCCACAGTAGCCAGCCTTCTATGTGCTGCACAGAGATTTACGAATTTCCATTTTGCGAAGGAATACTCTCAAAACGCCGGCTCCTCCCCAAAGAACGTTTCATAGATCTGACGAGAAATATCTTCGTCTGTCTCATATCGTTTATTGCAGATGCTCAGCTGGTGGCTGGAAACCGAGAAGGAAATCATCCTGTTTTTTGTGGTCAGTTCCAGAAGATAGCCTCCTTCCGGCGGTTCTTCGCTGCTTTTCCGTACATTTAATGACTGCAGCAATGTGAAAACAGAATGGATAATTTCTTTGTCGGTGCTGGTGTAACATCTGTCGCCCAGCCAGAAATTAAGCTCTGTTGAGTTGTCCTGTAATTTGTCAGTGAAAATGGTTTTAGCGCTGATGTAATCGTTCTGACCTTCCTCTGCGAAATGGTGCAGGGTAAAACCGGTCGCACATACAGCGATTATGGCAATAAAAAGAAGCATGATAAAAAAATGTTTTCTGGTTGTTCTCATGGCAGCCTCATTTCTGCTGATATCGTATCCGGCGTATCAGCTTTAAAAAGATGTCTGTGTGTTCCCGGCAGTTTTGGACTGCCAGATCAGGCGTTTTAGTCCCTTCATGGTAAAGGTGACATTCATCTCTCCGGAAGTTTCAGCGGCTACCTGTTCATCGGTGCTGTGAAAAACGATGTATCCGATTCGTTCTCCATTTGGAAGATGATCCTCAGAATTCCAGTATTCCTTATGCCAGGCTGTTAAACCCTGATAAGGATAGCTGATTTTTACCCGCCAGTCTTTGGACTTCTCTTTTTTAGATAACTCCTGTACCTCTGCGATTCCGGATGTTTTAACAGAAGCCGATTCGTTGCCGGATGTATTTTCTGTGCCGGAAGTCTCTTCTGATACGGATACATCGGTGCCGTTTTCCGCACTCATCGGTTCTTCTTCCTGTTCGCGCAGATAACGGTCGTCCACGTCCAGAGATAAGAGAGAAAATGTCTCGCCTGTTTTTTTACCGGTAAAATCAAAATATATCCACCATTGGTAACCATTCAAAATAATATCGCCCACAGAGATGACGCCATAGTCATCTTCATACAATACTTTTCCAATATCCGGAGAATCCGATGCGATATGCACTGTGAATGAAAGCTTCTGATTCCAGGGAACGCTGGTGAGTGAGTAACGGTTCCGGTGTTCCCGGATATTCTGCATGTAAGACGCTCCTTCTCCGGCGGTTACCTCTCCGTTCTCCGCAGAAAAGGCAGGATTCCATGCATTGCTGCCGTTCTGCTTCAAGGCAATGACGATATATATTGCCGAAACCAGCAACGTCAGAACAATCAAAATATAAAAAGGTACATGATTTGTTTGTCTGTTTTTCATGACAACACCTCCCCCTGTTCATGAAAACATGTCTTTTGTACTAGTATATTGTAATATATAATATCAGTTGGTAAATGGACAGTCAATGATTTTTGGTCATAATTCTTTCACATATTTTTCAGGAAAAAGATAAAAACCCCTTTATTATATAAACGTTTAAAAAAGGGGTTTTGTGACAAAAAAATTCAAATTTTTTAAAGTTTAAATCACCGCTATCCCGTGAAGCTCCATATATTCCCGATATTCTTCAGGAAAATGAGTGTCCACGATGAAGCCGCCCACATCGGAGAGGTCGATCATCTTGAAAGGGGCGTTCTGGTTCATCTTGCTGGAGTCGGAGACGATGTAGCGCTGCCGGGAGGCGGCGACCATGGCCTTGTTGCCGGCGATTTCCTCGAAGTTCGGGTGGCAGATGCCTTTGCTTAAATTGACGGCGGAAACGCCGCAGAAACATTTGTCAATAGTGAAGGAGCGGATGAATTCCGCTGCCTCGGTACCGATGACGGAACCGGATTTGGAGCGGAGTTTGCCGCCGGGAATGTAGACGTCCACGCCATCCAGAAGCAGCGCTTTGGAGGCGATGTGTACATTTAGGGTGATGATATTCAGTGGCTTTTTGTCTCCGATATAATCGAGGATGTATTCCACAGTGCTGCCGGAGTTTAAGCCTATGGTTTCGCCGGGCTCGATGAGAGCGGAGGCTTTTTTGGCTACCAGCTGCTTTTCTTCGTAGTTTTTGCTGCGCTTGATCTGCATGTTGATCTCCGGCACCGCCGGGGTGGTGATCTGGTGTTTCAGGACGGCGCCGCCGTAGACGATATCGATGCTCCATTTCTGCGCCAGAGCCTTTAAGTCCCGGCGGATGGTCTCCTCATGGACGCCCAGTTCCTGACTCAGTTCCGATACTTTGACGGAGCCTTTCTCATATAGCTGATCTAAAATAATTCTTTGTCTGTCTGCGCTTAACACAATAATCCTCCATTATTTATAAATCCACAGTGCATGGATGAAATGTTTATAGTATTTTTTCTATCATATCATAAAAAGCAGAGAAACTGTATCATAAAATACTTATAACTTTCGGGTTTCAACCTCCAAAGAAACGGAGACTTCTGCGCGGCGCATATTTTCCGTATACTTAGAAAAGAACAGGAAATCTGCCCTGTACAGCAACGAACAGGCAGACTGCCGCGCAGCCGTAATAAACGCAGGAAGCGCAGCAGTGTGCCGGAAGATATAAAATCGCTTTGCAGCGGCATCGACACTATATCAGGAGGAAAATATGAAATACAGAACATTGGGAAATGATTTAACAGTATCGGCCGTAGGCCTTGGATGTATGGGCATGAGCCACGCTTACGGTGCTCCGGCGGACAAAAAAGAGATGACGGAGCTGCTGGCGCAGGCAGTGGATATGGGCTACACATTTTTTGATACGGCGGAAGTATACGGCACGCCGGAACATCCTCATGACAATGAGGAACTGGTGGGCGCTGCGCTGGCGCCTTACAGAAATCAGGTAAAGATTGCCACCAAATTCGGGATTCATTTTGATATGGAAAGTCCGCAGGTCAATAAGCCGTTGGTGCCGGATTCCCGGCCGGAGGTTATCCGGGCGTCGGTGGAGGCGTCTTTGAAGAGACTGGGCACGGATCACATTGACCTGTATTACCAGCACCGCCCGGACCCGGATGTGCCGGTGGAGGAAGTGGCAGGCGTCATGACGGAGCTGATACAGGAGGGAAAAATTACCCACTGGGGATTGTCAGAGGCTGATGAAGAAATGATTCGTCGCGCCCATAAAGTCTGCCCGGTGACGGCCATTCAGAATCGTTATTCCATGATGGCAAGATGGTATGAAGAGCTATTTCCGATGCTGGAAGAGCTGAACATCGGTTATGTGGCCTTTTCGCCGCTGGCCAACGGATTTCTTTCCGGAAAATATGGAAAAGATTCCGTTTTTGAGGCGGGAACCGATTACCGCAGCGTGATGCCGCAGTTTACGACGGAGGGCATTGATAAAAATGCATCGCTGCTGGCGCTGCTGCAAGGCATGGCGGAAGAAAAACAGGCCACTCCGGCGCAGATTTCTCTGGCGTGGATGCTTTGCAAGAAGCCGTACATTGTGCCGATTCCGGGCACCAGAAAACTAAACCGATTGGAAGAAAATGCAGGCGCTTCGGAGATTTTTCTTACGAAAGAAGAAGTGGAAGCGCTGGATCAGGCTCTTTCTTCCATGGAGATGTCCGACGTATTTGGAGGAACGCCGACAAAAAAATAACGGGGGACATAGACGAAAAATAAGAAAGCAGTAAGAAAATGTAGAAGAATCGTAGAAATATCGACAGACACATTTTGACAGCGAAGCGGTACAATAAGAAGGTGATAAGACAACAGACTGTGGTTTGAAGAAAGTGAGGTAGGGCTTATGAAATTACTGTTGAAACTGGTGGCGGGCGCTTCGATTATAGGATTGATTGCTTACTGCGTGAAAACATTAATAAAGGAAGACAAGCAGGAAATCTACTATTGATAAAATGGCACGTCGTTCGAAATACAATGGAAATGTGTTCCCGGCATCCGAATATTTTTTATCGGATGCCTTTTTTAGGTGCGCCTGGCGGCGCACGTTTCTAACGGGTGAAAGTCCCCAATCCGCCCTGGTAGTGGGAAGGATATAGCTGAACACCAAGGGTGTCCTATTCATAACAAAGATTATGATTAACGTGAGGGGAATCTGAAGGAAGGTGTAGGCAAATCTCTGATCTGACGAACAGAAATCACATCAGGCTACAGTTAAGGATAAGGTTGCCTAACAAACTAAAGTCCAATAACTACTCGGAATTAACTGTGGTAAATGTGGCAGATGGATGGAGAGAAAGAAACGTGTGGTACCCGGGGAGGTCTCGTCAGCGGATGGAAACAGAGTAAGAAATCCGTCAGTAACAACGAATGGCGAGAAGTCAGCAGAGGTCATAGTGTATCTGCAAATGGTATCTGCGGAACAGAAAGAGTATGCAGAAGTGTCCGCCCATCAGAGGATTGCTGAAAACAACCACATCATCATAGATTTTCAAACGGACAAACTGATGGAAAAGATTTTATCGAATGATAACCTGAATCAAGCGTATAAAAAGGTAAAGTCTAACAAAGGAGCAGGAGGAGTCGACGGGATGAACGTGGATGAACTTCTATCGTTTCTCAGAGATAACGGAATGCAACTGAAACAACAGTTAATGGATGGGAAATATAAACCCAATCCCGTCCGAAGGGTAGAAATACCCAAAGAAACCAAAGGAGAATACAGAAAACTTGGAGTGCCAACAGTAGTTGACCGTGTATTCCAACAGGCAATTACACAGGTGCTTTCTCCGGTATATGAGGAGCAGTTTTCAGAAAACAGTTTTGGTTTTCGTCCATGCAGGGGTGCACACGATGCACTAAAGCAATGCCAGACAAATGTAAATGATGGATATGCATATGTGGTAGATATGGATTTGGAGAAATTCTTTGACACAGTGTGTCAAAGCAAACTCATAGAAATACTATCACGAAACATCAAGGATGGAAGAGTTATTTCACTCATTCATAAATATCTTAATGCAGGAGTAATAAGCAGAGGGATATTTGAGAAGACAGAAATAGGTATGCCGCAAGGCGGCCCATTAAGCCCATTACTAGTAACATCATGCTGAATGAACTAGACAAGGAACTAACACGCAGAGGGCACAGATTTGTGCGCTATGCAGATGATTGTATGATATTCTGCAAAAGCAAGAAAAGTGCAGAAAGAACCTTGAAAAACATCACACCATATATTGAGGGAAAACTTTTCCTAAAAGTAAATCGAGAAAAGACTTGTGTGTCACATATCAGCAAAGTCAAATACCTGGGATACAGCTTCTATAACTATCGAGGCAAATGCAGATTCAGAGTACATCCAAAGTCGGTTAGAAAGATGAAGAATAGAATCAGAGAACTGACAAATAGAAGCAATGGATGGGGAAATGAATATCGGGCACTGAAACTGACACAGTTTATAAGAGGTTGGGTAAACTACTTTGGAATGGCAGATATGAAGAAACTCTTAAAAGAAACAGATGAATGGCTACGACATAAGATAAGGGCAATCTATTGGAAAGAATGGAAGAAAGCCAAAACGAAATATAAGGAACTCAAGGCGTTAGGTGTAGAACAAGAAAAGGCGTGGATATGCGCAAACATGCGAAATGGAAACTGGTATTGTAGTGGATATTTTGTATTGCAGACTGCATTTAACAACAAGAAACTCCGTGAATTAGGATACCCGACATTCACAGAGTTCTATTTGAAAATATGTGAAAACTAGAGAAGCGCCGTATACGGAACCGTACGTACGGTGCTGTGGGAGGTCGGTAGATAAAATAATTATCTACCTCCTACCCGATTGAACGAATACATAAAAATGTAAAGAATCTCCGCAAATAAAAAAGGAAAAGGAAAGGTTTACAAAAAACATACTAAAATGGTAGAATATAAAAAATGGAAATCCGTAAATCTCCGGATGGTTCTGTTTGGGGGAAGGGTGAGTGCTCTTACGCTGAATCCCGCAGGTTTCCTGGATGTCCGGGACATCCGGTAAAAAGTAGTAGAAAGGAGGAAGGCAGACCTCTGTTATGAATGAAAAGTTAAAAGAAAAAATAAGGGAATCGTTATCAAGTGTATTGCCGATAACAATCATTGTACTCGTATTGAGTATTACGCTTGTTCCCATGGAGATCGGAACGCTGGCATTGTTTCTTGCGGGAGCGGTACTGCTGATCGTGGGTATGGGTTTCTTCCAGCTGGGAGCTGAAATGTCAATGACCCCGCTGGGACAGGGCGTCGGCGGCAGACTGGTGAAAGGTAAACGGCTGCCAGTGATTGTTGTGGTATGTTTTCTGATGGGAGCGATCATCACGATTTCAGAGCCGGATCTGCAGGTGCTTGCTAATCAGGTGGCTTCCATCCCCAATAATGTGCTAATTTGGACAGTTGCCGTGGGTGTGGGTATTTTTCTTGCCGCGGCGGTGCTTCGTATCTTGTTCCGGGTCAGTCTTTCGAGACTGCTGATGGTTCTGTATATTCTGTTATTTATTTTATCTTTTTTTTCTCCATCTGAATTTACATCGGTTGCCTTTGATGCCGGGGGCGTTACCACAGGTCCCATGACTGTTCCTTTTATCATGGCTGTTGGTATCGGTTTATCGGCGGCGAGAAGCGATAAAGAGGGAGAAGGCGACAGTTTCGGACTGATCGCGCTGTGCAGCATCGGGCCAATCATGATGGTGCTTCTTCTGGGAATTTTTTATCATCCCACTGAGGCAGTGTATACCGCGGTGGAGATCACTCCTGTTGTAACAACGAGAGATGTGGTCTACCAGTTTGTGGAAGCATTTCCGGACTATACAAAAGAAGTGATTTATAGTATGCTTCCTGTGATAGGTGTGCTTGTAGTATTTCAGATATTGACAGATAATTACAGAAAAAGGCAATTAATTCGTATGAGTATCGGATTTGTATATACGATCATCGGGCTTATTTTGTTTTTGACCGGCGTCAATGTAGGCTTTGCGCCAGTGGGCAATCTGCTGGGAACCGGATTGGCGGAAAGTACATTTCAGTGGCTGCTGGTGCCCATTGGAATTGTCATCGGCTATTATATTGTAAAAGCGGAGCCGGCGGTGCAGGTGCTGAACGAGCAGGTAGAAGATCTTACGGGAGGCGCTGTTTCCCGGGGAATAATGAACGTAGCGCTGTCTGTGGGCGTGGCTGGAGCGGTGGCTCTTGCCATGGTGAGAGTGCTTACGGGAATCAATATTTACTGGGTCGTTATCCCCGGTTATATTATCGCCCTTGCGCTCAGCCGTTTTGTGCCGAAGGTCTTCGTGGGTATTGCTTTTGACTCCGGCGGAGTTGCCAGCGGCCCTATGACCTCCACCTTTTTGCTGCCCCTGGCCATGGGAGCCAGCACCGCCATCGGAGGAAACGTAGTGACGGACGCTTTTGGTATCGTTGCTTTGGTAGCGCTGGCGCCGTTAATTGCCGTTCAGCTTATGGGAGTAATGTATGAACACAGGTCGGGAACAGTGCCGCAGCTAGCAGAAGAGCTGTCGGATGATATTGTCGTTGAGTTTGAGGAGGAGAAGGAATGAAAATAATACAGGAAGATAAACAATTTTTTCCACGTATTCTGCTCTCTGTCACAGACGTAAAGGATGGCAAAAAGCTGGAAAAAATATTTGATGAAATGCATCTGCCGATTTTTTATCAGTGCCGCGGTAAGGGAACGGCTCCTTCGGAACTCATGGACATTTTCGGCCTGGGAGGTTCCACCCGCCTGCTGACGCTCGCTATTCTTCCGAAATGCAAAGTGCAGGAGCTCTTTTCTGAGATGAGCAGAAGGCTTTCCTATCGGCATAAGGGAGGCGGTATCGCCATCAGTCTGCCGGTGACCGGACTGCAGAATCTTGTGGCGCGTATGATCGGCGGGGAATCCGGGGCGCCGGAAGTCTCCATGGAAGACAAAATAAAAGAAAGGGTGAGGAAGGATATGAGCGAAGTGCGTAAAAAATCAAAGTATACGGTGATATGGGTCTCTGTTGCCAGCGGATACAGTGATGATGTGGTTGATGTGGCAAGGGAGGCAGGCGCCCGCGGCGGCACAGTTATGAAAGGGCGCAGAAGAAGCTCTGAGCGGGCAGGGCAGCATCTGGGTATTGCCATGCAGGATGAGCAGGAGTTTGTGATGATCGTGACGCCGACAGAGAAAAAGAGCGAAGTCATGGCAGCTATCGGAAAGTCCTGCGGTTTGTGCACGCCGGCTCATGGTGTGATGGTAGCGTTGGCTGTGGACGAGGCCATCGGTCTGGATGAACAGTGAGTAAAACATCAGTCGAAGGGGCGCACATTGTCTGAGGACGAAGCCGCGTCCGTGGAAAATCACTGAGGAAAAATGGCAGAAGCGATTGATTTTTTGCAAAAAGCAGATATAATTAGGAATGTGTTGTTTCTGCCGCTTAAGGGGGAACGCCGGAAACGGTGTTCCTTTTTTGCTGTGTAGGAAACTGCATTTCTGTAAAACAAAAAGCCCTCTGCGGAGATTATTGGAATCTTCGTGAAATAAAGGATCTTTTGGCAGAAGATTTGAGTATGAAAAATATTTAGAGTAAGATAAGAGATAAGGAGAATCGGTATGAACAAGAGCATGACAGAGGCAATCAGAAAACGACGGACCTTTGCGATTATTTCCCATCCGGACGCCGGAAAGACGACGCTGACGGAGAAGTTTCTTTTATATGGAGGAGCTATTAATCAGGCAGGTTCCGTTAAAGGAAAGGCTACGGCGAAGCACGCGGTATCCGACTGGATGGATATTGAAAAAGAGAGAGGTATCTCGGTAACCTCTTCCGTATTACAGTTTGAGTACGGCGGATGCTGCATCAACATTCTGGATACGCCGGGTCATCAGGATTTCTCGGAGGATACCTACCGGACGCTGATGGCGGCAGATTCCGCCGTCATGGTCATCGACGCTTCCAAGGGCGTGGAGGCGCAGACCAGAAAGCTTTTTAAAGTCTGTGCCATGCGCCATATCCCTATCTTTACATTTATTAATAAAATGGACCGGGAGGCGAGGGATACCTTTGACCTGCTGGATGAGATCGAGAAGGAGCTGGGGATTCCGACCTGCCCGGTCAACTGGCCTATCGGCTCAGGTAAACAGTTTGCCGGAGTTTATGACCGGAAGAAAAAGGTCATTGATCTCTTTGAGGACACCATGAAGGGAACCCGCATGGGAACCATGAAAGAGGTGGCGCTGGACGCGCCGGAGGTGACTTCTTATGTATCCGAAGATGCGCTGGATGTGCTGCAGGAGGAAATCGAGCTGCTGGACGGCGCCAGCGCCGAGTTTGACCAGAGCGAGGTGGATGCGGGACGACTGTCTCCGGTGTTCTTCGGCTCTGCCCTCATGAACTTTGGTGTGGAGACTTTCCTGAATTACTTCCTCGATATGACGACCTCCCCGCTGCCGCGAATGACCGAGCAGGGGCTGGTGGACCCGATGGAGGAGGAAGATTTCTCCGCCTTTGTGTTCAAGATCCAGGCCAATATGAATAAGGCGCACCGGGACCGTATCGCCTTCATGCGTATCTGTTCCGGACGATTTGAGGCGGGAATGGACGCTTTCCATGTGCAGGGCGGCAAAAAAGTCCGTCTGGCGCAGCCGCAGCAGATGATGGCCAGCGAAAGAAAGATGATTGAGGAAGCGTACGCCGGAGATATCATCGGTATTTTTGATCCGGGCATTTTCTCCATCGGTGATACTTTGACCACTTCCGAGAAGAAGTTTGCCTATGAAGGCATCCCGACCTTTGCGCCGGAGCATTTTGCCCGGGTACGACAGGTCAACACCATGAAACGGAAACAGTTCATCAAGGGTATCAATCAGATTGCCCAGGAGGGCGCTATCCAGATCTTCCAGGAGTTCAACACCGGTATGGAGGAGATCATAGTCGGCGTAGTGGGAACTCTGCAGTTTGACGTGCTGAAATACCGGCTGAATCATGAATATAACGTGGAGATTATCATGGAGGGGCTTCCGTATGAATACATCCGCTGGATTGAGAATCCGGACATTGATCTGGATAAGATTCGCGGAACCTCTGATATGAAGAAGATTAAAGACCTGAAAGGAAGACCGCTGCTGCTGTTCATCAACAGCTGGAGTATCGGCATGACCCTGGAGCGAAATGAGGGACTGGAGTTATCTGAGTTCGGACGGTCATAAGGAGGGCAGACATGGAAAAGATAAACATCTGGATTGACTGCGACCCGGGCATCGATGACGCCGTCGCCCTTGCCATGGCGGCGGCCAGCCGGGACAGGCTGCATATTCTCGGCATATCCACGGTGGCGGGTAATCAGACCAGCGACAGGGTGACAGGAAATGCATTGAAGCTGGCGTCATTTCTCGGTATGGACGACGTGCCGGTGGTACGCGGGGCGCGCGGTCCGCTGGTTCGGGAGGTAGAACCGGCCGGCGACATCCACGGAGCCACCGGTCTTGGAAACTGCGAGTTGCCGGCGACGACGAAGCAGACGGCGTCCGATAGCGGCATCTTTTATATATATTCCCGTATCATGGAGCTGCCGGAAGAGGAGAAGGTGACGCTGGTTCCCACGGGACCGCTCACCAACATCGCTCTGCTCCTTCGTACATTTCCTCAGGTGCAGGCGCGCATTGAGAAGATCGTGCTGATGGGAGGCTCCTCCTCAGGAGGAAATGTGACGCCGGCAGCGGAATTTAATATCTGGGCTGACCCCGAAGCGGCTCAGATGGTCTTTGCTGCCGGCCTGCCCACCGTCATGTGCGGTCTGGATGTGACGCTGAAAAGCGGCCTGAACAACGGACAGATTGAGGAACTCTGCCGCAGCCGCCGCAAGGTGGAACAGGCCTGCGGACAGATGCTTGCGTTCTATCTGGACACCACCAGACACGAAGGCGAAGAAAATATGGTCGCCATCCACGACGCAGTGACCATCCTCTATCTCACCAATCCGGAACTGTTCTCCGGAAGAAATGTGTCGGTGAGCGTGGACTGTTCCTGGGACGAAGAACGCGGACGGACGATATGTACAGCGGACGGGCAGGAGCAGAAAGTTTATCTTCTTGATCAGGTGAATCTGCCGGAGTTTCAGCGGGTATTGCTGGCGAAGCTCAGGAGTCTTTCGTAGACAGCGAAAGTCCGGCGCAGAAGAACAAAGAGTTCTGCTCGGCAGAACTCTCGCGCCGAGCGCGGTCGCTTTAGCGACAAAGTTCGTTTGCGCGCGAGTGCGCATCCCGCCCGGAGGTTCCACAACAAAAGAGAGAAAAGTATGAAAAAATTTATGAGTCCAAAACGTTGTTCGTTTTGTGATTTATACTATACAGGGAGTGTATGAACAACCTGTGAATTCTAAATCAAAATTTCGTGAAGGATTTCTGAAGAAATTCTGACGAGACTTTTTTGTCGGAAAAATTATCCGTCAGGGTGAGAGAGACATTTTATGAGTAAAGGAGGTTATCATGAAAGGAAATGTATTGATTGTCATTGACATGCAGAAGGATTTTGTGGACGGCGCGCTGGGAACCGCTGAAGCGCAGGCGATTCTGCCGGCTGTGGAAGAAAAGGTGAAAAACTGGCCGGGAACGGTGATTTTTACCAAGGATACCCACGAAGAGGATTATCTCTCCACGCAGGAGGGCGGACTGCTTCCGGTAGAGCACTGTATCCGCGGCAGCGAGGGATGGCAGCTGGCAGGCTGCCTGGAACAGCTGCGGCAGGAACACGAGTGGCCGGTTTATGAAAAGCCAGCCTTCGGTTCCATGGAGCTGATGGAAGCAGTAAGAAAAATGCACAGCGAACAGCCGCTGGAGAGCATTGAATGTATCGGCCTTTGCACAGATATCTGCGTGGTATCCAATGCGCTGCTGTTAAAAGCCGCTCTGCCGGAGGTGCCGGTTTATGTGGACGCCTCCTGCTGCGCGGGCACGACGCCGGAGAATCATCAGGCTGCGCTGACGACTATGGCGTGCTGTCAGGTACTGCCGGTGGATAATTAATCGCCTGGATAAACGAAGCAGTGCCGGCGATTATACTGCCCGGCGGAAGAGGCAGCCGCCCAGCTTCGCCGGCACCGGCTATGTCGCGGTTACTCGTCCGGTGTGATTTTTCCGGCTGCCAGATTCGGCAGAATAAAATTTTCATAAGCATAATCCCAAAGCTGGGAGGAGCCTTTGGAGGTCTCTTTATTGCGGTTCAGAATCTGCGAGAGATGCACTCCGTGCTCCTCCCAGCTTTTTCCGTGGGTGGCGGCGTTGAGCATCAGCGGCTGGATGTGATCCATGGCCCGGGCAAACCGGGATTCCGGTGTATCGCCGGACTCAAATTCTTCCCACCAGGAGCGCAGGCGGCTGCCCTGATCCTCCGGCAGCATGCCGAACAGCCGGTCTGCGGCGGCTGTTTCCCGGGCGTGCTGGGTCTTCTTGCCTTCCTCATCGTAAGCATACGTATCCCCGGCGTCAATCTCCACCAAATCGTGAATCAGCAGCATGCCCATGGTTTTTAAGACGTCAATCTCTTCGTTGGCATACTCACTCAGAAGAAGCGTCATGATAGCCATATGCCAGGCATGCTCCGCATCATTTTCCTTTCGTTCTCCGTCAGACAGATATGTCTGGCGTCCGATAAATTTCTCCTTATCAATTTCCAGACAGAACGCCATCTGGCGGCGCAGCCGGTCTTCCCGCTCCAGGGCGGCAGCATGGGCGTCTGCTTCCCCGGCTGTGCGGGCGGTCGATTCCGGAGCGATGGTATTTTGTTGATTCTTATCCATAAAAGTCAGTCCTTTCAAAATATATTTCGGGCGTTTTCAGAGCACGATTCTCATGATAACGTTATCCTAATTATATAAGAAAGAATGGTATTTATGAAGCGCTTTTTTGTCTGAAAAAACATCACTTTTTTCTCATAATATTTACAGAAAAATTTCATAAATATTGAACAAAATTTACATACTACAGCTATACTATTGCCATCTGGCAGAGATTTAAGTGGTTTTTTATGAAGAAAACAAAAAGAAACAGGATGTGTTCGTAGAAAATGTACAAAAACAGACGGATGTTCTTGTAACTGCCGGAAATATACTTATGAAAAAAAGAAAAAACAGGAAAAATGAGGGAGGAATGTAATTTAGTGAAGGAAGACTCTTTTGAACAAAAGAAAAAGCAGATAGAGCAGGAACTGGAGGAAAGCGGGCTTAAGAATATTTATTCGGAGGTCATATGGGATATTATTCCGGAGATAAATGAAGTCAGCCGCCGGATTTCCGCGGAATGCGGGCGGCAGGTCATGGATAATATTACCTGGCGTATAAAGTCGCCGGAGAGCATCGCCAATAAACTGCGGAGAAAAAACCGGGAGATTTCTCTGGACTGCGCACTGAGGACATTAAATGATATGGCTGGTATCCGGGTAGTGTGTCCGTTTCAGGATGATGTATACCGGATGGCAAAAGCGATCCGGAAACTGCCGGGGCTGAAGGTGATCAAAGTAAAGAATTATATTTCTCATCCCAAAGCCAGTGGATACCGCAGTATTCATGTGATTGTAGAAGCGCTTCATAATGAAGAAACAGTGCGAGTGGAGATTCAGGTGCGTTCGGTGGCTATGAATTATTGGGCGATTCTGGATCATCAGCTTTGTTATAAAAATGAAAGGAAAGAAACAGAAAAGCTCAGAAGAGAGCTGAAAGCATGTTCTATTGATATTGCGGAGATTGATAAGCGATTTTTAAAGTTGAGAAAGCAGATTGAAAAATTATGAGAATCCGACGTGGCATTCCCCGGGGAATGGGCGGCGGGTTCCTTTTATTTTTGCACATTGTTCTTGTAGAAAAACAAAAGTGTAGGAAATATAAAATAATATACAAAAACTTTTCACAGATTTTACATAACTCGGGTTTTGGACTTTACAAAAGGGTAATAATCTATGGGGGAAGCAAAGGTAAGGCTTTGAGAAACAAAATTCAAAAAATTCAGTAAAGAGAAGAAAGGAAATTTCATTATGAGAAAGTTTTTAGGTACAGCATTGGTAGTAGCATTATCTGCAGCATGTTTAGCAGGCTGCGGCGGTAACACAACAACAGAGAATGGAGGCGCAGAAGGCGGCGCTACAGAAGCAGCAGCTAATGAGAGCGCAGGCGGAGCAAGCGGAGCTATCACCGTATTATCCAGAGAGGATGGTTCAGGTACAAGAGGAGCTTTCATCGAGCTGTTCGGTATCGAGCAGGAAGACGAGAGCGGCGAGAAAGTGGATATGACCACAGTGGACGCCAGCATCACAAACAGCACAGCCGTTATGATGTCCTCCGTTGCAAACGACCCGAACGCTATCGGATACATTTCCCTTGGTTCTTTAGATGATTCTGTAAAGGCAGTCAACATTGACGGCGCCGCAGCATCTGTTGAGAACGTAGAGAACGGTTCTTATAAAGTAGTAAGACCTTTCAACATTGTGGTAAAAGAAGGCAACACCAACCCGGCCATCACAGACTTCACAAACTATATCATGAGCGCTGAGGGACAGGCAGTTGTAGAAGAGCAGGGTTACATCCCGGTAGGCGAGGCTCCGGCTTACGCAGCAGACGCAGCAGCAGAGGGTAACATCGTTATCGGCGGTTCTTCTTCTGTATCTCCGGTTATGGAAGCAATCATCGAAGCTTACGGCGAGGCTAACCCGAACGTGACAGTTGAACTTCAGACCACAGACAGTACTACAGGTGTTTCCTCTACTGTAGAGGGCAGCTACGATATCGGTATGGCTTCCAGAGAAGTAAAAGAGGACGAGCTGGCTCAGGGCGTAGTTCCTACTACTATCGCACAGGATGGTATCGCAGTTATCGTAAATCAGGAGAACGCATTAACAGATTTAACAAGCGATCAGGTTATGGGTATCTTCACCGGTGAGATTACAGACTGGGCAGATGTTTCTGCTGAGTAATATTAATATATAAAGGAGCAAATGACACATGGCAAAGTATAAAGAAAAAACAATGGAAGTTGTCTTCCTCGTCGCTGCCTGTGTCTCTATCCTTGCTGTCGCATTGATTTGTATATTCTTATTTGCAAATGGTGTTCCGGCTATGAAGGAAATCGGCTTTGCCGATTTCCTTTTAGGTAGAGAATGGAGACCGGGAAATGATATTTACGGCATTTTCCCGATGATTATCGGCAGTATTTATGTAACGGCAGGAGCAATTGTGATTGGTGTGCCGATCGGACTTCTCACAGCAGTTTTTCTGGCTAGATATTGTCCGGCCGGCATTTATAAAGTAGTGAAACCAGGTGTGGAACTGCTGGCAGGTATCCCGTCTGTTGTCTATGGTTTCTTCGGTATGGTCGTGATCGTACCGTTTATCAGAAATAATTTCGGAGGTGGAAACAGTATCCTTGCTGCATCCATCCTTCTGGGTATGATGATTCTCCCGACCATCATCAGTCAGTCCGAGGCATCCATTCATGCCGTGCCGGAAAGCTATTATGAAGGCTCCCTGGCGCTGGGGGCCACCCATGAGAGAAGCGTATTCTGCGCGGTTCTGCCTGCAGCCAAATCCGGTATCCTGGCAGGTATCATCTTAGGCGTAGGACGTGCCATCGGCGAGACCATGGCGGTTATTATGGTAGCTGGAAACCAGGCGAGAATGCCGGGAAGTATTTTAGAAGGCGTTCGTACCATGACGGCAAATATCGTAATTGAGATGGGATATGCAGAAGGTCTCCACAGAGAAGCGCTGATTGCGACAGGCGTGGTGCTTTTCGTATTTATTCTGATTATCAACCTGGCATTTTCCATTGTGAAGATGCGTGGAGAAAGGAATTAGGACATGGCTGTTTTAGATAATATTGAAGAAAATGTACAGGAAGTTATTCCGGAGAATATTGACGCCATGAACCGTCAGTCCTTAAAGGATCGTCTTCTTTCCTACAGAAGAACACCGGGATCTCTGATCGTGATGATTCTGGTCCTGCTGGCGGCGGCGCTGACCATTGCCGCGCTGTTATTCCTTCTGGTATATATATTGATTAATGGTATTCCGTATCTTAACGCGGACTTATTCTCCTGGGAGTATAACTCAGAAAATGTATCCGTGGTGCCCGCTATGATTAATACGGTCATCATGGCTGTGATTTCCCTGATCTTCGCCATTCCGTTCGGAATCGGTTCTGCCATCTATCTGGTGGAGTATGCGAAGAAGGGTAATAAACTGGTAAAGGTAGTCCGTGTGACTGCCGAGACGCTGACAGGTATTCCGTCCATCGTGTACGGCCTGTTCGGTATGCTGTTTTTTGTAACGGCACTGCACTGGAGATTCTCCATTCTGGCCGGCGCCTGCACCCTGGCAATCATGGTCCTGCCGGTCATCTTAAGAACAACAGAGGAAGCGCTCATGGCGGTTCCGGATTCCTTCAGAGAGGGAAGCTTCGGTCTTGGAGCAGGAAAGCTCCGTACGATCTTTAAGATTATTCTGCCTTCGGCTGTGCCGGGCATTCTTTCGGGCGTTATTCTTTCCATCGGACGTATTGTCGGTGAGACGGCCGCCCTCATGTATACAGCGGGTACGGTAGCAGCGATCCCAAAGAGTCTGTTCTCCTCAGGAAGAACACTGGCGGTACATATGTACGTGTTGGCCAGTGAGGGACTTCATGTGGATCAGGCTTACGCCACGGCTGTTGTATTACTGGTACTGGTTATTGTGATAAATGCGTTATCATCGTTCCTGGCTAAGAAAATCCAGAAATCATAACGTAAGAATTGTGGAAGGAGTATAGCTTTGAGTACAGCAAAAATGGCAATCGAAGGTCTTGATTTGTACTATGGCCAGTTTCATGCATTAAAAGATATGTCTTTAGATATCTATTCCAATGAAATCACGGCTTTCATCGGACCTTCCGGATGCGGAAAATCTACATTATTAAAATCATTAAACAGAATGAACGACCTTGTAGAAGGTTGTAAGATCACGGGTAAAGTTACCCTTGACGATACAGATATTTACAGAGATATGGATGTAAATCTCTTAAGAAAAAGAGTCGGTATGGTATTCCAGAAACCGAATCCGTTCCCGATGAGTGTATATGACAACATTGCATACGGTCCGAGAACCCACGGTATCCATTCCAAGGCAAAACTGGATGATATTGTGGAGGATTCTCTGCGCAAGGCGGCCATCTGGGATGAGTTAAAAGACAGACTGAGAAAAAGCGCGTTGGGATTATCCGGTGGACAGCAGCAGAGACTCTGTATCGCCCGTGCTCTGGCCGTACAGCCGGAGGTTCTCCTGATGGATGAGCCGACTTCCGCTCTGGACCCGATTTCCACCATCAAGATCGAGGAACTGGCTACGGAACTGAAGAAGGATTACACCATCGTCATGGTGACTCATAATATGCAGCAGGCAACCCGTGTTTCCGATAAGACCGTCTTCTTCCTTCTGGGAGAGATTATCGAGACTGGAAAGACAGAAGAACTGTTCTCCATGCCAAAGGACAAGAGAACAGAAGATTATATTACAGGAAGGTTTGGTTGATGTTATGAGACTTCATTTTGACGAACAGCTGGAATTGCTGAATAAAGAAATTATCAATATGGGCACTCTGGTGGAGCAGGCCATCGGTATGGCCATCGAAGCTCTGATCAAACAGGATGTGGAGAAGGCAAAACAGGCCATGGAGTTTGATGAGGAAGTGGATGCAAAGGAAAAGACCATCGAGAATCTGTGTCTGCGTCTTCTTCTGCAGCAGCAGCCGGTGGCAAAAGATCTGCGGGTAATCTCTGCAGCTCTGAAAATGATTACAGATATGGAAAGAATCGGAGACCACGCTACAGATATCTCTGAGCTTGCCATTGTTTTATCTGAACTGCCTCATATCGAGCAGCTTACTCACATCGAGCAGATGGCAAAAGAGACCATGGTCATGCTCATTCAGGGTGTGGAGGCATACGTAGAAAGAAATTATGACAAGGCGGAGCAGGTCATCAAACACGATGATGTCATTGATAATCTGTTTCTCGAAGTGAAACAGGAACTGATTGACGTGATGAGAGAGAAACCGGATTGTGCCAATCAGGCGGCCGATCTTCTGATGGTTGCCAAGTATTTCGAGAGAATCGGAGATCATGCGGCCAATATCGCAGAATGGGCAATTTTTTCTGTTACCGGCAAGCATGAATAAATCAGCAAAATCTGCATAGAATCCATATAAAATCCTTTGTTCATTTACATAGAAGCATATATGACTGACATACAATCAATATGTAAATAACAAAGGAGAGAGTGTATGGATTTTTTCAGTATTTTGACGATGCTTGGAGGTCTGGCATTATTCCTTTATGGAATGGATGCCATGGGACAGGGATTATCCCGGCTGTCCGGCGGAAAAATGAAGAGACTTCTCGGGAAGCTCACCTCTAATAAAATTATGGCGGTGTTGTTGGGGACTGGTGTGACTGCGGTCATTCAGTCTTCTTCTGCTACCACCGTGATGGTTGTCGGATTTGTGAATGCAGGTCTTATGAAGCTGTCTCAGGCAGTAGGAGTTATTATGGGAGCCAATATCGGCACTACGATTACCTCCTGGTTTCTTAGCCTTGCAGGAATTGAGGGAGACAGTTTTCTGATCCGGATGCTGAAGCCATCATCTTTTGCGCCGGTTCTTGCGATAATCGGCGTTTTTTTGATTCTCTTTGTAAAAAATCAGAGAAAAAAAGAACTGGGAATGATTTTGACTGGATTTGCGATTCTCATGACGGGTATGGACACCATGAGTGGAGCAGTGAAGCCGCTGGCGCATAATGAGAGATTTACAGGGCTTCTTACCATGTTCTCTCATCCGCTGCTGGGAATGGCCGCAGGAACGGTTATCACGGCGGTGATTCAAAGTTCGTCTGCCTCCATCGGCATACTGCAGGCGCTGTGCGCCACGGGAGCTGTCGGATATGATACGGCGATTCCCATTATAATGGGGCAGAATATAGGTACCTGCGTGACAGCGATTTTGTCCAGTATCGGAACGGGGAAAAATGCCAGAAGAGCGGCGGCAGTTCATCTGTATTTTAATATAATCGGAACCGCTATTTTTTTGATCACATTTTACCTGTGCAATGCAGCGTTTCATTTTTCTTTTATGGGCGAGGCGGCAAATGCCGCGGGGATAGCGGCGATACACAGCCTGTTTAATATTTCTGCAACGATGCTCTTGCTTCCCTTTGCCGGAGGACTTGAGAAGCTGGCAATTCTGACGATTCCCGATAAAAAAGAACAGACGGGCAAAAAAGGCAATGTTTCTTGCCATTGAGCCTTTATCAGGATATAATATAACACAGCCTGCGGGGAACATTCTCCGCAGGGCTCTATACATTTTGCAACAATGATGTAAAATGCAGCAAAAGAAGGATGAGATTATGGCAGTAATTTATGTAGTGGAAGATGATACAAATATTCAGGAAATTGAGGCGATTGCATTAAAAAACAGCGGGCATAAGGTGTATACTTTTGATGATGCAGCGCATTTCTACAAGAAAATCAAAGAAAAGGTGCCGGATCTGGCGATCCTTGATGTGATGCTTCCGGATGAAGACGGATATGAGATTGTAAAAAAGATCCGCCAGAATCCGATCACAAAGAAGATGCCGGTTATCATGGTAACAGCCAAAACTTCGGAGATTGACATGGTTCGGGGACTTGACATCGGGGCGGACGATTATATTAAGAAACCGTTCTCTATCATAGAATTTATTACCCGTGTCAAAGCAGTTCTCCGCCGAACGGTAGAGCAGTCGGAGAATAAATTTATGACCATCGGCGATGTATTTCTGGATGACGAACGTCATATGGCCTATTCTCAGAATGAAGCCGTGGAGCTTACATATAAGGAGTATGAGCTTTTAAAACTTCTCATGCGGAATGCCGGCATTGTCATGACAAGAGAGATGATCATGCAGAGGGTGTGGGATACAGAGTTTGAGGGCGAGTCAAGAACTGTTGATATGCATATCAAGACCCTTCGCAAAAAGCTGGGTGAAAACGGCGCGCATATCAAGACTGTTCGTAACGTTGGTTATGTTATGGAGTAGTGTATGAAGAAAAAAATAAATTTACAGCTTATTGGTATTTCTGTGCTGGCGGTAGTGGTGACAACCCTCGTTATGTTTCGCATTTTTTACGATGTGTACAGAGATCAGGTGAGGGATGATCTGGAGACGGTGGCGCAGACTCTGAAAGATACGCACATTTTTCAGGAGGGAAATCAGACCGGTTATTATTTTAATGCGGACACGCTCCGCGTAACCTGGGTGGGCGCTGACGGGAATGTTCTCTATGATAACAGCGCAGATGAGACCAATATGGAGAACCATGCCGCGCGGCCGGAGATCCGGGATGCATTTCGTTATGGATCGGGAGAATCAGTCCGGGAGTCGGAGACACTGAACCGGAGTACATATTATTATGCGCTGCGTCTGGATGACGGCTCTGTACTGCGGGTTTCACAGGATGAAGAAAATGTGTGGAGCATTGCCAATAATATGATTCCTGCCATTGCGGCCATGATGGCTTTTATGGTGATCTTGTGTATTGTTCTGGCAAGAATCCTGACCAGAAGTATTATCGATCCTATTGAGGAGATGGCTGTAAATATTGATGATTACAGTATAGCGCCGGCCTACAAAGAGCTGGTGCCTTTCGCCCAGCTGATCCGCAAGCAGCATGCGGATATTCTGGGAGCTGCAAAAATGCGGCAGGATTTTACCGCCAATGTGTCCCATGAGCTGAAAACTCCGCTGACGGCTATTTCCGGCTATGCGGAGCTTATGGAAAACGGTATGGTAGGAGCAGATGAAGTTGCATCATTTTCTTCGAAGATCCGACAGAATGTGGAACGGTTATTATCGCTCATCAACGATACCATCCGGCTGTCAGAACTGGATAATGGAATGACTCAGGATATTATGGAGACATTTGATCTGAATGAGCTGGCAGAGCGATGCGTGGACAATCTGAAAATGTATGCCCACAAAAATGAGGTAAATATCGCGTGTATTGGCGTGTCTACCTGTATTACTGCCAATAAGGAAATGATAGCGGAACTTATAGATAATCTCTGTAATAACGCCATTCGTTATAATAATAAAAACGGCAGCGTTATGGTAGAAGTAGGCACTCATGAAGGACATGCTTTTCTGAGGGTGAAGGATACCGGCATCGGTATCCCGAAGGAACATCAGGAAAGGGTGTTTGAACGATTCTACCGGGTGGATAAAAGCCGGTCGAAACAGACTGGAGGCACCGGTCTGGGGCTTGCTATCGTGAAGCATGTTGTTGCTATTCACAACGCATCCCTCTCTCTGGAGAGTGAAGAAGGAAAAGGGACAGAGATTACCGTCACTTTTTAATAAAACATAGAAAAAAGCAATTGCAGTTTCGAAGGGGAAGTTTCGCAAAGAAATTTCCTCTTTTTGCAATTTTTAGTCGATTATCCTGCAAAAATGTTTGCTTTGTTCTGAAGAATCTGGTAACATAGGAGCATGTATGTTCTTTTACAACGGAAATATGCCGGAAAATTGAGAAAGGACATAGAGATATCATAAAGAAACAAGATGTTTTTTACTTTTTACAAGAGAAGGAGAATAGGTATGAAGAAGAAATTATTAAGTGTGGTTCTTGCAGCAACCATGGCTGTAGGTCTGGCAGGCTGCGGCGGTTCCGGAGACAATGCGGCAGAGTCCACAGGATCTGCAGGCAGCAGCGATAAAACTCTTACGGTAGCCATGGAGTGCGGCTATGCGCCGTACAACTGGACACAGTCCGATGATTCCAACGGCGCTGTGCCTATCAAGGACAGTAATGATTATGCCTACGGATATGACGTCATGATGGCAAAGAAGATCGCCGAGGAGCTGGGCTATGATCTGGAGATCGTAAAGCTTGACTGGGATGCTCTTGTTCCTGCGGTACAGTCCGGCAGTGTGGACTGCGTGATCGCCGGTCAGTCCATCACTTCCGAGAGACTGCAGATGGTAGACTTTACAGAACCTTATTATTACGCTTCCATCGTTACACTGGTGAAGAATGACAGCCCTTACGCCAATGCCAAAGGAGTGGCAGATCTTGCCGGCGCAACATGTACTTCCCAGCTGGGAACTATCTGGTATGACGTATGTCTGCCGCAGATTCAGGACGCCAACATTCTGCCGGCTCAGGAATCCGCACCGGCCATGCTCGTTGCCCTTGAGAGCGGACGTACTGACGTGGTCGTAACGGATATGCCGACCGGTATGGCAGCTCAGGTTGCTTATCCGGACTTCCAGCTTCTGGATTTCGCAGGAACTGACGATGATTTTGAAGTGTCCGAGGAAGAGATCAACATCGGAATCTCTGTACAGAAAGGCAACACAGAGCTGCTGGATCAGATCAACTCCGTACTGGCGAACATGACCACAGAGGATTATGACGCTATGATGCAGGAAGCGATTTCCGTGCAGCCATTATCTGAATAAGGATAAGAAATAATTTCGCGTATCGGGGCAAAGGATTTTGCCCCATATGCTATGTATGAGAAAGGATGAAACAATGATTTCCGAGATGAGCTTTCTGGAGAGGATCGTTTACCTGCTCCAGAATTATGGTATGTCGTTTTTGCAGGGAGCCGGCGCTACGCTGGCCATCGCTGTCGTCTCCACCATTGTCGGATGTATCATCGGTTTTGGTGTGGGCGTTGTGCAGACTATTCCTGTTGATACGAAGAGAGACAGCCTGCCGAAACGGGTTCTGCTTAGAATTGTAAAGATTATTTTCAAGGCGTATGTGGAGATCTTCCGCGGAACGCCAATGATGGTACAGGCCGTATTTATCTACTATGGCGCGGCTCAGGTGTTTGATATCCATCTGGGTATGTGGCAGGCAGCCTTCTTCGTTGTCTCCATCAACACCGGAGCCTACATGGCGGAATCGGTCCGCGGCGGTATTATTTCCGTGGATCCGGGACAGATGGAAGGCGCAAAGGCCATTGGTATGACACATTTTCAGGCAATGATCCATGTGGTTCTGCCGCAGGCACTGCGTAACATCGTTCCGCAGATCGGCAATAACTTTATCATCAATATCAAAGACTCCTCCGTGCTGTCCGTAATTGGTGTTGTCGATCTGTTCTTTGTACATAAGAGCGTATCAGGAGCGCTGTACACCTACTTTGAATCCGCTACTATTGTTATGTGTATTTACCTTGTCATGACGCTGATTTCCTCCCGTCTGCTTCTGCTCTGGGAGAAAAAGCTGGACGGCAATGATAATTACGAGCTGGTAGACACTATGGGTGTGGGAACCCAGTTCGGTCAGGACGGAAAGGGGAGATTATAATGGAAAACACAAATAATATTCTGGAGATCTCCCATCTGGAGAAGAGCTTCGGTACTCACGAGGTACTGAAGGATATTGACTTTACCGTGAAAAAGGGAGACGTTATCTCCATCATCGGAGCCTCCGGCTCCGGCAAATCCACCATGCTGCGCTGTATCAATCTGCTGGAGAATCCGACAGGCGGCAGCATCCTCTATCACGGGGAGGATATCACCGATCCGAAAATGTCAGTGCCGGCATACCGGGAGAAGGTGGGCATGGTGTTCCAGAACTTCAATCTGTTTAATAATCTGACGGTATTGGAAAACTGTATGATCGGCCCGGAAAAGGTGGCCAAAAAAGATAAGGCGACAGCGGAGAAGCTGGCCATGCAGTTCCTGGAGAAGGTAGGCATGGAGCAGTTCATCAACGCAAAGCCTCGTCAGCTCTCCGGTGGTCAGAAGCAGAGAGTGGCCATCGCCAGAGCTCTCGCCATGGAACCGGAAGTGCTGCTCTTTGACGAGCCGACCTCCGCCCTTGACCCGCAGATGGTAGGCGAGGTGCTGAACGTCATGAGCACCCTTGCCGAGGAAGGCATGACCATGCTCATTGTCACCCACGAGATGGCCTTCGCCAGAGACATCTCCAGCCATATCATTTTCATGGCCGACGGCATCATCGAAGAGGAAGGTACCAGCGAAGAGCTCTTCCGTAACCCGAAGAAAGAAAAAACAAAAGAATTTTTGAGCCGTTTCAGAAATCTCTGATTCTGCATAAAATAAAAAGATACTGCCCGCCGGCAGTATCTTTTTTGAAGAGAGAAAAGTATGAAAAAATCTATGACTATCAAAACAGCTCTTGTTGTTTTGATGGTCTTAGTATAAACGATAATTGTATAGATTGTGTCAATTTTTTCTCACGATTTTCTGACGATTTTCATAAGAAGAATGAAAGACTTTTCATAAGCGTGCTGCTGAGGTTCACAATCATACATGAGATTATTCCCAGGGAAGCTGGAAGAAGGGCGGCGAGTATCGTCCATTTCCAGCTTCCCGTTTCTTTTTTGATGGTCAGGAGCGTGGTGGAACACGGCCAGTGCATGAGAGAAAAGAGCATGGTGCACAGCGCTGTGGTCATCGTCCATCCGTGGGAGACGAACAGCGCTTTCATTTCCGGCAGACTTCCGGTCTCTGCTATGCTCCCTTCCGCCAGATAGGCCATGACAATGATTGGCAAAACAATTTCATTGGCAGGCAATCCCAGAATGAACGCAAGCAGAATCACGCCGTCAAGCCCCATGAGCCGGGCAAACGGGTCAAGAAAACCGGAGCAGACGGCGAGCAGACTTGCTCCGTTCACCGATACATTTGCAAGAATCCACAAAACCATGCCGGCGGGAGCGGCGACGGCGGCCGCCCGGCCCAGTACAAAAAGCGTGCGCTCCATGATGGAACGTAAGATGACCTTGCCCACCTGCGGACAGCGGTAAGGCGGCAGCTCCAGGGTAAAAGAAGAGGGAACTCCTTTCAGGATTGTGCCGGACAGAAATCTTGTCACAAAAAAAGTGATTCCGACACTGAACACGATCACGCCGGTGAGCATAAAGGATGACAATACAGAATCTCCGAATGAGCCTCCTGTTCCCACGAAAAACATCGTGATAAGAGCGATCAAAGTCGGAAAGCGTCCGTTGCACGGCACGAAACTGTTTGTCAGTATGGCCAGCAGCCGTTCCCGCGGCGAGTCGATAATACGGCACCCTACCACGCCCGCCGCATTGCAGCCAAAGCCCATGCACATGGGCTTTTTTTAATGGATAGGAAATTTTGCTGGAATTCCTATAATATGAAAGTCTGTTTACCGGAGAAAAATGTTGATTTCATCGTCATCCAGATATATTTTCTCGATGAGAAGAGACAGGCAGGCACGTTTTCTGATGAGAGGGCCTTCTGTCAGCAAACGCTCAAGGGCATCGCCTGGAGAAAGAACGGCGGTATCGTCTTTTTCAAAATGCATATGGCATACTGTATGAATGATGAGAGAGTCCAGTTCGCTGATCTTCCATTTACGGTTTTGGCAATGGGGATCCCGTATATATTTTTTTGATCCCTTGCTGCGGCTGTAACAGGAATAGCTGCCGTGTTCTCCGTGAAACCGGGCGCCGCACCTGCCGCACCATAGAAGACCGGAGAGCAGGGTTCTCGGTGCGAAAGGACGGCCTGAAGAATGAGAACCGGATGTGGAATTGTTCCTGGAACCACGACGGAGCATTTCCTGTACTTCATAAAAAAGAGATTCATCGATGAGCGGTGTGTGGCGGCCGGGATAAGACTGCTGCTGAAATTTTACTTTTCCGATGTATACCTCGTTGCGCAGTACATTTCTTACGAGAGTTTCACTGCTCCAGCCGCTGGGGCCGGTGCCGTAGCGGGACTGCATATATAACCAGCAGTCATGGATGGAATGACCCTGACGGAATCGTTTGAACAGCTCCCGCACCTGCATTGCCGCATCTTTGTTTACGATGAGCCGGCCATTGATATAGTCGTAGCCGGTTGGAGCGGTGGAACCGCCATGATAGTATCCGTTTTTTGCTCTGGCGATGCGGCCCATGGTGAAACGCTCTGTAATCTGATCTTTTTCCAGCTGGGCAAAAACAGACAGCATGCCGATCATGGCGCGGCCCAGCGGCGTCGAAGTGTCAAAATTCTCACACACAGAGATAAAATCTACTTTCTTGGCAAGAAAATAATCTTCAATCAGCAGAAGCGTATCTTTCTGACTGCGGGACAGCCGATCCAGCTTGTAGACGATGACTACATCATACTCCGTCAAGTGAGCAAGCATTTCCTGAAGAGCCGGACGGTTCAGATTGCCGCCGGAATATCCACCGTCCGTGTAAAATTTTCCGATGGTAATATCTTTGGCTTCGCAGAATGCCCGGAGGCGTGATATCTGTTCCTGAATACTGTAATTTTCCCGCTGATGTTCTGTGGAGACCCGCACATAACAGGCGGCAGTCGGCATGACGCGACCTCCTTTTGCGGCGATGGCGCTGTGCGTCTGTGGCCGCAGACTTTTCTGTGTTCTTTTTTAGAGTATGACTCAGCCGGCAAATCATTCTCATAAGTATTTATTTTGCGCCGCTTAATGCAAAGGGGGATTTTTTTTCACAAAAAGGGACATGGACAATTCTTACGGCATACAGATACAGGGGAGGGGATTCACGATGGCTAAAATTATAATCCGGACGCATGATGGCAAAGAACAAAACAGACCGGAAAATATTCTCATAAAAAGAAATGGACAAAATGAAGAGTTTTACAAGATGCTGGAAAAAGTTTGGCAAAATATGCACAATAATGTAACGAATATGGAGGATGTATATGAAAATAAGCATTAAAACAAAAAATTGGCTCAAATGCGCCGGAATTCGCGCCGCCCGGACCGTAGCGCAGACAGCGGTAGCCGCCATAGGAACGGCAACAGTTTTTTCAGAAGTCGATACGATGATGACCATATCGACGGCGCTCCTGGCGGGCGTCATTTCGCTTCTTACGTCCGTGGCGGGACTTCCGGAATGCAAGGAGGAGTCAGATGAGTAAATATTACCCGGACATTTCTCATCATCATACGGTGGCAGACTGGAAAGAGGTGGAGAAGAACTGTCCGTTTCTGATCACAAAGGCAACGCAGGGAACCTCGTTTGTGGACAGCGCCATGGAGGGGATTGTGAGACAATGTGAAAAAAGAGGAATCTCTTACTGGCTTTATGCTTATCTCAACAAGGGGGACGAACTGGCGCAGGCGAGATTTCTGGTAAAAACGTGCAAAGACAAAGTGGGAGAATATTTCATGGGATATATTCTGGATGTGGAGGCCGGAAACAGTGCCTCCGGCGTACAGAAGGCCATGGATTATCTGAAGACGCTGAATGAGAAGATGATGATTTACACGATGTACGCACAATATGACAAATATAAAAATATCATAGCGGCACGACCGTCCAGATGTGCCTGGTGGGAAGCCAGGTATGGACTTAATAATGGAAAATACAGCTCGTCTTACCCGTGTCATGCGGGCGCAGATCTGCATCAGTACACCTCCGATGGAACTTGTCCGGGATTCGGAGAAAAGATTGATCTGAATCGGATTACCGGTCAGGGAAAAGATGAGACATGGTTTGCTGTTCCCCAGAATAAAAAACCAGATAAGCCGGAAGGAGAAGATAATGTGAAGTATTTCAGCACCATAAAAAAACAAACAGTCAGCAATATTACAGAGTTTCTGCATAACAGAGGATTTGGAGCCGGTGAGAAAAATATGTCCAGAATCGCGGCGGAAAATTGTCAGTCCAAAGAAGTGAGATCGGCTTTATTTGAACTGGCAAAACAGGGGAAACTCATAAAGCCGTCGGGACTCAACAAAAGAGAAGAAACCGAAGAAAAATCTTAGAGCAATCGCAGACAAAAAGCCCATGCACATGGTCAGTGCCTGTTTGCCGCAGGCATGACAACAGTGAAAAGGTTTATCGAGATTGTAGGCAATCCGGGGCAGATAGCCGGCGTCTTCCAGCAAAGTAAAAAGCGGGAAAAAAATAGCCATAGGCGGCAGCATCACTGAAACGACCCAGGCGAGAACCCGGTAGAGCCCTAATACAAGAAGACCATGAAGCCAGTCGGGAGCGTGAAGCCATTGAAAAAGATCCGTAAGCCGGTCCTGGATAAAGAACAAACCGTCAGAAAGCAGAGCAGACGGATAATTGGCGCCATAAATGGTGATCCAGAATATAAGCGCCAGCATCAGGAGCATGACAGGAAAGCCTGTCATGCGGCTGGTGAGAAGACGGTCCGCAGTAAAATCCAGCTTCCGGTAGGAGGTATTCTCATAGGTTATCACATCCTTACACAGTTTTTCAGCAGTGGAGACAATTGCGCCTGCGACTGCATCGTCCCACTGTTCCCGGCTGCTGATATCCCGGGAAAGCTGTTTTCTTGCCAGAGTTATGCCCCGGAGCAGTTCCGGATCCCTGAGAAAATCATTTCCCAGACAGCCGGACAATTCTCTTAGAAGAGAGCTGTCCTGACAGAGAAGACGGAGACTCAGCCAGCGGCTGTTGAGTCTGCCGCCGGTCTTTTCTTCGATGAGGGGTTCGATCATCCGGACGGCATGCTCAATGGTTTTTGGATAATGGATTCTGGCGGGGTGGGTTTCGCAGGCAGGGGAGGTTATCTGATCAAGTGCGTGGAGCAAAGCATCCAGGGAGCTTTTTTTCCGGGCGGAGGTGCCAATGACAGGAACCCCCAGGCGGCGGGAAAGAAGCGGAAGATTCAGCCGGATTTTTTTGCGCCTGGCCTCATCCATCAAGTTGACGCAGACAATGACCCGGGAGGATATTTCCATGGTCTGCAGGACCAGATTCATATTCCTTTCAAGGCAGGTGGCGTCGCAGACTACCACAACAGCGTCCGGTTCTCCAAAACAGATAAAGTTTCTGGCAATCTCTTCTTCGGCAGAATGAGCCATCAGTGAGTAGGTACCTGGAATATCCACCATAATATAAGAATTTTTTTCGGATTCACAATGCCCCTGCGCATTGGAAACTGTTTTGCCCGGCCAGTTGCCCGTATGCTGATTCATGCCGGTGAGCGCATTGAAAATAGTGCTTTTTCCCACATTTGGATTGCCGACCAGAGCGATAACCTTATCAGAAGGATGTTTTTTTACAACGACAAGATCAGAATCCAGAGTATGCATTCCGACAGATTGATTGGTTAGTCCCATGATACTGCCTCCGACGCGTGATTTCTGTCAATGTGTTCTCTATACCCGGGAGAGAGGGATCTGGATGAATTATTCTGTCCGTCGCCGGTAATCAGAATGTCCCGGCAGTCTTTCCGGCGCAGGGCGATCACAGCGCCGCGAATGAGAAAGGCAGACGGATCACCCAGCGGACTTTGCCCGATACATTTTATCTGTGTACCGGGCGTCAAACCAATATCCAGAAGCCGGCGCCGCATGTCTCCGCCGGAGAGCAGAGAGGAGACGACGGCGTGCTGGCCAGGGACAACATCGGCTAAAGTCAGCTCAGCCGGCTTAGATGCCGCCGGCTTTAGAGTCATTGCCTCTGCGGTTGCCGGTTCCACCGCTTCCG
Source organism: Eubacterium sp. An3 (assembly GCF_002159465.1). NCBI lineage: Bacteria > Bacillati > Bacillota > Clostridia > Eubacteriales > Eubacteriaceae > Eubacterium > Eubacterium sp. An3. The sequence goes on from NZ_NFIR01000001.1 coordinate 366,940, forward strand.
GATGTTCATGATATATTTTATGGAAACAGGAGCGGCCTGCGGCTGATGGTCTCCTGTCATTACAGCAAAGTAGTGCGTACATTTCTGTACCTCCTTGTAGGAGTTTCCTATTTTATGGTATTCAATAAGACGCGAAGGAGTGAGAAATGACACAGATTTCCCACAGAATATTGACACTCTTCTCACAAATCCGGAATATATTTTCGGGGAACCGGTGCTTACAAAACCGGTTGATTCATGTATAATAGATACAAACACAGGAAAGGGGTTTTTTGTATGGCACAGGAGACAATTACTTTGACGATTGAGAAACAGAAGAAGATTGCGTTAATCGCCCATGATAATAAGAAAGAAGAACTGATTCAGTGGTGTGACCGGAATCAGGATATTTTGAAAAAGCATTTTTTATGTGGAACAGGAACCACCGCCCGTCTGATTACTGAGAGGACATCGCTTCCGGTCAAGGGATATAACAGCGGTCCTCTGGGCGGCGACCAGCAGATCGGCGCAAAGATTGTGGAAGGTCAGGTGGATTTCCTCATATTCTTTTCCGATCCGCTGACAGCACAGCCGCATGATCCGGATGTCAAGGCGCTGCTCCGTATCGCTCAGGTGTATGATATACCGATTGCCAATAATATGGCGACTGCTGATTTTATGATTCATTCCTCTTTGATGGATCAGACATATGATCACGAGGTGATGAATTTTAAGAAAAATGTGGAGAACCGTGTCAACGAGTTTTAGTTTATTTTAAAGTGATATCTCCATCATCACAGGCAACCGATAATGTACCACCCTCTGCAGTTCCGGTTTTTTCATATCGTTTGGCGTCTTCATCCTCAAACTGGGTAAAGGCGCCGTTTGGCAGAGATTCTGTGATCGTGATGTCGCCGTAGTCTGTCTGAAACTCCATGGAGAGAGCAGCCTTCTGCTGGTCGTCCAGACGGAAGAATGCATCGCCGTAGGCAAGAGTGAACTCACAGTTGCTGGTGAAGGTGTTATTCTCGCAGGTGACGTCTCCGTCTCCGGCGTGTAAGGTGACTGCGCCGAAGGATGAATTTTTCACAGTGACATCTCCGTAGGAAGTATCAAAATCTACCTGCTCCAGGGTGACGCTATCCATATCGGCGTCGCCGTCTCCCAGAGAGAAGCTGGCGGACCGGGCGCTTGTGTCGGAAAGTTCCAGATTGCCGTAGGAGGATTCCAGTGTAAACTGATCCGCCTGCAGGCCACGGATGGAGATGTCTCCGTCCCCGCCGGAGATAACCGCGTCGTTCAGCTGTTTGCCGGCAGGAAGATAAAGAGTCATGCTGTCATATTCCGGGTCAGGACCGTCGGTGACGATGCGCCCGGTCAGAACCTGGGCGAGAAAGCTGTAATCAACGCCCACAAAAAACTGTGATGCGGCAGAATGATCTTCCCTGATGGAAAGGGTTCCGTTGCTGATCGTGTACTTCAATGGATTTTCTTTGATGCTTCCGGAAACATTATAGGAAAGATAGCAGGAATCGTCCTCCGAAGGCAGAACGGTGAGATCCAGGTAGGCAACGTCAATGTTCAGACTGGAGAATTCATCAAGTTTTGTTTTGTTTTCCTCATAGAGTTTACTGGATGAAGCGATGGGTTCCATGGTAGTTAAATTGGTGGAGGCCAGGAACCGCAGTCCGCCGGAACCGATGCCGACGGCCAGAAGAATTCCGCCGATCACACAGAGAGCAGCGGCTGCCAGTAAGGTACGTTTTGTAAGTTTATTCATCTTTTTTTACCCTCCTTTTTTCAAGCATGCGCTGGATGAGTTTTGCCAGTCTGATCACAAGCCACTTGCAGAAAAAGATGCCGGCGACAAACAGAAGGACGCCGAGGCCGATAGCCAGCAGGCTGCTCCCTGATATGATAAGAAATGCGGGAACAGAAGCGGAGGCAACGGCAAAGCCCTGAACCAGCGAGTAAGCTCCTGCTATGACAAAGCAAACGCTGAATATAAAAATGCATAATACTGCGCAGAGAACTACGACAACACCGCACACCAGGAGAACAAGTGCTGCCAGCGCCAGCGGAGCTGCAATCGGAGCCGCGCAGATGGCCAGGCAGGCAATGAGCAGGATGGAAAGAGGTGAAGACTTTTCCTTTGCTTCCGGCACAGGATCGCCTGCGCGGAATCTTCTGCCCCGGCGGCCGTCTCCATCTGCTCTGGCGTCCGATGCGTCAGAAAATGTGGAGGAAGAGGCATCGCCTGTCTTCTGGTTCAGCAGAGCCGCCAGAAGATCAGACGCTGCTTCCCGCGGGCTGCCCAGTTCCCGGATGGCTTCTTCGTCATTGCCTGCGTCATCAAAGTATTCTGTGAAATACTCCATAGCATTCTCATAGTCGTCTTTTGGAAGACGTTTCAGATATTTCCGCAATTCTTTTAAATAGGTTTCACGATTCATTTTTTCAACCTCCCCTCAATGATACCGTCAATAGTTTCTTTATAAATGTCCCATTCTTCTTTCAGATAAAGCAGCTGCTTCCTGCCTTCCTCAGTGATGGAATAGTACTTACGGTTTCTTCCCTGAAATTCCTGATTATAGGTCGAAAGATAGCCGTTTTGTTCCAGTTTTCTGAGAATCGGATAAAGAGAAGATTCCTTGATACTGGCTGCCAGCTTGACGGTCTGGCTGATCTCATATCCGTAGGAATCGCTGCCTGCCACTATGGAAAGAATGAGACATTCAATTAGTACGGATGAAACAGGATAGTACATGCGGACACTCCTTTCTACAATTTTGTATATATAAAATTTTTATATATCAAATAATAAAGCATATACGGAATTTTGTCAATCTATTTTTAGATGATTTTTTGTAAAATAAAAAACCCGGATTTCCGTGTGGGAAACCCGGGTTTTTTTAAAAGATGAAAGGAAAGAGAAAAGGAATTAGTCGTCGTATACAGATTCGCTGCTCCAGTCGATGATGTCGCCGGACTGTGCGTCGATTTCAAATTCGTATTCCATCTCATTGTAAATGATGGAACCTTCATATACGGTTCTTCCGTCATCAGTATCCTGATGGATGCGGAGGTCGCTTTCTGTGGCGCCGTCAACCTGACCTAAAGCAATCTTGCTGGCTTTTTTCTCAGAAATCAGTCCACTGTTGTTCTGGTTATTATTCTGGCTGCCGCTCTGGCCGTCGTCCCAGTCATCATCATCGTCTCGTTCGCTGCTCTGGGAAAGGATATCGCCGGTCTGTGCGTCAATCTCGAAATCGTATTCTACACCGTCGTGGAGAATGGAAACTTCGTAAATGTTCCGGTTGTCGTCATTGTCTTTATTGATCCGAAGCTCATCTTCCGTAGCTCCGTCCACCTGGGCCAGTGCGATGGAAGAAGCTTCTTCTTCGGAAATATATTTGGAGCCCGTGCCGGAATTGGCAGCTGCTGTAGTTGCTGCGCTGCCGTCATCGGCGTTATCATCTGTTACGCTGCCTGCCGCTGTGGTTGCCGCGCTGCCGTCATCAGCGTTGTCATCGGCAACATTCTGATTCTCTGTCTGTGTTATCACATTATTATTGTCATCGGCCTGTGTGTTTCCGGAATTGCCTGAGCAGCCAGTCATGATTCCGATGGAAAGAACAGATGCTGTTAATAAAAACATAATTTTTTTTGTCATAATGATTCCTCCTTGTTTTAAGCACTTTATATTACTTGTGTTTTTTGTTTCTGTTGTGTTGATGGTTACATATTAGCAGTTAAATTTAAATTTAAAATAAACAGATTTTATGTTTTTTGAAAAATTTTTTTCTATAAATTTTATGATGACCCCAAATATATGAAATAATTCGTCCCGTTATTAAAAAAGAAACGCTGAAACTTTGGTGGTCAGAGAGGATAAAATGTAATAAAATGTGGATCAGGAGGTATATAAAATGAATGAACACAGAGAAGAGAAGCATCTGGAGGAATCTGTCAGAAAAAATCTGTTTGCCATGCAGGATACCGGTTATAAAGCATTTCATGAGAAACTTGTGCCGACCGTGGATCCGGGGCGGATCATCGGCGTTAGGACGCCTGAGCTTCGCAAATATGCCAGAGCATTTGCAAAAAAGGAGGAGGCGCAGGAATATCTTCGTATTCTGCCGCACTATTATTATGAAGAAAATAATCTGCACGCATTTATTATTGAGACCATAAAAGACTATGAGCGCGCCATGGAGGAGACGGAGCGTTTTCTGCCTTATGTGGATAACTGGGCTACCTGCGACAGCTTTTCCCCGAAAATATTTAAGAAGCATCCGGCGCAGGTCTATGAGAAGGCGAAGGAATTTATCGGCAGCGGGAAGGTGTACACCATCCGCTACGGCGTCGGTCTGCTCATGACCAACTTTCTGGACGAGGAATTCCGGCCGGAGATGCCGGAACTGGTGGCGGGCATTGTGTCCGACGAATATTACGTCAACATGATGTGCGCCTGGTACATGGCCACGGCGCTGGCGAAGCAGGAACAGGAGATTCTGCCATATCTCACGGAAAACAGGCTTCCTGTCTGGGTACATAATAAAACCATCCAGAAAGCGGTGGAGAGCCGGCGTATTTCCCCGGAGATGAAGGAATATCTCCGGACGCTGCGTAAAAAATAATAAACAGAGCACAAAATATACAGTTGACAAAGCCCGTATGGATAAGTATACTAAGTGTACTAGATGTATTAATACACTTGGTTTTCTGTGTGGGATTTTTTTGTACGAATAAAAGTTCTGCGCAAGAAACAAAAGGAAGGGTTTACAGGCAGCCCCAAAAACCTGAATACATGATACGAGGAGGCGGACATGTGATTATCCTTGACTATAACGATAAACGTCCCATTTATGAGCAGATCGTGGATAAGATGCAGGCGCTCATTGCGGGAGGCGTGCTGGAACCGGATTCCAAACTGCCCTCGGTGCGTTCGCTGGCGGTGGAGCTGTCTATCAACCCCAATACCATACAGCGGGCGTACAGCGAGCTGGAGCGGAGCGGCTTTATCTATTCGGTAAAGGGCCGGGGCAACTTTGTCCGGGCGGATGAACATTTGAAGGAAAAGCAGCAGAATAAGCTGCTGCGCGCACTGGAAAAACAGTTGATAACCTGCAGGGAGCAGGGGATAACCAGAGAAAATATCATATCCAGTGTGGATAAAGTCTATGAAAAGAGGGAAGATTCCCGTTCGGCGGACGCTCCGCAGGGAAATGACGGAACGGATCTACATGAGGAGGTGCAGGATGATTGAAATAAAGAACGTCAGCAAGAGCTTTGGTGAGATCCAGGCGGTCTCTCAGGTGAGCCTGACATTAAAGGAGCAAAATGTATTCGGCATGCTGGGAACCAACGGCGCCGGCAAGAGTACCCTGCTTCGCATGATGGCAGGAGTGATGCGGCCGGACGAAGGTGAGATTCTCATTGACGGAGAAAATGTATGGGATAACCCGGAAGCCAAAAGAAAGATTTTTTACATTTCCGATGATCAGTTTTTCTTCCCAAATACCACGGCGGAAAAGATGGCGGATGTGTACAGCGTGTACTATCCGGGCTTTGACCGGAGACGGTTCATGAAGTTCCTGCTGCGGTTCGGCCTGGACGGAGAGCGGAAGATCCAGACTTTTTCAAAAGGAATGAAAAAACAGCTGTCCCTGCTGCTGGGTATCTGCGCCAATGTGTCTTACCTGCTTTGTGATGAGACCTTTGACGGTCTCGACCCGGTGATGCGCCAGGGAATCAAAGGTATTTTTGCCAAAGAGATCGATGAGAAGGGGCTGACCCCGGTCATCGCGTCCCACAATCTCCGGGAGCTTGAGGACATCTGCGACCATATCGGCCTGCTTCACAAGGGCGGCGTTCTTCTGTCGAAGGATCTGGAAGACCTGAAATGGAATCTGCACAAGATTCAGTGCGTGCTGCCGGAAGAGCTGGATGAATCCTTAAAAGAATCTCTTGACATTTTATCCATGACCAGAAGAGGAAAGCTGCTGACTCTCACGGTGCGGGGCAGCGAGGAAGAGATACTGAGCAGGATTGGAGAGCTTCAGCCGGTATTTATGGAAGCGCTCCCGTTGTCTCTGGAAGAAATCTTTATCAGCGAAACGGAGGTAGTTGGATATGACATCAAAAACATCGTTTTCTAAATTACTGAAAGAACATATGCGCCATCGGCTGGGCGTCACGGTGATAACATTCGTGTATTTTCTGTTTGCCCTCATGTTTTTTGTGATAACCATTCAGAACTCCATGGCCTACGAGGGCTGGACGAGAGCCGAGGTATATGCAACGGTGCTGAACGCTTCGGGACCGAACAGTCTTTTGATTCTGTGCGCGGCCCTCGGAGCACTCACGGCGATCTGCGGATTTGCTTATCTTCATTCCAGAACGAAGATAGACTTCTTTCATTCTCTTCCGGTAAAGAGAAAAGATATGTTCCGGGTGATCACAGCCAACAGTTTCCTTGTTTTTGCGTCGGGACTGCTGGTCTCCACGGTGATTGAAGCGGTGATCACCGTTGCCCTTGGATATTTTACAGGAAATGTACTGAGCAATTTGCTGCTGGCGATCCTCTGTAATCTGCTGGCCTTTGCCGCGGCCTTTTTCACGGCGGCCCTCGCCATGATCATGACGGGAAATGTAGTGGTGGGCGTCCTTGGAACGGCGGTATTTGTCACCTGGGCGCCGGTCCTCATAAAGTATGCGCTGCTTGAGCTGCCGAGAATATTCTTTTTCTCCTATGTGGAGCCGCCTGCATTCATGAACTATTTTGATTACGGTTCCCCGGTTTATCTGGCCGTCCGTATGCAGCCTGCTGCCTCCGGATGGAATCTGTCCGAAAAACTGCCGGTGATGGCGGTGGTATGCGTGTGGATCATTGCCCTTGCGGTTTTGTGTCAGTATCTTTTTGATATACGGCCGTCAGAGACGGCAGGGAAAGCCATGGCGTTCTCGAAAATCAACCCGCTCATCCGGATTCTGCTGGTGATTCCGGCAGCTCTGTACACCGGAAGCTACCTGTACAGCCTCACTTTGAGTTCTTCAAAGATTTGGATTGTCATCGGAATCGTGTTCGGAACAGTGCTGTTTCACGGAATCATTGAGTGCATTTACCAGTTTGACATCCGCGGTATGTGGAGCCACTGGAAACAGATGCTCGCGACCATGGCGGTGGTGCTCTGCCTGACGGGCTCCTTCTATCTGGATTTTTACGGCTACGACAGCTATGTTCCGGCTGCCGGCGGAGTGAGCAGCGTCATGGTGGAGGATGACGGCTTCACTTACAGAAAAGAGTATTTTTGGGGTGACAGCGAACAGAGTATCACCGGAAAGGACATGGAAAATGTACTTGATCTCATCAAAGATGCTGTGAAAGAAGAACGTCAGAACAGGTTCCCGGGAGGCCCGGAACAGGCGACGGACGGAGCGGTGACTGACAGTTCTCCGACCATCTACTATACGGATAACGGCGCCAATGCCGCGGAGCAGGAAGGCAGAAAGTACGTGGGAGTCACTTATTATATGAAAAACGGAGAGACGATCAAAAGAAGATTTGATATGAGCGATGCTCAGGCCAATGCGATTATGGAAGCTGCCTGTCACTCCGAAAGTTTCCGGAAAAGCGTATATTCCCTGTATACAGCGGACTGGAGCAAGATCAAGTCCATTTCCTGGAACAGCTTCATCGAGAACCAGAATCTGCGCCTCACCGAGGAAGAACAGAAGCAGTTCCTGACAATCTACCTCAGCGAGCTGGACACTCTCGACTATGAGACTATGCGGACAGTTCTCCCGGTGGCAGAGCTGAACATAGAGCATGAAGTGGAAGATAGAATGGATTTTACCGACGATTTTTATTACATTTATCCGTCCTTCACAAAGACTCTCGCCTTCCTGGAAAGCAAGGGCTGTGCGGTAGACCGTACCCTTGCCGACATAAACATCACGCAGATTGACGTCAATGATTATACTGGCGATGAGCCAAAGAACTGGACCGTGACCGACCCGGCCATAATCCAGTCCGTGAAAGGAAAGCTGACAATCAGCAACAGCAATTTCACTTACTATTCTTCAGGTTACGAGGGTGAAAGCCCAACGCCTGACTATGATATTACGGTGTATTATAATGAGGGATATGGAGAAAATACGCTGAACGTGTGGACAGACGCGGAGACGCTCAAGACGCTGATCGCAGGAGAGAGCGGGGAGTAAAAACGTTTCCTGTGATTTTTCTGATAGGGATAGCGAAGAACCGGAGGATATGCTAAACTGTAAGAACAGTGTATACAAGATAGGAGTGATATAACTATGCTGCGTATATATTTGGGAAAAATGGAAGAAGCCATTTACTATCCTCCGGTTTATTTCGATAATCGCTATGAGGATGAGTGGATTACGGAAGAATTGTCAGTTGAAATGATTCGCGACGTGGATAAGTCAGAAGTGGTGGGACCGCATTTGATTGAAAGTCCGGTGCTGGGACCGATTTCTGTAAAAGAAATATCAGGCGGTGTGAAGACACTGATCTTGATGGCGTTTGATGATTCGGGAAATGTATTTAATGCCTCAGCTTGTGGTGATAATTGTGCAAAATGGATTTTGAAGATTGGAAAAGAAAAAGATCTGACGATTAATCTCAGGCACATTATGGATTTTGGCGACGGGGAATTTGAAATTCAGATTCTCAATACAGGAGAAATGGTCCATAATATGCTGGAATTTATCCGGATTGCAGGGAAATATGTATAGGTGATAACGTATGAAGGGAAGTCATAGAGTTATAATTCAGAACAACCGATTACATTATGAATTTGATATTAAAAGGAATATTACCATTATCCAGGGAGACAGCGCCACAGGAAAAACCACTCTGATCAATATGCTGCGGCAGGCGGAGAATCTGGGAAAGTCGAGCGGCATCGATGTGATCTGCGATGTGCCATGTAGAGTTCTGGAAGGCGCCAACTGGAAATTGCTTTTAGAAAACATTTCCGGAAGCATTCTTTTTACAGATGAAGAAAATGCATTTATCAACACGGAAGAATTTGCGGCGTCTGTTCGTGACTCTGATAATTACTTTGTGCTGATTACAAGAGAAAACCTTTATAATTTGCCGTACAGTGTGGAGGAAATCTATGGTCTGCATTCTTCGGGCAGATACCAGAATACGAAAAAGGTATATCAGCAAATGTACAGAATATACGCAAACGTACAGAATGTGCCGGTAAAGCCAGAAAGAATTATTGTGGAAGATTCCAATGCGGGATATGATTTTTTTCATGCTGTGGCCAATGAGTCCGGAGTATCGTGCGAAAGTGCCGGAGGAAAATCTAATATTTTTGCCATGTTGGAAGAGGCTCAAAAAGAACAAATCTGTGTAATTGCCGATGGAGCGGCAATAGGCCCGGAGATGAGTCGATTATACAAAATGGCAGAAAAAATGAAAAATATCAGCTTATATTTACCGGAGTCTTTTGAATGGATTATCTTATCGTCTGGACTCATTGACGGAAAAGAAGTAGAAAAAATATTAGAAACACCAGAGAATTATATAGACAGCAAAGAATATTTCAGTTGGGAAAGATTTTTTACCCGATTGTTGATGCAGGAAACAAAAGATTCTTATTTGAGCTATAAAAAATCCAGATTAAATAAGACTTATCTTCATCCAAAGAACAGAAATGCAATTTTAAAAAGCATAGAAGGGATTACTTTCTAAGTAAGACAAAGATAAAAAAGAGATTATAATATCACACAACACGGGCACGGATTTTTATCCGGGCCCGAAGTATGTTCAAGAAGTAAAAAAAGTATGTCCAAGAAATATGTCCAAAAGTATGTTCTTAATATTATGCCATCTGTGTCATCACGCCGAGGATAACACAGACTGCGGCCACCGCCAGGGCAATCCCGATCTTCTTCCAGGAAAAGCTGTAGAGCATATCCGGCTGAAGCGCATCGTAGCGGATAGTGATCTTTGTTCCCACTTCCGCACTCATGGGAATCTGAATCCGGTTATAGGAAATGTATCTTTTGCCGTTCACTTTGTAGGCGATTTTAGCCCACTTGGAATTGCGGAAACGCATCTTCTCCGGTCCCGGCGTCCAGATGGAATACACGGTGCCTTCAGTGACCGTGCATCTGGCACGCTTTACAAAGAAACCGTAGGCGTTGCCGATGGCGTAGACCACCGCAGCAGCAGCGATAATATAAAGAAAAATACTGTCGTTATTCATAGTGAAACCTCCGATATAGTGTTTATAATGATACGGCCGGGCTAACGCGACCTGCGTCCCCCAATATTATGTCAGATCCCCGTGATCTATGCCAGATCTTTGTGGTCATAGATACGGACAGAGATCAGCGCCGACAGGACAAAAATCAAGAGCCCCGTGATGAAGATTGCTGCTCCGGCGAAATCAGGAGAAACTGCCATGAACAGCCGGGATATTGTATCTTCAATGTTAAATCCTATCAAAACCGGCAGCAGGTACGACAATCCAAGAACGATGATCACATAGACAAACTTCGTTTTGTCATACCCGAAATAATAGCAGATGGGCAGATATATTCCGCACAGCACGGCAATGAGCAAAAATGCCCCTCCTGCCAGCGGCAGAGACAAATTGCCAAGCTGAGGCAGAAGCAATGTCTCCAGCCAGAATATAAGAGCGCAGAAGAGGTAGACAATGATGCAGAAAAAATATTTGGACAGCACCAGATACTTCCGCGGATAAGGCGTGGTACACAGATAGGCGGACGCCTTTTTACACTGATATTCTGCCAGACATATATAGGATAACATGATAAATGTACCATAAATCACAGCAAAAACAAAGCCCAGATAGTTGGCGTACTGCGGAAGCTTCCAGAGCATAAAAAGCGGTATAAGAGCGATTAATCCAACCATCCAGAGAGTCTGTTTTTGTATGACGACAAATTCTTTCTTTATTAAATGCAGCAGCATAGAGTTCTCCCCTTTCTAAAACGTGTTATGCGGGTCTTTTATGGGCGGCGGCTCAGCGACGCTCCTTTGCCGGTACATTTTCTCCGATGACGCCCAGCATGATATCTTCAATGTGCGGCCGCTCCATAACTGCTTCGGGCATCATTGCCAGCACCCGCGCCGCCTGCCCGGTGAGCGCAGTGAAACCGAAAGCAGTTTCAGAAACATTTATAAAAAGCGGACGGGTGTCTGCCGTCAGCCAGCAGACGTCACCCTTCACGATCCGGTACGAATCCAGAAGCACATCTTTTTCTTCCTGAAAGAGAATCTTACCATCGTCAATGAGAATGAGCGTATCTGCAATCTTATCCAGATCGGATGTGATATGTGTGGAGAAAAATACGCCGCGTCCCCCGTTTTCCATGTAATCGGCTAGAATTCCCAGCACCTGACTTCGTATCAGAGGGTCCAGCCCGCTGGTGGGCTCGTCCATGATGAGAAGTTCTGCTTTGTGGGAGAGGGCCAGGGTCAGCGCGTATTTCACACGCATTCCTTTGGAAAGCGTCTTGATGGTCTGCTTTGGATTCAGAGAAAATGTACGAAGATACCGCTGGTAATCTTCTTCGCACCACCGGGAATAGGCGGGCGCAATGATATTTTTCATCTGATTGAGGGTCAGCCCTTCGTAAAAGCAATTACTGTCCAGCACCACGCCGATTCGATTTTTTATCTCCTCGGCCTGTTCCCGCATATCCATGCCCAAAAAGCGGATCTCGCCGCTGTCCGCCCCGGTCAGACCCAGAAGCGTATGGAGCGTGGTCGTTTTCCCTGCGCCGTTGGCTCCGATAAAGCCGGTGATACAGCCCTCCGGCAGAGAAAAAGAAACGTCCTGCAAAGCAAAATCTTTGTAAGATTTATTCAGATGATGTACCTCCAGAATCGGATGTAATATCGTGTTCATGTCAATCCCCCTTTCAGGAAAATACTGTGCGGCCTGCTGCGGGTAAGCCCTCCGCTCTTATTCTTCCTCATATAAAATGTCCATCATTTCCATAAGCTCTTCTTTGGTGATGGAAAGTGACTTCGCCGTGTGAATCATATCCTGCATTTTTTCTTCCACCAGCCGCCGCTTGGAATCCCGCAGCAGATCCAGATTCCCCGCAGAGACGAAAGTGCCGATGCCCACCTGGCTGGTCACGAAACCTTCCTTCTCCAGCTCCTCATAAACCCGCCGTATGGTGAGAACACTCACCTTCAGATCATTGGCAAAGCTTCGGATAGAAGGAAGCGCGTCTCCCTGGGTGAGCTCCTCCCGGAGAATAGCGTCCTTGATCTGATCTTTGATCTGCTGATAAAGAGGAAGGTCTGATGTGTTGGAGATTACTATCTTCAAAACGCCGCCTCCTTTGGTATGATGTTATTATATGCACACTATATACTATAGATACGGTGGTGTCAAGAGATTTCTGCCGGCGGGGAGTGTGCAGCGGCCCAAATATTTGATTGGTTCGCGCCGCCGGAGGTCGTCACATCATAATCCATACGATAAAAAGTGCGATTTTGCAGGAAAACGTGAAAATAAAAAGTGCGATTTTGCAGGAATTTGCCTTGAAAAAAAGTGCGATTCTGCATATAGTATATAATAGAGATAAAAATCAGCACGTTGGGAATGAAATCTTGTATCTGTAGATCCAGGAGGTAACGCTTATGTTTAAAAGAAAGATATACAACAAACTGCAGCAATGGAAAGAAGAATCTCAGGGGAGAACAGCATTATTAATTGAAGGAGCAAGGCGGGTAGGTAAATCCACCGTGGTGGAAACATTTGGAAAAAATGAATATGCCAGCTATATTTTAATTGACTTTTCGGTTGCCTCTCAGGCAGTAAAAGAGCTTTTTTATGATTTGTCAGATTTGAATTTCTTTTTTTTACAACTTCAGCTTCAATATAAGACGGATTTAATAGAAAGAGAATCTTTGATCATTTTTGATGAAGTGCAGTTATTCCCTCTGGCGAGACAGGCGATAAAAGCGTTGGTGAAAGATGGAAGATATGATTATATTGAGACGGGCTCGCTTATTTCCATCCGTAAAAATGTGAAGGATATTCTGATTCCCAGTGAAGAGAGAAAAATCAGCATGTATCCCATGGACTATGAAGAGTTTCTCTGGGCGAAGGGCGATAATGTGACGACAAACCTGCTGCGAAGCGTATTTGAAAGCAGGAAACCGGTGGGAGAAAAAATGAATCGAAAATTGTTGAGAGATTTTCGGCTCTATATGCTGATAGGAGGAATGCCTCAGGCAGTGGACGAGTATTTGCGGACAAATAATTTTCATAAGGTGGACATCATAAAAAGAGATATTTTAAATCTTTATGAAGATGATTTCCGTAAAATAGACGCAACGGGAAGAATTTCCATGTTGTTTGACGCAATACCGGCGGAATTGAATAAAAATACTTCCAGATATCAGGTTTCAAGTGTTCTTGCCAATGAAAGAGCGGATAGTATTCTGGAATTGATTGCACAGATGAAAGATTCCAGAACAGTCCTTGTGGCTTATCATGCCAATGATCCCGGCGTTGGAATGTCTGCTCATAAAGATTTGAGGAAATTTAAACTATTTCTCGCCGATACCGGGTTGTTTACGACGTTGACCTTTAAAGACAGAGATTTTACAGAAAATACGATTTATGAGAAACTGCTTAATGATAAACTCAGCGCCAATCTTGGATATTTATATGAAAATATTGTCGCCCAGATGCTGACAGCCAGCGGAAATGAATTGTTTTATCATACGTTTGCCAATGAGAAAACAAAGCATAACTACGAGGTGGATTTTATCCTGTCAAAGAAAAATAAAATCTGCCCCATTGAGGTGAAATCCTCAGGATATAAAATTCACACGTCCCTGGACCGGTTCTCAGAAAAATATTCGGAAAGAATTCTGGAGAAATATCTGATTTATACAAAGGATTTACAGAAAGACAAGGATGTTCTGATGCTGCCGGTCTATATGGTGCCGTTTCTGTGATCTGGAAAAATTATTACGGAATGTGGACATATAAACAAATCATAGAGAAATGTAATAAGACGATTGAAAATAAATTCCTAATCATTTTGGGAATTTATTTTTTTGTTTTTGACGTATGATATTATCAATACTATACATAAAAAATAAATATTTACCGGCATAATGAGCAAAATTTCGAACGGATGGCTGCCGGTGAAAGAGAGAGGAGAAAGACTATGAGAAACATTTTGCAGCGTATGGGAACGGTATTTCTTGCCGTGCTTCTGGTATGTACTCTTTGTCCCGAAATAGGTGTGGGTAGCGCGCAGGCGGCGACCGTCACATTAAAGGATCCGGTTACAGACGGGAATACCGTTACCTGGGATTGCGTCTGGTTCGGAAGTTATCCGCAGACGGAGATTTTGCCGGGAAGCAGTGAATATACCGCGCTGGCGTCTGCCAGCGGATGGTCCAATGATGAGATTCGAATCAGTGGAGAAAAGTATCGAAGGGTGAGAAAAACTGACGCGGAAGATTCCACTCATTCTGGAGAAGCGGGGTATTATAATTGGGGCAGCGTCAGCGACTGGCATTATTTCCGTTATGAACCGATGAAGTGGCGGGTATTAGAGGCAGGAAATGAACTGTTTTTGATGGCAGATGAAGCTGTCGATGCGAAAAATATCTTGTCCAATGACAGTAATATATGGATGAATCATTCTTTAAGAAAATTTTTAAACAGCACATCATTGGAACAGCATGGATTTTTGGCCAGCGCCTTTACGACCGAAGAGCAGGCAGGTATTATCCAGACGGATGTGGAGAATCAGTACACTCCGGACGGAATATATAATCTACCTACAATGGATAAAGTTTATTTGCTCTGGGGGTTTGAGCTGGACGAAAAATTTGATGACACTGCCGTGCAGCATGGATTCCTTTCCGATGCTCACAGAATTTGCCGGCCAACGGAGTATGCCAAAGCGATGGGAGTATATTATGGGACCGGCTCCTGTGGCTGGTGGAGCCGAATGCTGGCGTATGAAGATGGAGGAACTCCATATCTGGGTGTGTACGGGGTTGATGAGAACGGAGAATTCGGTTACTATGAGGGCTGGTATTATGATGAACAGGATCCGCAGGGAATCCGGCCAGTACTGCATCTGGATGCATCGGCTGACAGTATATATTCTTATGCGGGAACGGTCAGCTCCGACGGGACGTCAAATGAAGATAATGCCGCGATGGGAAATCAGACAGGCGGCAGCAGTAATACTGGAACCAGTAACGTCAACAACGCCAATGTTGGAAATAGTTCTCAAAACTCAAGTATAACCAGTGGAGGGAGCAATGACGGGATTTCTTCCGGTGTTGGCTCTGAACTGAAGCGTATAAAGATTAAGTCTGTGGCGGCTTCCGGGAACAGAACAGTGAAGGTAACGGTCAAACGGGACAAAAATGCCTCCGGATATCAGATTCAGTATTCTACCAGTAAGAAGTTTAAGAAAAAGAAAACAAAAACGATAATTTTAAAAAAGAATAAGAAAACCAGTAAAGTCATTAAAAAACTGCAGACCGGAAAAAAATATTATTTCAGAGCTCGGTCGTTTAAAAAGAGTAAATCAGGCGGCACAATCATAAGGACTTATGGGAAATGGAGTAAAATCAAAACAAAAATGGTTCGGTAAATATGCGGATGTAAAAAATGAATTATAAAAAATTTCTCCCGGACAGAGGAAATGCCAAAGTATCATTCTCATCCGGGAGATTTTTTATTTCCTATATACATTTGTGAATTTCTCAAGAGTTTTTCCGTATACATCCCTTATTGACTCAATCTGTCCCATTGGTTAAAATTACAGTATAGATAGTATGAAATTACAGTATATTTACTATGATGGGAGTGAATATTTCCGTCGGAAGAATTTGCCTGCCGGGAGAGGGGTGGTGATGTGAAGGAAAGAATAGAAATGCTGATGTGCGGCAAAACGTTACGGACGGAACTGGATGAGCAGATTGTGTACAATCAGCTTGATCAGGACGAGAGCGCTATCTGGAGTCTGATGGTTGCAAGCGGTTATCTAAAAGTGAAGGATGTGGATGTGCAGGAGGACGCGGTTTTGCAGATGCGGAAGCCATGAACGTATATATGAACCGGGTGTCCCTGGCGACATTCAGCTTCTTTGACAGCGGCAGTCATCCTTCCGGGGACAGCGAGCCGGAAAGATTCTATCATGGTTTTGTCTTCGGGCTGATGGTGGAGCTGGAAGAACGGTATATTCTGACTTCCAACAGAGAAAGCGGTTTCGGCAGATACGATGTCATGCTGGAACCGAAGAATGGAGGTGATAATGCCATCATCATCGAATTTAAAGTACAGAGCAGAAGGGAAAACAGTCTGGAAGAGACGGCACAGGCTGCTCTTTGTCAGATTGAAAAGAAACGATATGATGAATCTCTGATTGCCAGAGGTTTCACGGCGGAGCAGATACGAAAGTATGGTTTCGTTTTTATGGCAAAAAGGCGCTCTTAGAAAGCAGTAAAGGAGAGGAAGAAGACATATGCTGAAAATCATCATCTCTCCGGCGAAGAAAATGAACGAAACGGACATTCTGCCGCCGGAGGGACTGCCGCATTTTCTGGAGCAGACGGAGTATCTTCTGGGACAGATGAAGCAGATGACTCCGTCAGAACTGCAGGAAATGTGGAAATGCAACGACAAGATTGCTCTTGAAAATGTTGAGCGGATTACATCCATGAATCTTCGGGAGCGGCTGACGCCGGCCATTCTCGCCTACGAGGGCATCCAGTATAAATACATGGCGCCGGCGGTGTTTGACGAGAAGGCGTACCGCTATCTCCAGAATCATCTGTACATTTTGTCGGGCTTTTATGGGGCGCTCCGGCCCTTTGACGGCGTCACGCCTTACCGGCTGGAGATGCAGGCCCGCTTCCACCGGCAGGATCTGGATTCGCTGTATGATTTCTGGGGCGATGCCATCGCCGGGGAAGTACTCGCCGGATGCAGCCTTCTGGTGAATCTGGCGTCCAAAGAGTACAGCAAGGCGGTTTTAAAATATCTGCCGGAGAATATTTCCTGCGTCACCTGCGTGTTCGGAGAACTCATTGACGGCAAGGTTAAAGAAAAAGGAACCTACGCCAAGATGGCCCGGGGCGAGATGGTACGTTTCATGGCGGAACAGAAGGCGGAGACCGCGGAGGAACTGAAAGGCTTTGACCGGCTAGGATACCGTTTTGCGGAAATGTACTCCGATGAGAAGAATCTGGTGTTCTTAAAGTCGTGACCGGGACGCCGGGAATAAAATTCGATTGAAAATAAAAAATCCGGGCATACTGTTTTAAAAGAGAGCAGGAGGACAGCAGTATGTCAAAACGAAAAAAAATGGCGCCGCCGGAGCCTGCCGCCAGCATTTCGGCCGGGCAGAATATCAGAGATTCAGCGGAGCCGACCGCGGCTTCAACCGGAAAGAATCCCGGCGCCGCGCCGGATAAAACGCTCACTGCCGATGAGAAGCTGGAACTGGTGCGGGTACTGGTGGACAATGTGGCGGAGGACTTCGATGAGGAGGATATCCTCCATATGATGCTGGAAAAGAAAGTATCGGTAGATCTGGAGCGGAGCCTCCATGCTGCCAGTACATTTGGGCAGCGGACCGCGGACAAAATCGCAAAGTTTGCCGGAAGCTGGGGCTTTATTTTTTCTTTTACGGCCCTGCTTTTGTTCTGGATGTTCGGCAATAACCTGATGAAAGACAACGCATTTGACGCGTATCCGTACATTTTACTGAATTTGGTCTTGTCCTGCGTGGCAGCCATTCAGGCGCCGCTCATCATGATGAGTCAGAACCGCCGGGAAGAGAGAGACCGGGAGCAGGCGGAGAACGCCTATAAAGTGAATCTGAAGTCAGAATTTATTCTGGAAGATCTCCATAAGAAGATGGACCGGATTCTTGAGAACCAGGAGCGGCTGCTGGAGGATAAGCCGCATTAAAGCGGTGTTTTCCGGTTTTCCTGCACATTTTCCCCGAAAAATAATAAACGGTTTTCCCGTACATTTTCCCTGAAATATATTAAAAAATCCTGCGGGTTGTGTTATACTACCACTCAGATTTAATAAAAGAGGGGAAAATGTATGACACAGAAGAAGAGACAGATCAGAGGAGTTATCCTCACATTAACTGGCGGTGCAGCCTGGGGATTTTCCGGTACCTGCGGCCAGTATATTTTTGCCAACAGCCAGATGGAATCAGGAATGCTGGCGGCGATCCGTATGCTGGGAGCTGGCGTGATTCTGCTGCTGTTTACGTTATTTGCAAAAAAGAAAGAGACGTTCGCCGTCTGGAAAAAGCCGGCGGAGGCAGTGCGGCTGGTGATATTTGCCGTAGGCGGTCTGATGTTTTCCCAGTTTGCCTATCTCACCGCCATCAGTTATTCCAATTCCGGTACGGCCACAGTATTTCAGAACACCGGAATTATACTGGTAATGATCATATCCTGTATCCTCGCCCGGCGGCTGCCGCGGGGCAAGGAGATAACGGCGGCGGTTCTGACGCTCATCGGCGTTGTGCTTCTCGCCACCCACGGTCGTCTGGACGGACTGGTGATCTCCGGCGGCGCTCTGACCTGGGGCGGTCTGGCGGCGCTGGCGCTGGTCACCTATACTCTGCTGCCGGGGCAGCTTCTCAAGAAATGGGGAACACCGCTGATCAATGGTTTTGCCATGCTGATCGGCGGTATCGTGCTGGCGGTCGCTTTTCGCATCTGGGAGAAATCCTGGGATTTTGATCTGCATATCGTGCTGGCGCTGCTGGCTATGGTCATTCTGGGTACTGTCATTGCCTTTTCCTTCTATCTGCAGGGAGTGGCCGATATCGGACCGGTGAAGGCAAGCATGCTGGCGTGTATCGAGCCGGTGGTGGCGACAGTGATTTCCGCCCTCTGGCTGGGCACGGAATTTGCCACGATTGATTTGCTGGGTTTTGCTCTGATTATCGGAGGATGCCTGCTGGTGTCCATGAGCGGAGAGAAAGACGCGCAGGCAGACGCGGAAGATGCGCCGGAAAGCGCCCGGGCAGTTGTCAGCGGAGCGGATACAGAATAGGATGAAAAGCAATAAAATGGCCCGAAAAGGACGGTCGATCAATTTGCATTATTGGAGGTATACATATGACAAAAAAGGAGAGAGCCGCCATTGCCATCGAGCGGCTGAAAGAGGAATATCCGGACGCCGGGTGTACACTGGATTACAACGAAGCGTGGAAGCTTCTGGTCAGCGTTCGTCTGGCAGCCCAGTGTACGGATGAGAGAGTAAATGTGATCGTGCAGGATTTATTTGCCAAATATCCGGGTGTGGACGCGCTGGCAGCGGCGGAGCCGAAGGACATCGAGGCCATCGTCCGTCCATGCGGTCTCGGCAGGAGTAAGGCACGGGATATCAGCAAATGTATGCGGATGCTCCGGGATGAGTTCGGAGGACAGGTGCCGGATAATTTTGACGACCTGATGAAATTGCCGGGCGTCGGAAGGAAAAGCGCCAACCTCATCATGGGAGACGTGTTCGGTAAACCGGCCATCGTTACTGATACTCATTGCATCCGGCTGTGCAACCGTATCGGTTTGGTAGATGATATCAAAGAACCAAAAAAGGTAGAAATGGCGCTCTGGAAGATTATCCCTCCTGAGGAGGGCAGCGATTTCTGTCACCGGCTTGTATTCCACGGAAGAGAAGTCTGTACAGCACGGACCACTCCTTACTGCGAGCGATGCTGTTTAAAAGATATCTGCAAATCTTATCCGGGATATCAAAAGCAGTCAGAAGAAAAGGCGTCAAAAAAGAAACAGTGACGATATGATTGACGATGGAAAACTGGAAAAAATCCAAAAACTGAAAATCAGGACAGAAAAAAAGAGAAAAAGAATTGTTTTCCGGAAAAGATTGTAGTACAATTACCCGGTAAAAACCATAGAAATCAAGCATCATGATAAGAAAAGGATGAGTGGAATGAAAGAATTTAAACCGATGAAGGAAGGAAAAGTACGTGAGATTTATGATAACGGCGACAGCCTGATCATGGTAGCCACGGACAGAATTTCCGCATTTGACGTTATCTTAAAGAACAAGATCACCGATAAAGGCGCTGTGCTGACACAGATGTCCAAGTTCTGGTTTGACTATACAGAGGATGTGGTACCGAACCACATGATTTCTGTCGACACCAAAGATATGCCGGAATATTTCCAGCAGGAACAGTTCAGAGGAAAGAGCATGATGTGCAAGAAGCTTGAGATGCTTCCAATCGAATGTATCGTCCGCGGATATATTACAGGAAGCGGCTGGGCAAGCTATCAGGAGAACGGAACTGTCTGCGGTATCAAGCTGCCGGAAGGTCTTCAGGAATCTCAGCAGCTGCCGGAACCGATCTACACTCCATCCACCAAGGCAGAGATTGGCGACCACGACGAGAACATTTCCTATGAAAAGTCCGTGGAGATCCTCGAAAAGGCTTACCCGGGCAAAGGCGAGTTCTATGCCAACGAGCTGAAAGAGAAAACCATCGCTCTTTACAAAAAATGTGCAGAGTACGCTCTCAGCAAAGGCATCATCATTGCCGACACCAAGTTTGAGTTCGGACTGGACGAAGACGGCAACGTTATCCTGGGCGACGAAATGCTCACACCGGACAGCTCCCGTTTCTGGCCAAAAGAAGGCTACGCACCTGGCAAAGGACAGCCATCCTACGACAAACAGTTTGTAAGAGACTGGCTCAAAGCCAACCCGGACAGCGACTACAACCTGCCGCAGGATGTTATCGATAAGACCATCGATAAATACAAAGAAGCATACGAGCTACTGACAGGCAAACCGCTGACCATCTGATAGTTCTGTCCTATAGAACGTTCAGTTGAAATTTATTATAAAAATGCAGGAAAAGTACTGTACTCTTTCTTGAGAGAACGGTACTTTTCTTTTTTGTCCACAAATATTTTGCTTATCAAGGCGAGAAGATTTTCTCTTAAAACAAAAAATAATATAAAAATATTGCTTGCATATAATAATGAAATGCATAAATGATTATAAAAATGTAAATAAAATGCAATGATAACGACATAAGATGCATAAATATGTAAAAATTCATTGACGAAATGTAAAGAAAGTATTATAATGGCACCGTTGCATCAGGATAAAAATGACAGAAATTCTGTTGCCGTTTTGGGAAGTCCCTGCATTTTCAGAAAGAAAATGAGACTGCGCTGTCATGAAGAAAAAATAATCAGCGCACAAAAAAGAAGGGAACTGCCTGTAAAACTGCAAAACACAGGAGGAGAGAAAAGTGAAAAAAGCATTATTGACCATGCTGGCAGCTGTCGGCTTCACCGCCCTGGCAGCCGTTCCGGCAAAAGCCTGTACATCCTACTACGTAGGTTCCGACCTGACAGAAGACGGGTCCACACTGTTTGGAAGGACGGAGGATATTGGAGCCGGATATGATAAGGTGTTTCAGGTGATCGAGTCCAAGGAGATTCCAGCAGACCGCATGTGGGTTGATGAAAGCGGAGCTACTGAGTTTAAAGCTCCTTATTATAATGAGGATTTAGAGGAAACATATCGTTATACGGCCTGCCGGGATAATGAAGAAGAAGGAGCCGGATTATTCGGTGAAGTTGGTGTAAATGAGATGGGTGTATCCATGTCAGCAACTACCACTGCAGGTAACAGTGCCGATGCACAGAATGCAGATCCTTTTGTAGGACCAGCAGGTGTTTCTGAAGAGAACTATGTAGATTATATTCTTTGCCAGGCATCAACCGCCAGAGAGGGAGTAGAGATACTCGCAAAAGCAATTGATGATTATGGCGTATGGTATACAGCTGATGGTGTATTTATTGCTGATAATAATGAAGTATGGTACATGGAAATCCTTTCCGGGTATCAATATTGTGCAGTAAAAATGCCTGATGATAAAGCAGCGATTATCCCGAACTGTCTGGTACTTGGGGATATTGATGTAACGGATGATGACGTGATTGCATCAAAGGATATTATAACTAAAGCGAAAGCAGGCGGAATCTATCATAAGTCGCTGACAGAGCCTGATAATGAGAATGCTCTTAATATCAAGCTTACTTACGGTGGTAATGGATATGCTTCTGGAAATGCCGATCGTATTCGTGCCGGCCAGTATATTTTAACCGGTGAAGATAATACAGATATTTATACGGATAATTATCAGGATATTTTCTTCGATGTTCCTTCAAAAAACGTTACAGTTGAAAAGTTATATCAGCTGGCAGGAAGTCAGTACGAAGAATTTGAGGACTTTGCAGATGGAAGACCGCGTGGGTTGGGAAGTATTAGATATATCGGCGTGGCAAGTTCTGCTGAATGTCATATTATGCAGATTCGTTCCGATATGTCTGCGCAGCTGGCAACAGTAGAATGGCTGAGTTTAGGCAGTGCAGCCTATGCTCCGATGGTTCCGTTTTATGGAGCATTATTGACAGATGCACCAGAAGCCTATAAAGAAGAAGCACATGATTACAGTGCGACATCTGCATATTGGATTTTTCAGGATTTAGATACCTATGCAAGAAAAAATGTGAACACTGTAGGAGAAAAAGTAAAAGCTTTCTACAAAGGATATGTAAACAAATTAGAAGCAGACCAGAAAACTGTAGATGCTCAGATGATGGAAGTTTATAACAGTAATCCTTCTCAGCTGGAGCAGAAAGCAACAGATTTAGGAATTTCCATTGGAGACCAGACAGTGGAGATGGCGAAAAAATTAAATGCGGAAGTGATGTCCGAAGACTACACCCTCGACTTCAGCACCGATTACAACGACATCAACTACTCCCTGACATCTAAACCGGCGGAGCCGGAAACCCCATCCCAGCCGCAGCAGCCACAGACCTCCGAGCCGCAGGCTCAGGACGTTGCCGCTCCGGCCAAAACAGCCATCAAAAAGCTGAAAAACCGCAAGGGAAGAAAAGTGCAGGTGAAGTTTAAAGAGGTTGCCGGCGCTGATGGATATGAGATCGCTTATTCCACAGGCGTCAACTTCGGAAAGAAGAAAACTACAGTGAACTCCTACAATGCGGCAAAGAATGTCCGCACTGTCAAGAAACTCAAAAAAGGTAAACGCTACTTTGTGAAGGTTCGCGCTTACAAGATGAACGGAACTGAGAAGGTCTACAGTAAGTGGAGCCAGGTAAAGGTAGTGAAAATTAAAAAATAGTTGAAAAACTACTAAGACAAACACGAATAAGAATCGGGGCAGCGGGAAACCGCTGCCCCAAAGTATTTCCTGCGGGAATTATTTTATCCCTGACGTTTGGCCGCCAGAAAACTTTTCTGGGCTCCCTGTATCACAGTGTCGTCAGGTTTCAGATCGCCCAGCAGCAGAGAGGACATAGGATCGTGCCGTTTATAATTATCGAAAGCTTTGCGGGGCGTTCTATTGGCGTAACAGTATTTGCAGCCGTTCATGCAGGTGTCGTATGCGCCGATGTCCCGGCTTTCAATACAATGGCAGCCTTGGCGCATCCCCTTATGTTTTAGTTTTCTGAAGGTGATATCGTTGGCCTTGCCAAGGATATCCAGGGTCATGCAGCCGGAAGAGTGAATACCGTATTGTGTAAATTTATCATCGGTCCCGCAGGTCTGGATAAAAATACCGTGTTTTTCAGCAGTGGCGCCAAGTCCCTGTGCCAGCGTCTCCATGTCCTGATCGGTCAGCGGAATCAGTTCCGGCATATTGATCTCTACCTTTTTATACATTTCCACAAAACTGAAAATGCACCGGTCTATGTAAGGTGCAAGGGCCTTTGCCATATAATCAAAGATCTCCAGATGGCGTTCGACCGTGTACTTCTCCGTCAGCAAAACGGGGTCATATCTCCATGCAACGCGTTGTTTTCCCACCTGCTCTGACAATGCAATCAGTGTTTCGATACTCTTGTCAATGGACGGTACGCCCGGCTCAATGTCCTTGCCATATGCAGTAATGGTATAGTGGAAATATGTGTGAAATCGGTCTGTGATTTCGTGTAGCCGCGGCAGGATCGGCCTGTAATTCTTTGAGCAGAATACAACGCAGTCAACCTTGTCCGGCGTCAGCTCATAGCGCGTCACCTTGTGCGGAAATAAAGGATTGTGCGATAGCACATACCCTTCCGAAAAGCGGTTCAAGAGCCAGTCTGTGTAATACTGGACGGTATCAGTCCGTCCACCCGTGTTGATGATCATTTTTATCCCCCGTTTCCTGATACATCAGATCAAAGCGCTTATTTGCAAATATTTGTGCATGATTATTCGTAAATGTCTGTGCATTTTTTTCTATTGATTTTTACAGGATTTCATTTTAGTATATACTACGTGTTTTTTCTACTTGAGAAGCAAATTTTTTATGAGAATAACAGGAGCAGACAATGTTTACAAAATTAATGGAAATGTACAGAAAATACAAAGAAATTATCCTTTACGTTTTCTTCGGAGGACTGGCCACCGTAGTCAGCATCGGCTCCTTCGCCTGGTGCGATGTGGTCATGCACATGGATCCGCTGGTAGCAAATTTGATCTCGTGGATTCTGGCAGTGACCTTCGCCTATATCACCAACAGCCTGTGGGTATTTGACGCCAGACCCCACGGCATAAAGGAGCTGCTCTGCCAGGCAGCGGGATTCTTCGGCGGAAGAGTCCTGACTCTGGTCATCGAGGAAGCCATTCTGCTGATCTTCATCAACGGCCTTGGCCTGCCGAGCGTCGGCGTAAAGGTCGGCGCACAGGTGGTCGTTCTGGTCAGCAACTATATCATCAGCAAATGGATCGTGTTTAAGGAGAAAGAATAGGGGATTGCCGGGGTGGAAAGAAATGATATCTGTGTTGTGGAAAACCATTCTTTCCACCGCTGCAATAACTTCGCAACACCTTGCAATACAGAAAATATTGTTGGCGCTGAGGGTATCAGGTTCTAGATAATAGCCTGCGCTTACAAGTCTGATTTTTTCATTGTAAAATCTCCGTTTAATTCGACAACTTAGGATTTATATATCTCAAGATAATTTTGAGGCAATTTCATCTGACTTTTCAATAATCGTTTCTTCATATTGAGCAATCATTTCATCTCGATTATGTATCATTTGGTTTAATATACTCTTTTCATCATTCATGTATTTATATGGTTCTGTTCGCTCAAAGTACAAACCATATATTTTTAATAAAAGATTATACTTTAATCCTGAGTGTGCGAAGTATTTCATACTAGGTCTATTCATAGAACGTATTAGCTCTTTGTCAAATCTTTTGTACCATTTGCGTATTCCTCCATACAGCGGAACACTGGCCCAACGTAATTCTTCATCAGAAATCCCAGCTTTATTATACTTTAAAGCATAGTCCATAAGAAAATTTTTAATATATACTAAATAAATCACAGATGTATGTCTCAAACAATATCCAAATTCTCCATGTAAATCATTTAATATACTTGAAATTTTCATAAGTGTTTCATAAGAATAACAGCAGGCTGGTGTATATACTTTTTGACCAATATTTTCGGGAATTAATGAATCTTCTGTTTCAGTAACACACAGATTTTCATATTGTGACAGTATAGTGATTTCTTTCCTGATTTTTGTAATTCCTTCATATTTTCTTTTTGAAAGTTCACTTGTGATTTTCAATTTTTCCGTATAACTCAATTTGAAATTACCCAAGAAATGAGTTAATAAAGTAGTGAACAAAGCAACAACAAAGGATATAGTTGCTGTTACAATTTCACTTTGATATGTAATAAAAAAATCTTTCATATTAAATAATTCTCCTCATCTAGTAAATCAATATATGCATTATTAATTAAACTTTATCAATGTATTCTGCTTCATTAATTAATCCCTCTACAAATTCCAACTTGCCCATTTATTAGATTACTTTTTATTCCGAACAATCTCCCTCACATCCAATTCCATCCCATCTACGCAGAATCGCACGCACCAGTCTCCAAAATCCATTCCATAAATGCGCTCCGGATCGTCGTGGTAGGCCGGGCGGGGGTCAAGGGCCAGAATCTCAAGGAGAGCCTCCCGCTTCTCCGGTGGAACGACCGACAGCAGATGGTCGGGACAGTGGACAGTCAGGCGATGTTTGATGGCGTCGTGGGTAAAGGAGCCGGAGGCGTCCGGGTGGCTGTCAAAGAGTGGCGCGTAAGGCTTTATGTCGTAGATCGGCGTGCCGTCCATCAGATCTGCCCCGGAGATAAAGAGTACCGGGCCTTCTGTGCCGGCAGGCCGGGAATAAAAATCTGCATCGCCCGGGCCGTTGCTGCCGTCGTCCAGCAAAACTTTTTTCAGCCGCACGGAGGAAAGTCCCAGAGGATTCGGACGGAATGGTGAACGGGAGGCGAATACGCCGGTGTGTACGTTTCCGCCCAGCCGCGGCGGGCGGACGGTGGGCGACCAGCCCTTGTCCTGATTCTCTGAGAAACCCCAGATGAGCCAGAGGTGGGTGAAGCGTTCGATATCCCGAAAGCAGTCCGGGTTCTGGAATTCTTTTTCGAAGGTGATATACGCCTGCAGCGACGGCACCAGTCCGCTCTGGCGCGGAATGCCGAACTTTTCCGGAAAGTCCGTGTGAATGTGTCCGATAGGCCGGATAGTCAGAATGTCCGATGAATTGGCGGTCTTATGTTTATTTTCCATAAAATTGTCCTCCGTGAAGATAATGTAAATTTACTTTAGAGCGTTTCTGTGGTAATGTAGTAAACAGTGTATTTCTAGCTGCCGGATGCGGTTTCCGCCGGCATGATACACAACATTACATACATTTACAAAGGAGAATCCCATGAAAATTTACGCTGCGCCAATGGAAGGCGTTACCGGTTACGTGTACCGGAACGCACACCGGCATTATTTCCAGGGAATTGATAAATATTATACACCATTTCTGACGCCTAAGAAAGGAAAAGGATGGACCTCCAGAGAAAAGAATGACATTGCGCCGGAACATAATCAGAATATTAACTTGGTACCTCAGATCCTTACCAATCAGGCGGATGATTTCGTGCGGATGGCGGAGAAGCTGGCCGACTGCGGCTACGAAGAGATCAATCTGAATCTTGGCTGTCCTTCCGGCACGGTAGTGTCCAAAGGAAAAGGCTGCGGCTTTCTCGCCGACCGGGAGAAATTGCTTCGTTTTTTTGAGCAGGTATTTGATAAGGTCACCGTGAAAGTGTCGGTGAAGACACGGCTGGGACTGGACAGTCCGGAGGAGATTGAACCTCTCATGGCAATTTATAACCAGTTTCCGCTGTCGGAGGTGATTATTCACGCGAGAATCCATAAAGATTTTTACAAAAGGCCCGTGAACAGAGAGGCCTTTCGAAAAGGTTTCTTGCTGTGCAGGCACCCCGTGTGCTACAATGGAAATATCTTTGCGAAGGCAGATTTTGAACGGTTCCGGGAAGAGTTTCCGGAGGTGGACAGGATCATGATCGGACGGGGGCTGATCGCCAATCCCCAGCTGGCAGAGATGTTCACAGAGGACGGGCGGCCCGATAAAGTCAGGTGGAAGGCTTTCCATGATGAGATATGTGCGGGTTATGAAGATATTATGTCCGGTGAGAGAAATGTACTCTTTAAGATGAAAGAACTTTGGAACTATATGCTCCCCATGTTTGAAGATGGAGAGAAGATTGGGAAAAAAATAAAAAAATCCGTCAGACTTCAGAATTACAAAGAGCTGGTGGATATGTTATTCCGGGAGAAAGATTTCAGACAGCATGTGGAGAGCTGATACGGTGTGCTGCGATACGGCCCGGAAAGGAAAGGGGCAAAAGAATGAGAAAAGAAGAATATAATAAATCAGGAATGTGGAAAAGGAGAAGTCTGGCTGTTGCGATGAGCGTGCTGATGGCGGCAGGCGGAGTGCTGGGGAGTGTTTTCTCAGTACCTGTGGAAGCCGGGACAGCAGATGCGGCGCAGGAAAACCTGTCCGGCGATACGGATACGGCGGGAGACAGCGGCAGTAATGCTGTTGACGCACAGGAGATTACGGACAATAAGGAGATGGCAGAGATCATTTCCGATACCTGGGATGAAGATTATTTTGGAACAATGACTGTGGATACGGAAGCCGGAGAGGTAGAAATTGACGGGGAGACGGAAGACCTTCCGGAAACCGGCACAGATAAAGGAAAATCCAGAAAGAAAATATCCGGAGAATCGGAGGAGATACTGGAAGAATACATGGATACGCTTCCGGAGGATACGCTCTATGATGTGGAAGAGACCGACAGTGGCGAATATGAGATAACCGCTCCTTTCCAGACAAAGCGTCTGATTGTGGAGGCGTCCGGTCTGGAGGAAGACTACGGGGCAGAGGAAGTCTATTATAATACGGAGCTTGGCGAGACCATTCTCCAGTTTGATACAGAAGAGGAGACAAGAGACGCCTTTGAGGCTCTCTGTGAAAAATATGGCGAGGAAAACTGTTATCCGGATCAGGTTTATTATGTGGATGATATTCTGACGGACGATGCGTCTCTTGCCAGCAGCGGCAGCTATTCCTGGGGGACAGCCTATATGGGAATGCACACACTGAAGGATCAGGCAGAAGGAAAATACGGAGCGGTGACTGTAGCTATTCTGGATACAGGTATCGACAAGTCCAACTTTATGTTTCAGTCCAGAAATATTTCTTCCCAGAGCTATAATTTCATTGACAACAATAAAAATGTGACGGACAATCATGGCCATGGCACTCACGTGGCTGGAATTATCGCGGACTCAACTCCGTCCAACGCCCGTTTTCTTATATTAAAGATATCAAACAGCAGCGGATATTCTTCTCTGCTGACCATTAAGACGGCTCTGCAGTATGCATTGAATCAAAATGTTTCCGTAGTTAATATGAGTCTTGGATTTGTGGCGGCCAACGCCATGTCGGTTACATATCTTGATTCGCTGATTAATAAGGCGTACCGCAGCGGTATTGCCATCTGTACGGCGGCAGGAAACAACGGCGTGGATGTGGCGTTTTGTTATCCTGCCTGCAACAATAAGACGATCGCAGTGGCGGCCTTTGGCCCTAATGAGCATGCGGCCTCCTACTCAAACCATGGAAGCAGAATTGATTTTTCTGCGCCGGGAAGCGAGGTTGTAAGCGCCGCGGCAGGCGGAATGCTGATCGGAATGTCAGGAACCTCCATGGCAGCGCCGCATATTACCGCTGCAGTGACTTATCTGAAAATGATGCAGCCTGATCTTTCTGTGGAAGGCGTATATAATGAGCTGAAAGCGCGGTGCAAAGATCTGGGGACGACAGGGAAAGATGATTTTTTTGGATGGGGATGCCCTATTCTCACGAATCTGCTGAACACAGGAATTCTTGATAAAACTAATGTGGTGTCAGAGAAAAACAGCAGCGTGTCAACGCCGGTGCTTAAAAAAGCAAAAGGTGTGAGCAGCGGGATTAAAATTGTCTGGAAGAAAGTAAAAAAAGCAGATAAGTACGTAATTTACCGGAAAAAAGGAAATGGTTCTTTAAAGAAGGTAAAAGAGGTGTCTGGAAAGAAAAAGTCATGGACAGATAAAAATGTCGCACAGGGGAAAAAATATACTTATGCTGTGAAGGCGGTAAAAAATAATAAGTCCAGCAGCAAGAGCAACAAAAAAACTGCAGTGTGGCTGAAGCGGCCGGGCAAGGTAAAGGCTCGCAGCAGGAAAGGCGGCAGACTCATTGTTTCCTGGGCAAAGCAGTCCGGAGTTTCCCGCTACGAAATTCGTTATTCCAGAACGAAAAATATGAAAAATGCCGTGACAGTGACTGCGTCAGGCAAAGCCGCGCGAAAAGTAATACGCGGCCTGAAGAAGAAAAAGATATATTACTGCAAAGTCCGCGCTGTAAAAAAGGCGGGGGGAACCCAGTATCGCTCCGCTTGGTCGGCAGTGAAGAAGATCAGATTGAAGTAGGCGGATCGCGTGAAGGTTGAGATAAATAACAGGCGGGTATGTGAAGTGAGAGAGACAAATAATATAATAGAAGAAGGAACAGAGGAAAGCAAACTGCCGGTTTTGCGTATTTCCGTGACGAATCTGGAAATTACCGTGGAAGAAGGCAAAGTATACCATAGTTCTTTTATAGTTGAAAGTGAAAATAAAATACCGGTAAAAGGAATTGTTCGTTCCACCAACGATAAAATAGGTCTGGAAAAGACAGAGTTTGATGGAATACGGACAGAGATTCCTTATTATTTTAAAGGAAAACTGGCAACGTCAGGCAACGAGTTTGAGGGAGATTTCCTTCTGATTACCAACGGAGGCGAATATAATATCCCTTATCGTGTGGTTGTGACGCCTGTCATGGCCGACACCTCCATCGGGCGCATCTGCCGGATGGAAGACTTTGTGCGGCTGTATCATGAGAATAGGCAGGAAGCCATGGAGCTGTTCTTCCTCCCGAATTTTTCCACTATATTTCTGAAGGATCTGCCGGAGCAGGACGCCATGTACCACAGTCTTATGAAGAGCCGGTCCAGAAATATGATCGTGGAGGAATTCCTGACGGCGGCAGGATGGAAAGAACCTGCCGTCCTCGCCATAGAGAAAAAGCAGGTTGTTCTCGACGCGGGAAAAGATAAGGAGACAATCTGCATCACTCTGACGGCAGATGGTTATACGGAAGGAACCATCACTGCGGAAAAAGGGCAGGTTCAGATTTCTGTACTTAAGTTTACCAGCGCGGATTTTGAAGAAGGCAGGCTGGAACTCACTGTGGAGAAAAATCACAGTTATGCCATGGGAAGCGATGTGATCCGGATTCGTACCGTTCGTCAGGAGTTTGAGATACCTGTGGAATGGTGGGGCACCCTTCCGACGGTGTCCAGGGAGAGAGAAGTCAGAAGCCGCATCAAAAGACAGAAGGCGGAATTGATGCATAATTATCTGTTTTTCCGTACAGGAAGCATCGGATTTGAAGATTTTGCGGAGGAATCAGAACATGTGCTGGATGAGCTGATCCATCTGACAAAAGGCGTACAGTGGCAGATGTATCGCATACATCTTCTGATCATGGAAGAACATCCGGAGGAAGCGGAAGAATTGCTTCAGAAGATAGAAGAAGAGCAGCGGGAAGGGGAGACGGAGCCGCTGCTTGAAAATTATCTGCTGTACCTGAAGGCGATGCTTTACCGGACGCCGGAGACCATATCGGCGGCTGTCATATCTATCCGGGATTTTTACGAGGTGTCTGCATACAAAGCAGAGGCGTTGTGGATGCTGATTTATCTGGACAGAGAATATGTTTATAATAAGCGTCTGCAGTATGATACTATCCGCCAGCTTTTTCAGGAAGGGAAAAACAGCAGTCTCTTATTCTTTGAGGCATGCGAGATTCTCAATGAAAATCCAAACTTTATGGAAGAGCTTGGCAGTTTTGAGGTTAGTATTTTCCGGTGGGGCGTCCGTTATGGGTATATTTCCATGGCCTTGGCTTACCAGTTCGCAAGGCTGGCGCTGAGGATGAAATATTACAGCAGCGCGATATTCTTTATTGCCAAAAAGTTATATGAGATAGAGCCTGACGAGCGGTTTTTACAGGTCATCTGTTCTCTGCTCATCAAGGGAAACCGCAGCGGCAGGGAATATCATGAGTATTTTAGAAAAGCGGTGGGCGCTAATCTGAAAATCATCGGACTCAATGAATTTTTTATCCGAAGCATGGATTTTAACAGCTTTGAGATCATTCCGCATCGGGTGCTCATTTATTTTACTTACAGCAACAGTCTGGATTCCACGGAGAAGGCATACCTTTATTCAAATGTACTGGAGAATAAGGATGCCTGTGATGAGGTGTTCGGCGCTTATTATTCCAAAATGATCCCCTTTGTGGAGGAGCAGCTTCTGAAAGGCCGGATGAATGAGCATCTGGCTTACCTGTATCATTATTTTCAGAAAGAGATTCTGGAGAAGCCGGCAAATACCAAAGCGGTCTGCGATATATTATTTTACAGGAAGATTATATGCAGCAACAGGAATATGATCGGCGTTTATGTTTCCCGTCCGGAGACCGGAGAGGAATTCTATTATCCGTTGTCCGGAGGATTCTGCTATGCGGAGATTCCTACCCGCCGGGCACAGCTGTATTTTGTGGACAGCAATGAACAGAGATATGTGTCGGGAATTTCTTACAGGGAGGAACCGTTTCTGTCTCCGGAACAGTTCCCGAAGGAATGGATTCAGAAAAACATGGCTAACAAAAGAATCCTTCTGTCTTTGTCTGATAAAATAGGAGGAGATCTGAAAGCGGAAGATATGCCGATTCTGCAGAAAATAGCTTTTCATGAGGATTATCAGCCGTGGATCCGGCGCCAGGCAGCTGAGGAAATGCTGCTGTATTATCAGAAGCATCAGGAAAAAGAGGCGCTGGCAAAATGGCTGGACAGAATTGATTATTCCAATGTGACAGCCGGTTTTCGCAAGACTTTGATGGATTATTATATGGAAGTCGGAATGATAGAAAATGCCTTTTTCGGCATTGAACTATATGGCTGCAATATTATGGGCGCAGTGAAGCGTCTGCGTCTGGCGTCTTTCGGCGTCGCTCACAGCGAAGGGGAAATGGATGAGACTACGCTGTATCTTGCCTATTCAGCCTTTGTGAGCAAAAAATATAACAGGGATACGCTGTCGTATCTTATGACACATTTTGAAGGCGAGCTGGAAGATCTTCTTCTTATCTGGGAACGGAGCCGGAAGTTTGCTCTGGAGACAACAGCCCTGGAACAGCGGATGCTGCGTCAGAGCATGTTTACCGGGAATGACGCCGACGGCCTCTTTTCTGTCTTTGAGGTGTATTACGATCAGAATGAAGGAGATCAGGTGACGGAGAGTTACCTGCAGTATGCTTCAGAGCGGGAACGGCGCGGTATTCTTGAACTGCCGGAATCGATTCATGGAATCATTGGCCGTGAGATTCTCGCAGGAAGAATCCGTGACCGTCAGACCATGATACATTTTCTCTACTATTTTGCGCCGCGGGAAGCGTGGATGGAGAAAATTAAGGACGCGGCAGTGTTCATTATAGGAAAGTTCCTGAAGGAAGAATATTACCTGCCGGTTTTCTACGCCTACCGGCAGTGGATCGCTCTTCCGGTGGAATATCTGGAGAGGACTTTTCTGACCTATTACGGAAACCGCGGGAGCAATGTGGTGCTGTATTATCAGGTGGAAGGAGAAGATGTACTCGTTCGAAAGAGACATCTTCAGGAAATATTGCCGGGAATGTATGTCTGTACCATGTTCTTCTATCAAAATGATCATGTTAATTACCGCCTGGAAGACGGCGGCGAGGTGGTCAGCGACGAGACGGTCATCCGTTTCGATACCTTTGAGTCAGAAGGGGACGAGAGCCGCTTCTTTGCTCTCAATGATCTGAGCGCGGAGAGCTGCGCTCCGGAAGAGCTTGCACAATATCTGATAAAAACGTATTTTACAGATTATATGATGAAAGTATTATAACATCGCCTTCGCAGGAGGCGGAATGGAGTATGTTATGGGAGAACTTGAAACAAGAAAATTTGCCGGGATCGATCTGGGGAAATATGCGGTACAGCTGAGTGTCTATGATGAAGCGGCGGCGGAAACCACCGAGGAAAGTTTCCCTCTGCCGGAAAAGGAGCAGGAGGATTACATTGCCAGCGGACTTTTTTATATCCGGCGTTATATGGAGGCCAATCACATAAACTGGGAAATGTACCAAGGCGTTTACTTTACCATGGAAGACACCTCGCGACAGTGTCGGAAACATCTGGAAGAACTGTTGGACGAAGATTTTAAGAAAAGGCATTCTGTGAATGTGATCACTCATTTCCGTTCTTTTGTGGAATATGTATTTCATCAGGAGCGGGCGGTATGGGACAGAAATACCCTTCTTCTTGATTACTCAGAAAATGTACTCCGTTACATTTTGGTGGAGCAGATCCGTCCTTCCAGACAGAAAGCTTATCGGGCGGTGTTGAAGGAGATGAATCTGGAGGAACAGGGCATCCACGAGGATGACGAGAACCGGGATTATCATTTCAGCAGACTGATGAAACAGTTTCTGGTGAAGAATCCGGCACATATAATTTTTCTCACAGGAAGAGGATTTGAAGGCAATTGGATGAAGAAAACACTGACATATCTGTGTGCCGGAAGAAGAGTCTTCATGGGACAGAATCTGTACGCCAACGGGGCATGCCTGCTGGGGCTTGGCCCGGTACAGCTGATGGAGGACGGCATGCTGCTGATGCAGGGACCGGACATGGTATATCACACCATCGGCATCCTCACGCAGGAGTCGGGAAAGGCAAAATATGTGCCGATCACGTCCATCGGCCGGGAGTGGTATAATACCGTCGGAACTGTCGATATTATTCTGGATAAAAGCCAGAAGGTGGAATTCTTCTATCATAATACGAAAGAAAATGAGATGGAAAGCGCCGCCTGCGAGATCAGGGATCTCCCGGCGCGGCCGCCAAAAACAACCAGAATCCGCATTGAGGTACAGTTTACCGCACAGACAGAAGGCGTGATTCTGTTGAAAGACATGGGATTTGGTTCCATGTTTCCCGGTACGGGAAAGGTAACGGTTTTTCCATTTAAGCTGATATCGTGATAAGGAGGAGACTATATGCGGGAATCGATTATCTGTGTCGGACGGACTGGAAAAGAGCCTTATCGTTTTCCGGAGACGGGCGTACAGATTTTTTCCTATGAAGAACTGTGTTATTATCTGAGCGGACACATGCTGCTCTATTTATATACGCTGCCGGAGGAGGAGCTTTTGCTTTACATCCGTGATGAGCTGGGCCTTGAGAAGCTGTACCGGCAGCTTTCGAAATTAACAGATCCTGGAAGAGACCAGATGAAATATTTTGCTGCGCTTTTCCGGGAGGGGAATTATTTTTCTGAGGAGGAAATACGCGAGATCCTGGATGAGTACAGGGATTTAAAAAATACGCCGTATCCTGTACAGTGCAAATGGACGGGCGATATGCTTCTTGAAGCGGGACGGGCGTCCATGGCCATCCATTATTATAAAGAGGCTTTGAAACCGGAAACTATGGGAAAGATGGATACCGGTGCCGCCTATCACAACATGGCGGTGGCGAAATCACGGCTGTTTCGTCTGGAGGACGCTAAGATTGATTTTGTGAAGGCGTACCAGTATGCGGGTGATGAAGAGTCTCTTTTTTACTATTATGCGCTTATCGCATTTACGGAAAATATGGAAAAAGCAAAAGAAGAGATGGAATCTTTTAAGATATCGGAGTTGTCGCAGGAATCTTTTGAGAACCGTTTTGCAGCTATTGCCGAGGCTTATCATTGCAGCAGTCTGGCTGAAAAACAGAAAAAAATCGAATATTTGCTGCAGAGGGAAAAAACTGAGGAAGCAGAGAATATTTATGAAAGATTTGTGCGGGAGCTGCAAAAGGACTTCCGCCCTGAGATGGAGATGGAAGATGATTTGCTGACTGCAGGGCTTCCTGTGCGGAAAGAATAGGTAAAAAGATACACACAAGGCTGAAAACTTGTGGTATAATAATTGCGCTTGTGCGCGACTAAAAGCGATTGCATCGCTTCTGATTGCGGAGCATTTTTATAACATGACAATTTAGTATTCCAGGAGGACATAGATTTATGGCAACAGAGATGAATAAAACTTACAATCCTGCTGAGATTGAGGACAGACTCTATCAGAAATGGCTGGATAAGAAATATTTCCATGCGGAAGTGGACCGCAGCAAGAAACCGTTCACCATCGTGATGCCGCCGCCAAATATCACCGGCCAGCTTCACATGGGACACGCTCTTGACAACACTCTGCAGGATATTCTCATTCGTTTCAAGAGAATGCAGGGCTACAACGCCCTCTGGCAGCCGGGAACCGACCACGCCAGTATTGCCACGGAGGTCAAGGTTATCAACGCCCTGAAAGAAGAAGGTATCGAGAAAGAGGATCTGGGAAGAGAAGGATTCTTAAAGAGAACCTGGGAGTGGAAGAAAGAGTACGGCGGACGTATCGTCAGCCAGCTTAAGAAGCTGGGTTCTTCCGCGGACTGGGACAGAGAGCGCTTTACTCTTGATGAAGGCTGCTCCAAGGCAGTGGAAGAGGTTTTTATCAAGTTATACGAGAAAGGTTACATTTACAGAGGTTCCAGAATCATCAACTGGTGTCCGGTCTGCCAGACATCCATCTCCGATGCGGAGGTTGTGTACGAAGATCAGGCGGGATTTTTCTGGCACATCAATTATCCGATCGTGGGAACTGACAAATGTATCGAGATCGCAACGACCCGTCCGGAGACCATGCTGGGCGATACAGCCATCGCCGTGCATCCGGATGACGAGAGATATAAAGATCTGATCGGAAAGATGGTTCTTCTTCCAATTGTGAACCGCGAGATTCCAATCGTGGCGGACACCTATGTGGATAAGGAGTTCGGTACAGGAGCCGTTAAGATCACACCGGCCCACGACCCTAACGACTTTGAGGTGGGACTGCGCCATAATCTCGAAGAGATCAACGTCATGAATGACGACGGAACCATCAATGAAAACGGCGGCAAGTTTGCCGGCATGGACCGCTACGAGGCAAGAAAGGCTATCGTAAAAGAGCTGGAAGAAGAAGGCTATCTGGTAAAGATCGAGCCGCACAACCATAACGTAGGTACTCACGACCGCTGCCACACCACCGTGGAGCCGATGGTGAAGAAACAGTGGTTTGTTCGCATGGAAGAGCTGGCAAAACCAGCCATCGAGGCAGTGAAAAACGGAGACCTCCGTTTCGTGCCGGAACATTTTGACCGGACATACCTGCACTGGCTGGAAAATATCCGCGACTGGTGTATTTCCAGACAGCTCTGGTGGGGACACCGGATTCCGGCCTACTACTGTGACGACTGCGGCGAGATCGTGGTTTCAAGAACTCAGCCGGATGTCTGCCCGAAATGCGGCTGCAAACATCTGACACAGGACGAGGATACTCTGGATACCTGGTTCAGCTCCGCTCTGTGGCCATTCTCCACTCTGGGCTGGCCGGAACAGACCGAGGATCTCGATTATTTCTACCCGACCAACGTGCTGGTGACCGGTTATGATATTATCTTCTTCTGGGTTATCCGTATGGTATTCTCCGGATATGAGCACACCGGCAAATGTCCGTTTAACGACGTGTTCATCCACGGTCTTGTGCGGGATGAGCAGGGACGCAAGATGAGCAAGTCCCTGGGCAACGGTATCGATCCGCTGGAGGTTATCGACCAGTACGGCGCCGATGCGCTGCGTCTGACTCTCGTGACAGGAAATGCACCGGGCAACGATATGCGTTTCTCCGAGAAGAAGATCATCGCCAGCCGTAACTTTGCCAACAAAGTATGGAACGCTTCCAGGTTCATGCTCATGAATATAGAGAAAGCCGACCTGAGCCAGGTGAGCCTTGACGACCTGACGCCAGCCGACAAATGGATTCTTTCCAAGGCCAACACCCTTGTAAAAGAAGTCACCGACAACATGGAGAACTACGAGCTGGGTATCGCAGTGGCGAAGCTGCACGACTTCATCTGGGAAGAGTTCTGCGACTGGTATATCGAGATGGTAAAACCGAGATTATATAACGACGAGGACGCCACCAAGGCAGCGGCTCTTTACACACTGAAAAATGTACTGGTCATCGCCCTGAAGCTCCTTCATCCGTATATGCCGTTTATCACAGAAGAGATTTTCTGCAGCATGCAGGATGAGGAAGAGTCCATCATGGTATCCGACTGGCCGGTATTTAAAGAAGAACTTGACTTCAAGGCAGAAGAAAATGAGGTGGAGGTCATCAAGACCGCTGTCCGCAACATCCGTAACCTGCGGGCGGACATGAACGTGCCGCCGAGCAAGAAAGCAACCGTATATGTGGTGTCAGAGAAAGAAGAGATCCGCGGCATCTTCGAGAACTCCCGCGTCTTTTTCGCCACCCTGGGCTATGCCAGCGAAGTTATCGTACAGGCAGATAAGACAGGAATCGCGGACGACGCCGTATCCACAGTGATTCCGGATGCAGTGATCTACATTCCGTTCGCCGAGCTGGTGGATGTGGAAAAAGAGATCGCCCGTCTGGAAAAAGAAGCAAAACGTCTGGCCGGCGAGATCAAACGTGCCAACGGCATGCTGAACAACGAGAAGTTCATCAGCAAGGCGCCGGCAGCCAAAGTAGAAGAAGAAAAGAAGAAATTAGAGAAATATACCGCCATGGCTGCACAGGTGGATGAGCGGCTTGCACAGTTAAAAAAATAACCTATGCGAAAGATGTGTCGCAGCAGGGACAATGGCAGCTGTGTACATTTGCTGAAAGCGGGACAGGAGGCAGATACAGCGATATGACGATTGACGAGCTGGAGCAGGAAATATCGGCTGTTCCCCGGTTTGGAACCGGGGGCGGCCTTGATAATTTAAGAAAGTATCTGGATATTCTGGGGCATCCGGAGGAAAATCTGAAAGTCATTCACGTGGCCGGGACCAACGGCAAAGGTTCTGTCTGCGCTTTTTTGGAATCCATTCTCCGTACGGCCGGATATCGCACAGCTCTCTTTACTTCACCTCATCTGGTGCATATGAACGAGAGGTTCCGCATCAACTTTGAGATGTGTTCTGATGCTGAGCTCATAGAGGCGTGGGAACAGGTGAAGGCTCTGCTGCCGGACGGAGACGGCGCGAGAAAGCCGCTCACCTATTTTGAGATTCTGTTTCTCATGAGTCTGCTCATTTTCTCCCGGAAAGATGTGGATTACTGCATTATGGAGACGGGGCTTGGCGGACGGCTGGACGCCACGGTGCTGACGGTGCCGGTTCTTTCGGTGATCACATCCATCAGTCTTGACCATACGGCGATTCTGGGGGATACTATTGAAGCCATTGCAGCCGAGAAGGCAGGCATCATCAAAGAGGGAGTTCCCGTGGTGGTTCTGGATGAGAATAATGGCGCTTTTTCGGTAATCAGTAAGAAAGCTGAAAGAAAAAATTCTCATATTTACAGAATTCGTTCTGAAAAAATAACATTTTTAAAAAAAACAGAGAATAAGATTGATTTTTCTATCAATAGTAGTTATTATAAGGATAGTCCTCTGTGTATTACGGATACGGCGGATTACCAGATATATAATGCGGCGCTGGCTGCTGTGGCGGCCAGGGTGCTTTTGCCCGGACTGAAGCACGAGGTACTGCAGAAGGGGCTTCTGGCAATGCGCTGGGAAGGAAGAATGGAAGAGGTCCTTCCTGATGTTTACGTGGATGGCGCCCATAATCCGGGCGCTGTGGAGCAGATATGCCGGACGGTCGCCGGGAAAGGCGGCAGATGGCGCCTGCTATTTGCCGTATGCGGGGACAAGGATTATGAGAGTATGATCCGGACGCTTTCGGATTTTCCGTGGCAGACGATTTATATTACAAAGATGGAAGGAACAAGGGGCGCCGATACAGAAGAGATTCTTAAGTGTTTCCGCCAGACGGCGGACGCTCCCTGTTATGTATTTGAGGAAGCGGAGCAGGCTTTTGAGGCGGCTTTGCATGATAAGGACAATGAGGGACGCCTGTTG
Organism: Eubacterium sp. An3; assembly: GCF_002159465.1. NCBI lineage: Bacteria > Bacillati > Bacillota > Clostridia > Eubacteriales > Eubacteriaceae > Eubacterium > Eubacterium sp. An3. The sequence goes on from NZ_NFIR01000001.1 coordinate 406,531, forward strand.
TGTCTCGGTTCACTGTATCTGGTGGGCGAGATCAAGAGGCGCAGAAACATATATTTTGGAAAGTGAGGATTCCCATGATTGATTTTAATCTTGAACTTAAGAAGTTTAAACCGGCTGTAGGCGTAGAAGTAGGAGAGGATAATCTCTTTGATGACGATATCAAGGATATCACCGATTTGGTGGAAGAACTGGTAAAAGAACAGCGCAGCAGTAAAAACGAGAAATAGTTTTCCCGTCAGTTCACAACAGTTTACGATGTGTAGGAGGAAGTCACATGAAATGTGTTAAATGCGGCCGTACAGTTGGGGCTGATGGGTTCTGTACCAGCTGCGGTTTTGATAATAAACATGTTGCAAAGGCATGCAATACAGCCAATTATTATTATAATATCGGTCTGGAAAAGGTGGAGATGCGGGATATGACCGGCGCAGTGGCGCAGCTCCGCAAAGCTCTCACCTATAATAAGGAGCATAAAGACGCCCGGAATCTTCTGGGACTTGTATACTATGAGACTGGAGAAGGCGGCAAGGCGTATATCCAGTGGAAGATCAGCGCGCAGCTGAATTCTGTGGAGGAGAATGCCGCCAACAAGTATATCAAGGAGATGGAAGAACATCCGGCGGTATTTGAGGAGATTAACGAGACAGCCAAGAAGTTTAACCAGGCGCTGGTATACGCCAGACAGGGCAGCGACGACCTGGCTATGATTCAGATAAAGAAGGTACTGAGTATCACGCCGAATTTTGTGAGAGGACATCTTTTGTTTGCGCTTCTGCATATGCGCGCCGGCGATAATGCCGCTGCGAAGGCAGATCTGAACAATGCGCTGGCGGTGGATAATTACAACACAACAGCCAGAAGATTTCTCATGGAGATCGGAGAGAATCCAATGGCGGCGGCGGAAACAGTTCCGGTCGATAATCTGAAGCCGGATAACGAGAATCTGAAAAATGTCCGCCCGGTTGATCATTATGAAGATCCGAGCAAGGAGACATGGAAGCAGTTCGTTTACATGCTCATCGGTCTTGCCATCGGTGTGGTTGCCATGTTTGTTCTGGTCATCCCGAGTGTTCGTGCCGGCGTCAGCGTGGATTACAACAATCTGAAAGAAGAATACAATGAGACCGTTGCCCAGAAAGACGGAGAGATCAGCCAGCTGCAGAGCGACAAAGAGACTCTCCAGAACGACAACGACGACTTAACAGAAAGAATCAGCGTATACGAGGGAAGCGACGGCAAGGACAGTATGTATGATTCTCTTTTAAAGGCAAGCCAGGCTTATAACGACAGAGATTATGTGACCTGTGCCGAAGAACTTTCCAATGTAAAGAGAAGCGCACTCCCATCCAAGACATCCAAGGATTTATATACATCCATGAGCGAGACCGCTTTCCCGGCTGCTGCCGAGGAACTGAAAGCCAGCGGCGAGGCTTCCTATAACGCATACCGTTATGAAGAAGCACTCGAGGATTTGGAAGCATCTTATAAATATAAAGATGATGATTATGAGACTCTCTATTTGATTGCCATGTGTTATAAGCACACCGGTGACATGGACAAGGCAACACCATATTTCTATGATATAATTAATAATTCCGGTGATAACGATCTGATTCGTCGTGCTTCTAATAATGGACTGGAGATGCTTGTCAACGCAGGTAAAGAAGCTGCCGCAGAGTATGCGGAAAAGAACGGCAAAGGCAATAATGACGAGTCGTCCAACAATGACAATAACGACGAAAACAACAATAATAACGAAGATAATAACAACGATACGAACAACAACAGCGACGACGCCGAAGAAGAGACCACGGAAGATGAAGAAAGTGGCAGCAGCAGAAGCACCAGGAATTCCAACAATGATGAAGAGGAATAGGACGGGCGTCCGGATATTAATAAGAAGTTAATAAAAGAATAAGATAAAAAATAAGTTCGACAGGATTTGTCGGACTTATTTTTTTGTTTTGAGTATGATGTTTCTGAACATAGAATCAAAAAAGGGGTATGTCCGCAGGAACTGCAGACTGCCCGCATAACATCAGGAGGAGTGGGAAAATGAGATATTGTCATGTAAGAAACCGATGCCTGGTTATCCGGCTTCCGGGAGAAATTGACCATTGTCAGGCGGAAGCGATACGGGAGGAATGCGAAATCATGTTTATGAAGGCAATAATTCAGGATGTCATTTTCGATTTTACGGCTGTCAATTTCATGGACAGTTCCGGCATAGGACTGATTCTCGGAAGACTCCGGCAGGTGAGTCCGATAGGAGGAAACGTATATCTTTTTGGCGGCAGCCCATCCATGCGGAAAATGTGGGAAATGTCCGGCATTCTGGGAAAAGTGACAGTGCTGGATACCGTTGAAGAGATGAAGGAGGTCTATGAATGAAAGATAAAATAAATGGTACAAACCGTATTGAGATGACATTTCAGAATTTACCTGAAAATGAGAGGATAGGCAGGACACTGGCGGCGGCGTTTGCCTCTGTGCTGGATCCTTCTATGGAAGAACTCTCGGACTTTAAGACCGCGGTATCGGAAGCTGTCACCAACGCTATCATCCACGCATATCCGGAGACGCAGGGGGATATTATCATGGTGTTTGAGAGGGAAAATAACGTGGTGCGCGTACATATCAGAGATTTCGGAGTCGGGATTGCTGATGTAAAAAAATCCATGGAACCGCTGTACACTACGCTGGAAAGTGGTGAGCGCTCAGGTATGGGGTTTACATTTATGGAAGCGTTTACTGACCATGTGGAGGTGGAAAGCGAGCCGGGAAAGGGGACAAGTGTTTCATTGACGAAAAAAATGGGAGGAGAGAAGTGGAACAAACCTGTGAATTGATCAGACAGGCAAAAGAAGGAAATATGGAAGCACGTTCCCGGCTGGTTGAAGAAAATGTCGGGTTAATCTGGAGTGTCGTCCGGAGATTTCAGGGGAGAGGTTATGATAATGAAGATTTATTTCAGATTGGAAGTATCGGATTGCTCAAATGCATCGACCATTTTGATCTGAGCCGCGATGTGAAGTTCTCCACTTATGCGGTTCCTCTTATCATGGGAGAGATCAAACGTTTTCTCAGGGATGACGGCATGGTAAAAGTCAGCCGCAGTTTAAAAGAAATCAACTATAAGATAAAAAAAGAAACGGAACAGTACCAGAGAGAGTATCACCGGGAGCCGACGCTGGAAGAGATTTCCGTGACCCTGCAGATTGACCAGACTGACATTCTCATGGCCATGGAATCCGGACAGGAAATAAGCTCCCTGCATCAGGTAATCTATCAGAGCGATGGTGACGAGATTCATCTGGAGGATAAAATCGAGCAGCAAAATGATGAGATTGAGGAGGCGGTGAACCGCATGTATATTTCCCAGCTTCTGGACCAGCTTGAGGATCAGGAAAAACAACTCATAAAACTTCGGTACTTTGAAAATAAAACGCAGACGGCGGTGGCGGAGGTTCTGGGCATCTCTCAGGTGCAGGTGTCCCGTCTGGAAAAAAAAATACTGGAAAAGCTGCGCAATGCATAATTTTCCTCATCCGGCACATACTCTCCTTATCATTTGAAAAGAACAGAAAAGGAGGGCAAATATGGAACGTCCGGTCATTTATATGCATGCGGAGCAGAGTTATTTTCTCGATCATCCGAAGGTCAGGATCAAAGATATCTGTTCCGTATACTGCAGCGACAGAAATCTGGAAAATAAAATTAATTGCATCGAAGTTTATAAATTTAAAGAGAAGGAGGATGGCAGAGCGTTCATGTCCATCCTTGTTTTGATACAGGCAATTTCGGAGATGGTTCCCGACGGAGAGATAAGAAATGTGGGGGAACAGGATATTGTTGTTTATTACCGAAATCCGGACAGGGTACCGTCGCCGTGGATACAGAGAGGGAAAATTGCTTTTATTTGTGTTACCTGTTTTCTGGGTATGGGGATAACGATTATGGGGTATAACAATGATGTGGATATGAGCAAAGTGTTTACCCAGCTTTACGAAACATTTCTGGGAACCAGACCGGCAGGGACTACCTTTATTGAGCTGTTTTATTCCATAGGACTCACCCTGGGCGTCTTTTTATTTTTCAATCACACGCCGGGCAAAAAAGTTACCAATGAACCGACGCCGATTCAGGTGCAGATGCGCCTCTACGAAAAGGATGTAAACCAGACATTCTTACTGGGAGCGTCAAGAAAAGGGGAGGAATTGGATGTCAGCAATCATAGCTAAAGGAATCCTGGTCTGGATTGCTCTGGCTGCGGGGTTTGCAACCGCAGGAGGTTTTGTGGCATTTATCAGCCTGATAGGCGTTGTGCCGCGGTTGTCCGCGGTCACAAAAACTGCATCGCATATCCCTTTGTATGAGACAAGTCTTGCTCTGGGCCTGATTTTCATGAATATTATTTCCCTGTATCCGGTGGATCTGTCCTGGATTCCCGACATTATAGCGGCGTTGATCATTAATACCGGAGGATTATTTACAGGAATTTTTGTGGGATGCCTGGCCGGAGCATTGGCGGAAGTGGTCAAGATTGTTCCTATTATATCCAGGAGGGTGAAGCTCAGAAAAGGGATCCCTTACTTTATCAAGGCGGCGGCCGTTGGGAAATGTCTGGGAAGTTTTCTGCAGTTTTATGTGTTCCGGGGATGATGGCAGGCAAAAATATTTCGTCAACTGCAGAAGCAAGGCTGAGCCAGGAATATTCCGGAAACCGGAAAATCAATTACAGTGTAAAAGGAGAACCGAGAAATGAAAAAAGAACCAACCACGCAGGAATACGCCGATCAGGTAAAAAAGATGACGCCCAGATTCAGTTCTTTCAGAAATTGCTGGCATGCGTTTGTGTCAGGCGGAGCCATCTGTGTGCTGGGGGAGATCATCCATCAGATAGCTGTCGGTCAGTTTCGTATGAGTCAGGAAAACGCATTGATCACTGTCAGCGTCAGTTTGATACTGCTGAGTGTTGTTTTGACAGGATTTCAGTGGTTTGCGCCTCTGGCAAAATGGTGCGGGGCAGGAACTTTGGTGCCAATCACCGGTTTCGCCAATTCTGTGGCCTCCCCGGCCATAGAATATCAGTCCGAAGGTCAGGTGTTTGGAATAGGAGTCAAAATATTTACCATAGCCGGGCCGGTCATTCTGTACGGTATCTTTTCAAGCTGGGTCGTGGGATTCATCTACTGGCTCTGCAAATGTGCAGGATGGCTGTAGAAACGCGCTTATGTGGGAAAATATTATCTGAATAATTTTAATGGAGAAATAAATGTAATGGGAATCTGTCTGTGGATGCTTATGAAGCTGCTGGAAAAGGAATATGAGAAAGAATCTGAAAAATGCCTGAAATCGAACCGGGCTCTCGCAGGCGGTTGACAATATATCATCTGAAAAATATAATAAAAAAAGCTGCTGACTATTTCATAAAAAATGCTGATTTTTTTAATTTTATGAAAGGATTTCTTTATCTCAATCGTATTAATAGTGAAAGGGAAAATTACAGCATCATAACGGGAGGTAGAATGAAATGAAAAAATTAGCAATTGGAATGTTTGGGGCCGCTTTATTATTTGCAGCAGGAACTGCAGTTACGTTGAGTGCTGATACGGTGCAGACAGGTACGGTGCCGCAGAGTGAGGTCAGACAGGTGACAGTACAGTCGGCGGACAGATCGTATGCAGGACGTAATAATATCTGCAGGTATGCGGGAACTTTTCGTAATTATTATAACTGCGGGGAGAATTCCCGGTATAGTAATTACCAGGATGAGGATCAGAATGGAGTCTGTGATCATTATGAGGCCGGCGGCCGGTTTGCAGGGCATGGAAAAGGTTATGGACGACATGGAGGATACAGAAGATAATAACAGGAGTTTTTTAATATGCGGAGCGAGCAAGAGGTGAATAGAGCAATCGAGCGGCATGCCGATACTGTTCGGAGGCTCTGCATGATACATTTAAAGAACTATGCGGACACCGAGGACATATTTCAGACAGTTTTTTTGAAGTATGTCCTTAGTTCTGTTTCTTTTGAAAATGAAGAACATGAGAGGGCGTGGTTCATTCGGGTGACGATCAATGCCTGCAAAGATCTGCTGAAGAATTTTTTCCGCAGTCATACGGTGTCCATGGAGGAAGTACTGGAACAGCCGGCAGAGATAGAGCAGGATCACAGAGAAGTACTTGAAGCTGTGCTTTCTCTTCCTGCCAGATACCGGGATGTGGTGTACCTTTATTATTATGAAGAATACACGGCTCCGCAGATTGGCAGGATTCTCGGCAAAAATGTAAATACTATCTATACGCTGTTAAATCGTGCGAAAAAAATACTTAGGGAAAAGCTGGGAGGTGATGCAGATGAAGAACAGGATTAAAGACGCCTTCGATGATATCCGGGCGGAAGAACAGTTAAAGGACAGAACCAGAGAATTTCTTTCCGCTAAAATGCAGAGCCAGATGCAAAAAGCACAGAATATAAAAGCGCGGAATCAGATGGAAACCGCGCAGACTATACAGGCGCGGAAACGCCGGCAATACGGAAAATGGATTGCTGCCGCCGCCAGCTTTTGTTTTATGGTCATGATTTTTTCAGGTTATCAGTTTTACTTCTCAGCTACCGCAGTGATCAGTATTGATGTGAATCCGTCTATCGAATTAAATATTAACAGATTTGACACAGTAATTTCAGTGAAAGCCTACAATGAAGACGGGCAGGATCTGGCAGAGAATCTGGATGTCAGATTTATGAAATATGGGGAGGCCGTTCAGGCTATCATGGACAGCGATGCTTTTGCCGGGTACCGTTCGGAGGATGATGTAGTGTCCGTTGCTGTGGCTGGCTATGATGCGAAACAGCAGGAAAAAATTCTTACTGATATGGAATCCTGTGCGGCAGCAGAGAAAAATATGTACTGCTACTATGCGGATGGCGATGAAATAGCAAAAGCCCATGAAGCCGGCCTTTCCTGCGGAAAGTACAGAGCGTATCTGGAGCTGCAGAAGCTGGATCCGGATGTGACAGTGGAAGAAGTCAGGGAAATGACCATGAGAGAAATCCGGGAGCGCATAGAAGAGCTGTCCCCCGATCCTGATGATTCTTCCGGGAACACAGCACAAGAAGAAGGCGCAGGACAAAGAAATGGCACAGGACAGAGAAATGGCGCAGGACAGAGCGGAAAAGGACATATGCATCGGAGACACAAAGGTGCAGAATGAACAAAAAATTGACCAGGAGTTAAAAAAATAAAATAAAAGTGGGCGTATAGTTTATTTTATTAAAAAAATGATGGAAGATAAAAATGAGCTGTTGTATAATGTAGCGTAAGAAAACAGAAAGGAAGATTATTATGGTTATTTGTGAGGCGAAGGATTATAAAGATTTAAGCAGAAAAGCGGCTAATATTATTTCTGCTCAGGTGATTATGAAACCGGACGCTGTACTTGGTCTGGCGACAGGATCCAGCCCGGAAGGAATGTATGCGCAGCTTGTGGAGTGGTACAATAAAGGAGATGTAGATTTCTCACGGATCAGGACTGTTAATCTGGATGAGTACAGAGGTCTTGCTAAAGAAAATGAACAGAGCTATGATTATTTTATGCATAAGCATTTCTTTGATAAGGTAAATATTGACGTGAATAACACGAATCTTCCGAATGGTCTGGCAGAGGATCCGGAAGAGGAATGCCGCCGTTATGACGCGTTGATTGAATCTCTGGGCGGTGTGGATCTGCAGCTTCTGGGAATGGGGCACAACGGACATATCGGATTCAATGAGCCGGGCGATTTCTTTGATAAGGGAACGCACTGCGTGGATCTGCAGCCGAGTACTATTGAGGCGAATAAGAGATTTTTCGAATCTGAAGACGATGTTCCAAAACAGGCGTACACCATGGGTATCGGAACAATAATGAAGGCAAAGAAAATCCTTGTGATTGTCAGCGGAGCAGATAAAGCAGAGATTCTTAAAAAAGCTTTATACGGACCAGTGACACCGAAGGTGCCGGCATCTATTCTGCAGATGCATCCGGATGTGACGGTGATTGCGGACAAAGCAGCGTTATCTGCCGGAGAATAAGATGATTATTAAAAATGTTAAAGTATTTACGGAAGAGAAACAGTTTATACCCGGAGCAGTCATTATCTGCGGAGATCGGATAACGAATGTGGTTCTGGACAGTCCGGTGCCGCGGGAACAGCTCCAGAGCGGGGAAGAGGTTGTGGATGGAGAAGGCTGTTATTGTTTCCCGGGCATGATTGATTTGCATTTTCATGGCTGCAAAGGCTACGACTTCTGCGACGGGACAAAGGAAGCTGTCGAGGAGATTGCCCGATATGAAGCTTCTATCGGCGTGACGGCCATTGCTCCGGCCACCATGACGCTTCCTGTGAAGGATCTGGGGCAGATTCTGGAAAACGGAGCGGCCTTCCGAAGAGAGCAGATGAAGGCGGAGCGCAGCGACAGCGTATATGTAAAAATGGCTGATCTGCTGGGTATTAATATGGAAGGACCGTTTATCAGTCCTGTAAAGAAAGGGGCGCAGGATGCCAGCTACATTATTCCGTGCAGTGTGGAGGTATGCCGGCAGTTTCTGGAGACGTCTGAGGGTCTGGTGAAGTTTATCGGGCTTGCTCCGGAGGAAGTCTCTGTGGAGCAGGCAGAGGAGTTTATAAAAGAGATGAGGGATGAGGTGTCGGTTTCCCTGGCTCATACCAACGCCGATTATGATTCGGCAAAGGCGGCCTTTGATGCGGGAGCCTGTCATCTGGTACACATGTATAACGCCATGCCGCCGTTTACCCATCGGGCGCCGGGAGTCATCGGCGCTGCGGCAGACAGCCCTCATGTGATGGCGGAGATCATCTGTGACGGCGTACACATCCATCCGTCCGCTGTCCGTGGTGCATTTGCTCTCATGGGAGAGGAACGAATGATTTTCATCAGCGACAGCATGCGCGCGGCGGGGATGCCGGACGGCATTTATACCTTAGGCGGACAGGACGTGCAGGTGCAGGGCAATCATGCGACGTTAGTTTCTGATGGCTCTTTGGCAGGATCGGTGACGACGCTTCCGGACTGTGTACGTACTGCAGTAAGGGATATGGATATTCCTCTGGAGACGGCCATTGCCTGCGCGACGATCAATCCGGCGATAAGTCTCGGAGAAGAGGCTGATTATGGTTCTCTGGCGCCGGGTAAAAAAGCGGATATCGTACTCTGGGATGAGAATCTGGAACTTAAGAAAGTCATAAAGGATGGATGTGTTATCAGATAAACAGATAAGCCAGCGGTCAGACAGAGGCAGGTAAACAGCAGGATAATACGGACAACCGGCCAGCATCCAATGGATAAGACAACACAAAAAAGAGGCTCTCATAAGAGAGCCCCTTCTTATATATTCATCGACTTGTAATTATACTTTACTATGTATTAATTATAATGCTGGGAAACAAGCATTAACAACGAATGTCATAATAAGGATTGCACATGCAGGACCGTCAATGTGGGAATCAGTACCGGAGTTAATCAGGTTTGTCTCAACGTCACAAATGATTCCGGAAATGGTACCGAAGATAACAGCCATAATAACAGCCATCCACATATTTCCTGTATTGTTATAACACTGTACTGCAGCCTCAGCAGCGATAATTACGATATGGTGGCATCCGAAGAATGGCTGACCGATCTCTGCGAAGATTAAGCCAACAGCTGCCATACCGAAGATCAATACGTGGTAAGAACCAGCAAATGTTTCGATCGGAACAACTTCAAGACCAGCGAAGTAAATACCAGCTACAACTAAGCTGTATGTAATACCGATCACGATAGTGTTTGTGAAAGCGGAACCAGCGCTTACAACTTTGTCGCCTGTTCTTAATTTGCCGCCAAAGATAAGACGAACTAAGATAGCGGAACAGAATACTGTAAATCCAGGACCGTCAGTTATAAGACGAGTGGAAATAGTTCCGGCAAACAGGTTATCAACAACTAATGCTTTGAATAAGAAGCCGATAACACCAAATACACCGCCGACTAACAGAACGTCAGGTGCGTTGTAACCTGCACATGCTGTAGCAATGTCAGCACCGTTTTCGCTGATGCCTTTTTTCTTAGCGTATGCTGCAGCAGCAACGCCGCCGGCAAATGCGATGTGCGGTCCGAAGAAAGAACCAAATGCAAAATAGTTAACAAGAATGTTGCCTGCGTCAGCAGCTCCACACATACTTGCAGCAGCACCAACAACAGCGAATACACCAGTCATGATAAATGCTGGCAGAGCACCGATGGATGCAGCAAATGCGCCACCGCCAAAAGCAGCGATCAAATTGATAATACTCATAACAATCTCCTCCTTATACATGTATGAATATGTTTGTTATCAAGCACCGTTTCCCCTTTGCTTGATGATAAGGATATTGTAACATTTGAAAGAAATTTGTAAAAACAACAAGAATTCATTATTGACACAACTAAAAGTTGTGAATGAGGGAAATATGGCATAAATACAAGACATTTTGATGAGGAACAGGGATGAAAAAATATAATATTTTATGCATTTTGACATTGCCATGCATGAAATCTTCCGTTTTTTACGGCAATCCGGCAGAAAATGTGGTATCATAGAAAAAACGAAGAACATACAAAATATATGGAGAAACGTGCTCATGAAAAAGAATTATAAAATGGTTATCTGTTATGATGGCACACGCTATTATGGCTGGGAACATCAGCCGGACAGAGACACAATACAAGGCAAATTGGAGAATGTTCTCACGCGGATGTGCGGAGAGTTTATTGATGTGATCGGCGCCGGGCGCACGGACGCCGGCGTCCACGCAAAAGCCATGACCGCCAATGCGGTGATGGATACTGATTTTTCTCCGGAGGAAATCCGGGATTATATGAACCGCTACCTGCCGGATGATATCGCCGTCAGGGAGGTTCGGGAGGCCTCCGAGCGGTTCCATGCCAGATATAAGGCGGTGGGCAAGCTTTACTGCTACACCTGCTTTGACGGGCCGGTGAAGCCCGTATTTCAGCGGAAGTATGTGACGATGCTTGATTACAGTCCGGATGTGGAGAAAATGCGCCGGGCTGCCGCATATCTGGAAGGAAAGCATGATTACAAAAGTTTCTGCGGTAATCCGAGAATGAAAAAGTCCACGGTGCGGGTGGTGGACAAGATAGAAATTGTGCGCAAAGGCGGCTTTATCTATTTCAATTTTCATGGAACTGGATTCCTGCAGAATATGGTACGTATCCTCACAGGTACGCTTCTGGAGGTGGGCAGAGGAAAAATACCGCCGGAGCGCATGCCGGAGATTCTGGAAGCCAGAGATCGTCAGACGGCAGGACCGACAGCGCCGCCGGGCGGACTCTGTCTGGTGAAGGTGGATTACTGACAAAGATTCTGCATGGCCGCATTGCCGCAGAAAAATAAAAAAATTAAAAAGAATTGTTGACAGCGGAAGATTTTTGAATAAAATAGGGTATGAAGCAACAAAATAAGCTGAAAAGAGCAAAAAGGGAGTAATTGCATGCCGTCAGGCATGTCATAGTGTTTCGTCAGTACGATTACAGGAAGTGTAATCCGGAATCTATGCGGCATTTATGTTGAATAAGACTTTTTGTGTATATTTTTTATACACAAAAAGTCTTTTTTGTTCCATGAAATATTTTTTGAAAAGTTATTTTGAAAATTTTTTGCAGAGCTATTTCAGAACATTTCTATTTCAGAACATTTCATAGAACAAAATTGTATTGCCGGGACGAAACGGACCCTTCGGGCAAAGAATCCTGCGCCCGGATGATTCATGAAAAAACAGGAGGTTGTTGGATGAAAGAAACGTACCAGATGCATCAGGATGAATTACTGAAGCAAATGAATGCGGACCGGGGAGGTCTTACCTCTCAGGAAGCAGAGAAGCGTCTGCGCGAATACGGCGAGAATGCGCTGCAGGAACAGGCAAGAAAAAAAGGTTATCAGGTATTTCTGGAGCAGTTTGCTGATTTCCTCGTGATTATTCTGCTGGTTGCCGCAGTGATTTCCCTGATATCGGGCAATGTGGAGAGTACCGTTGTTATCTTTGCCGTTGTTATCTTGAACGCGGTTCTGGGAACGGTGCAATATTTGAAGGCAGAAAAGTCACTGGCTGCATTGAAGGAGCTTTCCTCTCCTCACGCCAAAGTGCTGCGTGATGGAAAAACTATGGAAGTACCTTCGGCAGAAGTTGTCCCGGGAGATATCCTTCTTCTGGAAGCCGGCGATATGACGGCGGCGGACGGAAGAATCCTTCACAGCTATTCCCTGCAGGTCAATGAAAGCGCCCTGACGGGTGAATCTGCCAGCGTGGATAAGATCGACGGCGATATCGAAGGGGAAGCCGTTCTGGCAGACCGGCTGAACATGGTTTATTCCGGTACCCTTGTTACTTACGGACGTGCGGAAGTGCTTGTCACCGGCACGGGAATGAATACGGAGATTGGTAAGATCGCCGGCCTGATGAATGCGACAAAAGAGAAAAAGACGCCGCTGCAGGTCAGCCTCGATCAGTTCAGCAAAAAGCTTGCCATGGTCATCATGGTGATCTGTGTGATCGTATTTTTCCTGAGTATGTACAGAGATATGCCTATTCTCGACTCTCTTCTTTTCGCTGTGGCTCTGGCCGTTGCGGCAATTCCGGAGGCCCTTGGTTCCATTGTTACGATCGTACAGGCCATGGGAACAGGAAAAATGGCGGCAGAAAACGCCATTATGAAAGAGTTAAAAGCGGTAGAAAGTCTGGGAAGTGTTTCTGTTATCTGTTCAGATAAGACAGGAACCCTCACACAGAATAAGATGACGGTTACAGAAGTGTACACCGGTGGAAAGTGCATGAAGCCGGAAGAGATGGATATCAGGCTTTCCCTGCATCGGTATTTCCTGTATACTGCAGTTTTGAATAACGATTCCTCCAATCATGATGGTAAGGAGATCGGTGATCCGACTGAGTACAGCCTGCTTGTGATGGCGAGAAAAGCCGGACTTGATGATGCGCATATTACGGAAGAGGATATCCGGAGCATGATGCCGCGAATGGAAGAGATTCCATTTGATTCCGACAGAAAGCTTATGAGTACCAAATACCGCATTCACGGTATTCCGACGATCCTCACCAAGGGAGCTGTGGATGTGCTTCTGGACAGAACCCGTTATATCATGATAGAGAACGAAGTACGGGAAATGACAGAAGAAGATAAAAATGATATTTTGAAACAAAACCAGCATTTCTCTGAAAATGGTCTGCGTGTTCTGGCTTTTGCTATTAAAGAAGTAGAGGAGGACGATACGCTTTCCCTTGATGATGAGAATGATTTTACCTTCGTAGGTCTGACAGCCATGATGGATCCGCCGAGAGAAGAATCCAAAAAGGCTGTGGCGGATGCGGAGAGAGCCGGAATCAGGACCGTGATGATTACCGGAGACCACAAAGTAACTGCGGCAGCTATTGCCAAACAGATTGGTATTTTCCATGAAGGCGATGTGGCTCTCACAGGACAGGAAGTGGACGCTCTGTCCGACAATGAACTTGACAATGTGCTTGAGAAAGTATCCGTATACGCCCGTGTATCACCGGAAAATAAGATCCGTATCGTCGATGCATGGCAGCGTAAAGGAAGAATCACGGCCATGACCGGAGACGGCGTCAACGACGCACCGGCTCTTAAGAAGGCTGACATCGGTGTGGCCATGGGTATCACGGGAACGGAGGTTTCCAAAGATGCGGCGGCAATGATCCTTGCCGATGATAATTTTGCGACTATCATTAAAGCGGTTTCCTTCGGCAGAAATGTATACCGCAATATCCGGAACGCTATCCAGTTCCTGCTGTCCGGTAACATGGCCGGAATCCTCGTAGTATTATATTGTTCCCTGATGGGACTGCCTACGCCGCTGGCTCCGGTACATCTGCTTTTTATCAATCTGCTTACGGACTCCCTGCCGGCACTGGCAATCGGTATGGAGCCGGTGGACGAGAGTCTGTTGAATGAACCGCCGAGAGATCCGAATGAGGGAATTCTCAATAAAGAGTTTATGCTGAAGCTTGGATATTACGGTCTGTTGATCGCCATTGCAACTCTGACGGCTTTCCATACCGGAATGAAGACGGACACCGCCACAGCAATGACCATGGCGTTTGCCACTTTAACACTGGCTCGTCTGTTCCACGGATTCAACTGCCGCGGAAAAGAGTCCATCTTCAAGATTGGTCTGACCACCAACAAATGGACCATCGCTGCATTTTTCGCAGGCGTGGTACTCCTTGCTATCGTACTTTTCGTACCGGTAATGGAGCGCTTATTTGAGGTGGCTGCGCTGACTACGGCACAGATTGGACTTGTCTGTCTGCTGGCTGTGGCTCCTACCATTGTGATCCAGCTTGTAAAAGTGATCATCGGCGCGGTAAAAAAATAAATAAAACAATATTTGTGTATTAGATAAATATTTGTGGATTAGATAAAAACTGTCAGCGACTGACCAGCCGCCGGCAGTTTTTTTATGGGTATATTTTTTCTGAAAATGTAAATCCTATCTTCCAGAGGATTTATTTGAAGAAAGAGGTGATGCCGTTCATGAACCAGATGGCAGGAAAACAAAGCATTCGTTTTGACAGGCCGGTCGAGATCATCAGCCATGCCTGTGCGGCCGGACAAAAAGAAGGAGAAGGACCTCTGGGAAAATACATGGATTTGATCGTGGATGATCCGCTTTTTGGACAGGATAACTGGGAGGAGAGCGAGAGTCAGTTTGTCCGTGCCGCCTGTGAAATTGCTCTGAAAAAGGGCGGGAAGAGGAAAGAAGATGTGAGAATCGCTTTCTGCGGAGATTTGCTGGGACAGCTCATTGCATCCTCATTTGGTATTAAGGAGCTGAATATCCCATATTACGGAGTGTACGGAGCCTGCTCCAGTGCAGGTGTGACGCTTTCTATAGCTGCCATGGCAGTAAACGGAGGATTTGCGGATCTGGCGCTGGCTGCATGTTCCAGTCATTTTGGAAGCGCGGAAAAGGAATTTCGGTTTCCGCTGGGATATGGAAATCAGCGCCCATACAGTTCCACGTGGACGGTGACGGGAGCAGGAGCTTTTTTGTTGAGCGGTTCTTCAGATACCTGTGAGATGAATCAAAAGGCAGGCGCGCGGTCAGCAGCAGAAAAGAAGGTCGTGATCCGTGGCGTCACCACAGGGAAGATCAAAGATTATGGCGTACAGGATCCTTTTAATATGGGAGCGTGTATGGCTCCTGCAGCTGCTGACACTATTTATCAGAGTCTGGAGGATTTTCAGATGAGAGCAGCCGACTTTGATGCCGTTATAACGGGAGATCTGGGAGCCGTGGGGCAGAAGCTGTTGTTTTCTCTGTTGAAGGACAATCATATGGATATTACGGCCAATCATATGGACTGCGGGATGCAGATTTACGATGAGCAGCAGGATACCCATGCAGGCGGTTCCGGATGCGCCTGCTCCGCAGTGGTTTTGTCCAGTATGATTTTGCCGAGGCTCGTGTCAGGAGACTGGAAAAGAGTTCTTTTCGTGCCTACGGGAGCACTTTTATCACAGGTATCTTCCAATGAGGGCAGAAGTATCCCGGCCATTGCTCACGGGGTTTGGCTGGAGCATGCGTGAAATTACACAAAATAAAAAGGAGCAGACATGGTTTATTTTAAAGCATTTATCGTGGGAGGTCTTATCTGTACACTGGTACAGATTTTTCTGGATCATACCAGGCTGATGCCGGGACGGGTGCTGGTACTGCTGGTGATTGCCGGCGTAATTCTCGGTGCTGTGGGCATTTATGAGCCGCTGCAGCAGTGGGCAGGCTGCGGAGCCAGCGTCCCCCTGTCAGGCTTTGGGTATAATCTTTCAAAAGGAGTGATGGAAGCGGTCAATGATGAGGGATTCATCGGCCTTTTTAAAGGAGGATTTAAAGCCGCTGCGGCAGGAACCAGCGCAGCGCTGGTGTTTTCCTATCTGGCAGCGCTGATATTTAAGCCGAAAATGAAAAAATAGAGGTAACTATCCCTTACAGAGTAAAATAGCTTATGCAAATAAACTTGCATAAGCTATTTTACTCTGTAAACAAATGGCTGAATAGTTACCGGAACATATTTAATATGGAGTTTGCCAGATCTCCCAGTCCGGGGGATCTCTGTCCGGAGGAAGAACCTCCGGAAGAGTCTTCGGAGAGTATGCCTCCGGGCAGCGTGTTGTCCGGAATAACAGGCAGAAGCTGTTGCTGCTGGCGCTGCAGATCCTGTTCTTCTTTCCATCGACGGGTGTGGATATTGCAGCGGTAATTGTCGATGCTGAAATTCAGGCAGTATGGGGTGTCCTCTGTGACGCCCGCAGAGCCGTCCGGACGTATCCGGAAGACGCGCTGGTACAGCAGATCATCAGGACAGAAACGCCTGGATACCCGGTTGGATTCGGAACAGAAAGTGACTACGATATGATTTTCGCAGCTTTCCGTCGGCTCCGTACCGGCCTCGAAGTATTCAACACGTTCCATGTTTTTCTCCGGATCATTTGAACAAACGCCGCTCACAGGAAGCTTTCCTGATTTAGCGCAGATGGTAGCAGTACGTATATCTTCACAGGCGTCGAAATCGCGAACCTCCTGCTGCTGGGTCTCGATAATCTGATCCATGATCTTTGCCCAGATCTGTTCATGGTATTTGTTGTCATTGTCAAATGAAGTGTTATAGTCGTATCCGGTCCAGATGGAAGCGGTATAGTATGGCGTATAGCCGCAGAACCAGAAATCATAGTCGTTGGAGGTTGTTCCTGTTTTTCCGGCAACTGCCATGTCGGAGTTCAGCTGAGCTGCCACTCCGGTTCCCTCGGATACCACGTCCTTCATGGCATCTGTCAGCAGCCAGGAAGTGGTCGCTTTCATAACCTGTTTCGGTGAGGATTCATTTTCAAGGAGAACGTTGCCGTGGCTGTTCTCCACAGTAGTATAGAGAATTGGTTCATTATAATATCCGTGGTTGGCAATGGCTGCGTAAGCAGCGGTCAGCTCTACATTTGTAACGCCGTCAGTGATGCCTCCCAGAGAAAGTGCCTGGTTTACATCGCTTTCCGTGCTGCCGTTGGAAGTCTGACGGTTATTGACCAGGGTGGTAAATCCGAGCTTCAGCAGAAAATCATAACCTACCTGCGGTGTAAGCTGTGTCAGAGCTTTGACAGCAACAATATTGTTGGAGTCGATGATGGCATCCCGTATCGTGATGAGGCCCCGGTATTCATCAGGATTATAATTCGTCACCCTGTCGCCGTTTTCGTAGGTATATGGAGCGTCGTCAAATACCGTGGCAAGGGTCATGCCTCCGGTATCGAGAGCCGGCGCATAGGTGGACAAAATCTTGAATGTGGAACCCGGCTGTCTTGTAAATGCCGTGGCACGGTTTAAGGCCAGATCATCTTTCTTTTCGCCGCGTCCTCCCACAAGAACCTTTACCTGCCCTGTACTTTGGTCAATGAGCGAGAAAGAAACCTGCGGCTGCAGGGTGGAACGGATATTCTCCGTGAGAACTTCATCCCCGTCGGCAAGAGTATTCTTCTTGAACTTGCGAATGTCCTTGCGCATGGCCTTTTTGGTAGGATAAATGGTTCGGTAGTCGCTGTCTCCCGCATTGCGGAAATAGTCCCGGATATCCCGCTCTGTGTAAGTGATGGATTCTCCGTTTTCCTTTGTGACATGCAGATCATATTCCAGAGAATAATCGGTATCCACCGGATAATTGCTCTTATCATTGATGACGGTATCCGCGATATCCTGCATTTGAGAGGATTGCGTGGAATGAATCCGCAGGCCTCCCCGGTATACCAGATTGTATGCCTGTGACTGGGTGTAGCCGTACTCGCTCTGCAGGTCCTCCACGATCTGTGTGATCAGAGCGTCAGTAAAATAAGAGTATACAGAGCGCTGGGTGGAATTGGCCTGTGTTTTTGAGATGCGGGAATACACATCGTCTGACAGAGCCTCCTCATATTCTTCGTTGGAAATGTAATTCAGTTCATACATTTTCTTAAGAACAATGTCACGCCGCTCCTTATTATCCTCCGGGTGATCAATGGGATTCAAACGAGTCGGATTTTTGGTGATGCTGGCAAGTACCGCACATTCCGACAGTGTGAGCTGGTCAACGGATTTATCAAAATAATAATTGGCGGCAGATTCCACGCCGAGAGTTCCCTTCCCCAGATTGATAGTATTGAGATAATCGGTGAGGATTTCTTCTTTGGAAGTATTTTTTTCCACCTGGATGGCAAGGTACTGCTCCTGGATCTTTCGTTTGATTTTTGCCAGGAAATTACTCTCGTCCCAGACCTCAAACACATTGTTTTTGATGAGCTGCTGAGTAATAGTGCTGGCCCCCTGAGTGGCGCCGCCATTGCGCAGCGCAGTGAAACCTGCACGGATGATTCCCTTTAAATCCACGCCGTTGTGTTCGTAAAAACGCTCATCTTCTATGGCGATGAAGGCGTTTCTCAGATTGGCGGGAATCTGATCATAATCCACAATGATGCGGTTGGAAGAATAGTCGCTTAAAACTTCAGTTTTTCCGCCGCTGTCATCATAAATAATCGTTGCAGAGTATTTTGGCTTCAGGTTATAGTCGGTGGGAGTGGTCTCGATCATCCCCTGTACAGAACCCAACGCCAGTCCGCAGCCCCCGGCGATAACCACCAGGAGAAGCAGAAGAAATACTTTAAACAGTAGGGTGGAAAGAAAACTGTGAATTCTCTTTTTCCTGGAATGGAGCTGCTTTCTTCTCTTTTGGATAGATGTTTTGTCGTAACGCATAAAAAGTTCCTTTAAGAGAATGATCCGGGCAAGGTGCTATCTTACCGGAACAATCTCAACCCAGTATCCGTCCGGGTCATTGATAAAGTAAATGCCCATGGAAGGATTTTCAAAACAGATGCAGCCCATTTCTTCGTGTTTTTTATGGAAGGCATCGTATTCATCGGTTTTGAACGCCAGATGGAACTCTTCGTCTCCCAGATCATATGGTTCTTTGCGGTCGCGCATCCAGGTCAGTTCCAGGGAAAATCCGGTACGTCCGTCGCCAAGATATACGATTTTATAACTTCCGTCCGACGCGTTCTTTTCGCGGACAACGGAAAGACCGAGAGCTTCCTTATAGAATGCAATGCTTTTGTCCAGGTCTAAAACGTTAAAATTAAAATGGTTAAATTCAATCATGATTACGCCTCCTTAACATTGAAGTATCGATTTATCCCGTTTACTATATCACATTTTGGGAGAGAGGGCAATAAAGGCATTTTTGAGCGCTTACAGGCATATTTTCAGCAACTTTTTCTTTACAAACGAGAGAAAAATTATATAATAATACCCAGAGCCCGATAATGCGGCAGGCAGAACGCATAATAACCGACACAGAGGAAAGGGAGAGATTTATGAAAATAAGACGATATTTCATGGCGGTCATGCTGCTGTTGTGCGGAGCGGCATTTCTGTACGGACAGAAGCTCGACACAGAGGCGGCCAGTCAGTATACGATTTATGTAAACCGGAGAACCAATATTATCAATGTGGTAAGCAGCAGGACAGGAAAGGTAGTCCGCGCGATGTATTGTTCCACGGGAAGAGGCTATTCCACTATCCGGGGTACATATAATACAGTGAGTAAAATGCGCTGGCATGCTCTTTACGGCGGGGTGTACGGACAGTATTGTACGAGAATCTATGGTTCTTATCTGTTCCATTCCGTTCCATATTACAGGGTGGCAAAAAATCAGGTGGAGACAGTAGAATACAATAAGCTGGGAACACAGGCGTCCGCCGGATGTATCCGGCTGGCTGTCGTGGACGCAAAATGGATTTATGATAACTGTGGTCTCGGAACAAGAGTCGTGATCGGGGAATCAAGAAATCTGCAGAAGCCGACCCGTGATAAGATAAAGATATCCACAGCGAGACGAAGCGGCTGGGATCCAACGGATCCGGATCCGGCGAATCCGTATTATCCAAAGTTCAAGCTGAAAAAGTCTGCGCCAAGGAAGCTGGAATATGGCAGCAAGGTAAATAAAAAGAAACTGAAAAAATGGATGAAGGTTTCATCGCCTGTCACATCCGGTTCTGTATTGCAGAAATATATAAAAGTAAAGGGAAAGGTCAATACGTCGAAGCCGGGCAAATATAAAGTCACTTATACAGTGACAGACCCGAGGACGCTGCTTACTAAGTCGATAAAAGTTACATTTACTGTGAAAAAGCAGCCGCAGGAACCGGCGGACGCTGCTGTTTGAAATACGGCATAGCGGGATAGACTCTCTGATAAAGAGAACAGAACTTTGCCGCCGGGGCGATCGCTCCGGGCGCGGGAGTTCTGTCTGGCAGAACTCTTTGTTATTCAACAGGAAAATTATTATTATATTATAATAAGAATAAACAGCTGTCATCCAATAGAACGGCAGCGGCAGATTATAAAACAGGAGGAAATGAAAATGGCAGTACCATATAATCATAGAGCCATTGAACAGAAATGGCGTAAGAACTGGGAGGAACATCCTGTAAATGTCGATGACGGTAAGAAACCGAAATATTACTGTCTGGACATGTTCCCGTATCCGTCCGGCAGCGGACTACACGTGGGACACTGGAGAGGATACGTGATCAGCGATGTCTGGAGCCGTTATAAGATGCTTCAGGGCTATTATCTGATTCATCCGATGGGATGGGACGCTTTTGGTCTTCCGGCAGAGAACTACGCCATCAAGATGGGAACTCATCCAAAAGTTACCACAGAAGAAAATATCAGAAATATCAAGCGCCAGATCAATGAGATCGCGGCTATTTACGACTGGGATATGGAGGTCAACACCACTGACCCGAATTTCTACAAATGGACTCAGTGGATTTTTGTAAAAATGTTCAAGGCCGGACTGGCTTACGAAAAGGAGATGCCGATCAACTGGTGTCCTTCCTGTAAGACAGGTCTTGCCAACGAAGAGGTTGTGGACGGCTGCTGCGAGCGCTGCGGCTCTCCGGTGACCAAGAAGAACTTAAAACAGTGGATGCTGCGCATCACCAAATACGCGGACCGTCTGTTGAACGATCTGGATAAGCTGGACTGGCCGGAGAAGGTTAAGAAGATGCAGACTGACTGGATCGGCAAGAGCTACGGCGCTGAAGTGGATTTCCCGGTGGAGGGAAGAGAGGATAAGATTACAGTTTACACCACACGTCCGGATACGCTCCACGGCGCAACATTCATGGTTCTTGCTCCGGAGCATGCTCTGGCGAAAGAACTTGCCACCGATGAGACAAGAGAAGCGGTGGAAAAATATATTTTCGATTCCAGCATGAAGTCCAACGTGGATCGTCTGCAGGATAAGGAAAAGACCGGTGTGTTCACAGGCTCCTACGCCATCAACCCGTTAAACGGCGCCAAGATTCCGATCTGGCTGGCCGACTATGTACTGGCTGATTACGGTACAGGCGCCATCATGTGCGTACCTGCCCATGACGACCGTGACTTTGAGTTTGCGAAGAAGTTCGATATCCCGATCATTCAGGTTATCGCCAAAGACGGCAAAGAGATCGAGAACATGACAGAAGCTTACACCGACGCTGTGGGAACTATGATCAACTCCGGCGAGTGGAACGGTATGGAATCCGCTGTGCTGAAAAAAGAGGCTCCTGCCATGATTGAAGAAAGAGGCATCGGCAAGAAGAAAGTCAACTACAAGCTCCGTGACTGGGTGTTCTCCCGTCAGCGTTACTGGGGCGAGCCGATTCCTATCGTACACTGCCTGAAATGTGGTGCGGTGCCTGTACCGGAAGAAGAGCTGCCGCTGCTGCTTCCGGATGTGGAAAAATACGAACCGACCGGAACCGGCGAATCACCGCTGGCAGGCATCACCGACTGGGTGAACACCACCTGTCCGTGCTGCGGCGCTCCGGCCAAGAGAGAGACCAACACCATGCCGCAGTGGGCCGGATCTTCCTGGTACTTCCTGCGTTACGTGGACAGTAAGAATGACAAAGAACTGGTGAGCAAGGAAAAAGCAGACAAATACCTGCCGGTTGACATGTACATCGGCGGCGTGGAGCACGCGGTG
Source organism: Eubacterium sp. An3 (assembly GCF_002159465.1). Lineage (NCBI taxonomy): Bacteria > Bacillati > Bacillota > Clostridia > Eubacteriales > Eubacteriaceae > Eubacterium > Eubacterium sp. An3. The sequence goes on from NZ_NFIR01000001.1 coordinate 428,672, forward strand.
CTTCATCTGTTATACTCCAGATTCTACACCAAGTTCTTATATGACATCGGAGCGATCGACTTTGACGAGCCGTTCAAGAAGCTCTTCAACCAGGGTATGATCACCGGAAAGAACGGTATCAAGATGAGTAAGTCCAAAGGAAATGTTGTTTCTCCGGACGATCTGGTAAGAGATTATGGCTGTGACTCCCTGCGTCTCTACGAACTGTTTGTGGGACCGCCGGAACTGGATTCCGAGTGGGACGACAAGGGAATCGACGGCGTATACCGTTTCCTGAATCGTTTCTGGAAGATGGCCATGGACAACAAGGACAAAGATGTGGCGGAGACCGACGAGCTGGTAAAAGTACGCCACAAGCTGGTATACGACATCACCACCCGTCTCAATTCCTTCAGTCTGAACACTGTTGTCAGCGGTTTCATGGAATACAACAACAAGCTCATCGATCTGAGCAAAAAAGGCGGCGTGGACAAAAACACTCTGGAGACCTATATCATCCTTCTCGCTCCGTTTGCTCCGCACATCGCAGAGGAGCTGTGGGAGCAGTTCGGCCACACAGATTCCGTATTTGATCAGACCTGGCCGGAATACGATGAGGACGCCATGAAGGACGACGAGATTGAGATTCCTGTACAGGTTAACGGAAAGACCCGATGCACCATCTTCATCCCGGCAGACGCCGACAAAGATGACGTCCTTGCCAAGGCAAAAGAGGCTCTGGGCAATAAGCTGACCGGAACCATCCGCAAGGAGATCTACGTGCCGGGCAGAATTGTGAATATCGTGGCGAAATAATTGTTGCATCATTGATGACAAATGACAATAACGCAGATGGCGGAAAGCTGTCTGCGTTATTTTATACCGGGAGGAAAATAAAATGAATATCATGACATATACCGGTCTTTTTATGGACCCGCTGGCTCCCGAGCCGGAGCAGGTGCGCATCGAAGATATCGCCCACGCCCTGTCTATGATCAGCCGGGCCAACGGACATTTTCCCGAAGTACATACGGTGGCGCAGCACTGCCTGGAATGTGCTGCGGAAGCAAAAGCGAGAAACCTGCCCCGGCAGACGCAGCTTTTCTGCCTGCTTCACGACGGAGCGGAAGCCTACCTCGGAGACTTCATCCAGCCGGTGAAGGCCCGGATGGAAGGCTACCGGGAAGCAGAAGACCATCTGCTCGACATGATCTATCGGAAGTTCGCCGGGCGGACGCCCAGCGAAGCGGAGCAAAAAGCCGTCAAAGAAATAGACAAAACCCTGCTGTACTTTGAGTTCCTCCACTACATGGGCGTCGGCTGCGGCAATCCGGGCGCAGGCCTCCAAAGCCGCCCGGTATTCTCGGAGATGCCGCGGCGGGAAGTGGAAGAGAGGTATCTGGAGACGTACCGGGAGCTGAGAGAGTAAAGCGATGAAAAGATTTACAGGAAAACCGAATAATGATGGAATCAACAGGCGCAGCTGTGCGGGAAAGAATATAGAAAATGAAAAATATGAGAACAGAAAATAAAGAAAAATTTATAAAGAATAAAAATAATCAAAAACAGGACAAGAAGAATAAACAGGGAAACGGGAGCAGTTCATTATCCGCAAGCAAGACTCCGGTCTGCCCATATGAGAAGAAATGCGGCGGCTGTCAGTATGTGCACCTGCCTTATAAGAAGCAGCTGGAGCGGAAGCAGCAGCGGGAGGAGAGTCTGCTGGGAGCGTTCTGCAGAGTGCAGCCGATGATTGGCATGAAGGACCCGTATCATTACCGCAATAAGGTACACGGCGTGGTGGCGGCGGACCGCAGAGGGAACGGATACACGGGCATCTATGAGGCGAAGAGTCACCGGGTTGTCCGGGTGGATTCCTGCCTCATCGAGGATCAGAAAGCCGACGCAATCATGCAGTCGGTGGCCGGTCTGATGAAGTCCTTTAAGATGCGGGCGTATAACGAGGATACCGGTTACGGCTTCCTGCGGCACATTTTAATCCGGACCGGATACCATACCGGACAGATTATGGTGGTGCTGGTGACGGCATCCCCTGTATTTCCGTCAAAAAACAATTTTGTCAAAGCGCTCCGGAAGCTGCACCCGGAGATCACAACCATTGTGGCCAATGTCAATGACCGCAGCACCAGCATGGTGCTCGGCGACAAGCAGCAGGTTCTCTACGGAAAAGGATACATAGAAGACATTTTATGCGGTAAGCGGTTCCGGATCTCACCGAAATCCTTTTATCAGGTGAACCCTGTGCAGACAGAGGTGCTGTATCGTAAAGCCATGGAATATGCGGAACTCACCGGCAAGGAGAGAGTGATTGATGCCTACAGCGGCATCGGAACCATCGGTATGGTTGCCAGCGGCAAGGCCAAAGAAGTGATCAGCGTCGAGCTAAACGGCGATGCAGTCCGCGACGCCATCGCCAATGCCAAGATGAACAAAATAAAAAATATTCGTTTTTATAAAGCGGACGCCGGAGAATTCATGGTCAAAATGGCGGCGGCCGGACAGAAGGCCGACGTGGTCTTCATGGACCCGCCCCGCGCCGGCAGCGACCGGAAGTTTTTGGACTCCCTTCTGCGCCTGAAACCGGGAAAAGTGGTGTACATTTCCTGCAATCCGGAAACCCTGAAACGGGATCTCGGATATCTGGCTGGCAACGGATATCGCGTAAAGAAGATACAGCCGGTTGACATGTTCCCGATGACGGAGGAGATGGAGACGGTCTGCCTTCTCACGAGGAAATAGGAGATTTACTAAAGGGAGAAAACCAATGCATACAAAACCTTATATACAATCAGAGAAAAAATCAGACGTAATAAAAAAAGCTTTTGTAACCGCATTTCCTTATACGATACCGATCTTTGCCGGTTTCTGGTTTCTGGGGCTGACCTATGGAATCTACATGAATGTCTCCGGATTCAGCTTCTGGTATCCGATGCTTATGAGCATCACCATCTTTGCGGGTTCGGTGGAATTTGTGGCGGTAAACCTGCTGCTGGGAGCGTTTAATCCGCTGCAGGCGCTGGCCATGACCCTCATGATCAATGCCCGCCACCTGTTTTACGGCATATCCATGCTGGAAAAATTCCGGGGAATCGGATGGAAGAAAATATACCTGATTTTTGGCATGTGCGACGAAAGTTTTTCCATCAACTATACCGCCGATATACCGGACGACGTGGACAGAGGCTGGTTCATGTTTTTTGTGACGCTGCTGAACCATTTTTACTGGTTCTTCGGCGCGACGCTGGGAGGTATCTTCGGATCTTTGATACATTTCAACACAGAGGGACTTGACTTTGTCATGACCGCCATGTTTGTGGTAATTTTCCTGGAACAGTGGCTGAAAGAGAAACGGCATACCAGCGCGCTGATCGGCATCGGCCTTTCTGTTCTGTGCCTGCTGGCCTTTGGCGCTGATAACTTTATCATCCCGTCCATGTTCGCCATGCTGGGCGTACTGACCCTTCTGCGGGGCACCATAGAAAAAGAAGGAGGTATAGTATGACTCTTTTACAGCAAATCATCACCATCGCCATGGTGGTTCTCGGCACTGCCATCACACGTTTTTTGCCATTTATTGTTTTTCCGGCAGACAAGCCTGTGCCGAAATATGTGCAGTATCTGGGCAAAGTTCTGCCCTCCGCCGTGTTCGGCCTGCTCGTGATCTACTGCCTGCGAAACGTGAGCATCTTCACGGGAAGTCACGGGATACCGGAGCTGATTTCCATTGTTCTGGTCATTGTACTGCATCTCTGGAAGCGGCAGATGCTTTTATCCATCGCAGGTGGAACCATATGCTATATGCTGCTGGTGCAGCTGGTGTTTTGATTCCATATGGCGGAGCACGGATATTGTATGTAGAGCAAAGAAAGCGAAGGAAGGAATGATAAAAAATGAATCAAGAACAGTGGGAAGCCCGGGAAGCTCTCCGGGTTCAAAAAGAACAGCAGGAACGTATTGAGAAACTGAGTATCCTGAATCAGTACGCCGGAAAGGGGCAGATTCTTTTTACCGGTTCCTCGCTGATGGAGCAGTTTCCGGTCAATGAGATCCTTATGACAAAAGGACTTTCGTATCGGATATATAACCGGGGTGTGAGCGGATTTACCACCTCGGATATGCTGAATCACATGGATACCATGGTATTTGACCTGGAGCCGTCCCGGATTTTTATTAATATCGGGACCAATGATATCGGCGCGCCGGACTATTCGGAGGACGCGCTGCTGGCAAACTATGGCAGGATTCTCACTCAGATCAAAGAGCGGCTGCCGCAGGCGGAAGTTTATGTCATGGCCTACTATCCGGTCAATGAGACAGATAAACTTTCCCGCTGTGAACAGGGAGCGGCCTCCTTCACCAATCGGAACAACAAAAACATTGAGGCAGCGAACCAGCGGATTGCCGGACTGGCAGCGGAGATGGGACTGCATTTTATTGATGTCAGCGAAGGACTCCGGGATGAGCACGGACGGCTCAAAAAGGAATTTACCGTGGAGGGAATCCACATGTATGCCAACGCGTACTATGTAATTTTTGAGAATATGGAGAGGTATCTGTAAGAAAATTGTTCCTGATTCTCTTGATTAATTCGTTCATTTGTGTCATAATATTATCGACATATGTCGTAAATGATGTGAACGGAGGTGACCGGATGGCAAGACCCAGCCGATGCCGGCGTGTGTGCGATGAACCGGCGTTTGACCGTTTCGCTCCATGTGGCAGGGACGGGGTGGAAGAAGTTCCGCTGACGGTGGATGAATATGAGGTGATCCGCCTGGTGGACTATGAGAAAAAGACCCACGCCCAGTGCGCTGCACAGATGGATATTTCCCGGACGACAGTGACAGAGATTTATGAAAAGGCCCGCTATAAGATTGCGGATTGTCTGGTTAATGGAAAGCAGCTGCGGATCGCCGGGGGAAATTACCAGATCTGCCGGGGAAAGGATGCCGGAGGACGAGGCTGCGGGCGGCGCTGCCGGTGGACGCAGCCGGAATTTTCGGATGAACAAATGGAAAGATCGAAGAAAAAGAAGGGAGCATATATTATGAGAATTGCAGTAACTTACGAGGGTGGAAATGTATATCAGCATTTTGGACATACCAGCCAGATGAAAATCTATGATGTGGAAGATGGAAAGGTGGTTCATGAAGAGGTAGTGGATACTGCCGGAAATGGACATGGAGCTCTGGCAGGTTTCCTGGCTGGACTGAAAGCAGATATGCTCATTTGCGGAGGAATTGGCGGCGGCGCCCGGATGGCTCTCGATGAGGCGGGTATCAAGTTGTATCCGGGAGTGAGCGGGACTGCTGACGCGGCGGTTGAGGCATTTCTCAACGGCAATCTTGACTATGACCCGGATACCCGGTGCGCACATCATGAGCATGAACATGGTGAAGGCGGATGCGGCCACCATGAGGGAGAAGGGCATTGTCATGGACATAGCGACTGCGGTCATCATCAGGGATAAGGCAGCCGGCTACTGTGGGCATGCGCGCATGGATACAGAGGATAGAGACAAAATGACAGAGAAAAAACAGTCTTGTTTCGGACATTATATCCGGAACAAGACTGTTTTTTAGTGAAGGCCGTTTGATTCATAGGAACCTTCGGCATAAAAATCATTTTGATTCTGCAGGTCTTCAAAAATCAGATATACGCGGCGGTAACCCGGCTGAGAGGCTGAGAAATTACTGATTTCGCCTTTAATAACATAGGATATCCGTTGCGCGTTGTCAGATAAATGCAGTTCCACTCTGGCAAAAGCAGTTTCATCGTATTGGATGGTTCCGCTGATGTCGTATTTATCTGTCCCGTTGATCGCTTCTGCAGCGGCGTTGACCTGAAGGACGCCTGTGAGAGAAGCTGAACTTTCCCATCCGTTTCCGGTAATCCGGTAAACATGATCCGGTGCGGTACGGCTTTGGAGAGAGAGGTCTATGGAACAGGAACCTTCCTGCATACTGCCGGTCCAGTTAATCTGTCCACTTACGTTGTATCCGTGTTTCTCATAAATGTTATTCAGGTTCTGGCTGCCTGTCTGTTCTGCGGCCGGCTGGCCGATTTCTTCTGCTGCGCTGCTGTCAGTGCCGGAAGCGTGGCCGGTAACCGGCTGGTATAATTGCTGTCCCGGCTCAGAAATGACTTCTGTGTGGGTAGAGGAGTGTTTATTTTTTCCTCGTTTGGTTTTAATGATTTTTTTTCGTTTGTACTTTACTTTTCGGCTGAAAAGAAAGGCTGTACCCACGGCAAGCACTGCAGCTATAGCGACAGACAGCGCCGTGTGAATCATCGACGGAAGGGGCAGCAGCCGCAGTACCCAGTTTATCATCACCCAGAGGAGCGTCGGGACAATACCCAGAACAAATTGAATCACCATAGTGATAAGAGGAAGAATAAGCCCCAGAGAGTTATATTCAAAAATAAACCGGTATAATATAATGGAAAGCAGGGGGAGGACGATCATAATGACAGGCATATTTCCGTTCCGGAAACGCAGGAAAGCCATGACAATATATGTAAGCCCTCCAATTAATACCGCGGAGCTGAGAACAGCTCGTGGATTATTGATATTGCTGGAAAATTCGTAGAACAATCCCCAGAAATGTATTCTGTGTATGACCAGATAATAATTAAGAAAGACGATGGCAGCGGTCAGCGCGCCTAAAAGAATAGCTGTGCTTTTTCTGTTATTCATAAATTTCCTCCATTACTTTTTTGTGTACAAAATCTTGTCTATTATATGTTTTCTCAACATATCTGTAAATACTGTTCCCTTACGGATATTTACCGTATTGTATCGCAAATATATAATAAATCTGTGATTATGAAGGAAGAGGGGAGGAGGCTGCGGACCGGAACCGCGCGTTATCTTTGCGCGGGTCTGTGCCACCGCCTCAGCATTTGACGGGCCGGCTGTCTCAGCAGATTCTAGGCAGCTGGATACCGGTCAGTCTGGATAAAATGCGCCGTCCGCCGATGGAGGTTTTCAGGATAACCTTGCCTGGCATTTCTTTTGTGACAGTGCCAATCTGCGCGGCATGTTCTCCGCCGGGAGTCTTCTGCATGGCGGTAAGAATCTGCGCGGCAGCCTCCGGGGCACAGACCACAAGCATCCGTCCTTCACAGGCGCAGTAGAGTGGGTCCAGTCCCAGCATGTGACAGGCTGTTTCCACTGAAGTATCAAAAGGAAGAGAAGACTCATCCAGTTCGATGGAGAAAGGCATCTGTTCCGTAAATTCGTTGAGAGTGGTGGCGACGCCGCCTCTGGTGGGATCGCGCATGATGCGGATGGTGTTGGACATGTGAGGCGGCATAGAATCAGGTGTCGTAGAACCATGTCTCATGGCGCCGGCGGCGGTAAGCGCCGCTGCGCTGATCTCGTGCAGAAGGCGGCAGTCAGAGACCAGAGGGCTATCCGCAGTCAGCAGGCCGGAGCGGGCCATCATGACCGCAGTGCCGTGGCACCCTATGGTACCGCTGATAAGAACCGCGTCGCCGGGGCGGATGCCGGTCTTGCCGGGCAGGCAGGCTCTCTGGAAGCCGATGCCGGCAGTGTTGATATAAATACCGTCACACTTGCCGGCTTCTACTACTTTGGTATCTCCGGTGACAATGGAGATGCCTGCCTTTTTTGCTTCTTCGGCGATGGAAGATACGATGTTCCGGAAATCGGCAAAAAGAAAGCCTTCTTCCAGAATAAAGGAAAGACTTAAATATTTTGGCTCGCCTCCTGCCATACAGATGTCGTTGACAGTACCGCAGACAGAGAGCTTTCCGATATCGCCGCCGGGAAATCGCCACGGAGTGACCACGAAACTGTCGGTGGAGAAAACCAGCTGCCTGTTTCCTTTCAGCAGTGCTCCGTCACCCAGAGAAGCCAGAGCGGGATTATCGAAGGCGGGCAGGAGAATGCCGTCAATCAGCTCTGCCGTTTTCAGACCGCCGCTGCCGTAATCCAGGGTGATGCGTTCGCTCATAATTTCTGTGTTATGTTTATCTATATTTTTTGTGTTGGTATTCATCATTGTATTACTTGTTGTTTTATTTTTCATATTTGTCGATAAAATAATTTAACTTATAATCATTTATTGCAGACGGAAACGATAGTTATATCCACAATTATCCGTATTGATACGCTGCGGCGCAGGCGCCTTCCCCGGATACCATGCAGGGGCCAACCGGGCTGGCTGGAGAGCAGATATTCCCAAACAGCGGGCAGTCAGCAGGGCGAATGACGCCGCGGATGACCCCGGCGCATTGACAGCCGGGAATCTCGTTTTCTGCCGGGGGCTTCAGGGAGAACTTCTTGATGGCGTCCCAGGAAGCATACTCGTCCCGGATGGCATAACCGCTGCCGTCAATGTATCCAAGTCCCCGCCACCGGGACGGTGCCGGGCGAAAGACTTTCTCCATGAGAGAAAGAGCCGCCGGATTACCTCCCGGCCGGACGAGGCGGGTATATTCGTTTTTGAGAGCCGGGCGGTTTTCGGCAAGCATCCGTGTCAGTTCCAGAATAGAGCAAAGCAGGTCTGCAGCTTCAAAGCCGGCCACAACGCCAGGCAGCCGGTAGTCGCCGGGCAGAAAAGAAAAACGATCCGCTCCGATGATAGCGGCCACATGTCCCGGACAGAGGAGTCCACTGACGGCAAAATCCGGGGATTCGATGAGGGAGCGCAGGGCTGGTTCAGTCTGTTTTAACAGACAGAGTACAGAAAAGTTATCGAGGCGGCGGGAAGCAGCTTCCAGAAGGCAGGCGGCCGTTCCGGGTGCGGTGGTCTCAAAGCCTGCGCCAAGGAAGACAACTTCCTTTTCAGGATGATCTTCGGCCAGCCGGAGCGCGTCCATGGGCGAGTAGACGGATTCTACATTCCCGCCGCCAGCGCGGCGTTTCAAAAGATTGTCTCCCCGGATGGAACCGGGAACCCGGAGAAGATCTCCGTAGCTGGTGATCAGAATATCTTCCCGTTCGGACAGAGAGAGAATCATATCGATGATATTGGCGGGGGTGACGCAGACCGGACAGCCGGGGCCGGAGAGAAGCTGTACATTTTCCGGCAGAACGCTTTTGATCCCACTGCGGGCGATGGACATGGTGTGAGTTCCACAGACCTCCATCAGACGGATGGGGCCGGTCTGTTTGCTGTACTCAGTGATTTTCTTAAGGAGAAACGGCACATCCCCCGGATTTTTAAACCAGTTTTCATAAAGCATTTTTTATTTCCTCAAGAAGCTCGATATTTTCCAGGGCTTCCTTTTCTGACATTTTTTCGATAGCAAATCCCGCATGAACCATGACGTAATCCCCGGGTTTTGGGTCCGTGATGAAATCAATGCGGATATTCTGAGAGAGTCCGCCGGCCTCGCAGCGGGCCAGAGGACCGTCTATTTCGTTGATTTTCATGGGCATTGCCAGACACATATTATTGTACTCCCTTCGTATTTTTTATCCCACCGCCTGAAGCCGGTAGGATTGCGGCAGCATTGTTCAATGGTTATTTTTTAACTGATTCCCGGACGCTGCTCCATGATTTGCGCAGGACTCTTCGGGATGCTGCGCTTTATGGATCTGTTCAGAAAGAAACGCTGCCAGCGCTCCCAGTCCGTCCCCGGTTCTGCTGCTGACGCAGAAGAGAGGGGCGTTTGGGTTGACCGTCTCGTAGTTGGAGCGGATCCTTGCCTCATCAAAATCAAAATAAGGCAGCATATCATGTTTGTTAAGGACAAGACAATCAGTGTCTGTGAACATGAGGGGATATTTTTCTACTTTGTCGTCTCCCTCCGGGATACTCAGGAGAGTAATGCGGAGAGATTCGCCGATGCGGAATTCGGCAGGACATACCAGATTGCCGATGTTTTCCACAAAAATAACATCCAGGTCATCCAGAGGAAGTTCGGGAAGGATATGCCGGATGCTCATGGCCTCGATATGGCAGGCTCCGTCCGTATTCAGCTGAACAGCGGGAATGCCGAGGCTGGCAATTCGCTCGGCGTCCACCTGCCCTGCGATGTCCCCCTCAATGACACTGATACGGAAATCGTTGCGCAGCCGTTCGATCAGAGCAGAAATCAGGCTGGTTTTCCCGGCGCCGGGGCTTCCCATAACGTTAATCATACAGATGTGACGGGAAGCCAGGGTATCTTTTACTTCTTCGCTGACATCCTCATTCCACTCCATGACCTGATGCAGTATTTTTATTTCCATGGATATTCGCCTCCTGTGCAGTTTTGCTTGTGTTCTCTGCTACATCAATCTCCAGACTCTCTATGTAAAACTCTTTTCCGGACAGGAGCGTAAGGCGCAGACTCTTACAATGGGGGCACTCCAGATGATGGGGAGTGATTTCTCCCTCTTTTCCGCAGTCCATGCAGCGCACCCGGACAGGAAGGGTCTCGGATTCGATGCGTACTCCTTCAGCGATAGTCCCTTCTGACAGCATGTCCATATAAATCTGGATACAATCAGGTACGATGCCCCGGAGAGCTCCGATGCACAGTCGGATGCTCCGGATTTTTGATGCGTTCTGCGCCTGCGCTTCTCTGATGCAGTCTTTGAGAAGATGTTCGGTTATACTCAATTCATGCATGGATGTTCTCCTGTGATCTTGTAATTTATCTCAGAGACATTTTATCACATTATTAGTTAAAATAAACACAAAATCCGGCAGAAGTCTTGTAAAATTTGTGAATGAGGATTAAAATCAGGGTGATATATATAGAAAAAGGGCAGTTTCTGACTACTGCCTGAAAAGAGAGGAAATGAAAGGAGGACAACATCGATGATACCATTCCTGATTGGAATTCCGGCAGTGCTGGCAGTGGTTTTTCAGATAGTCCGAAATGAAAAAATACGGGGTTATATTGTCTATGCGGGTGCCGGAGCGATCATGGCCATGACGGTTGTGTTTATTGCGGACTGGATTGGCGGCGGAGCGAAGACATGGATGTTCTATCCACGGACAGAGACCATAGACCATTTGATGACGGCGGGAGATATCTTTCTTATGTGTCTGATCGTCTGGCTGAGTGTCCGGTACAAAAGGGTGCTCCCCATGATTCTGTCCATACTGCAGACGGTGCTGGTGCTGTACGTGGAATTTACCGCGGAGGTGACGGAGGGACCGCATATGATGGTGGACTGGCTTACGATATTGATGTGTATTATCATTGCGTTTATCGGAGGATTTATCTGCATCTATACAGTTGGCTATATGAAGGGATATCACCAGCATCATAAAGATGTAAAAGACAGACAGCCATTTTTCTTTTCCATGCTGTTTCTGTTCCTTGCCGCCATGTTCGGGCTGGTACTTTCACAAAATCTTATCTGGATTTATTTTTTCTGGGAGATTACCAGTGTTATTTCTTTTTTAATGATTGGCTATACCCGCACGGAAGAAGCGGTAGGAAACAGTTTTTGTGCTCTGTGGATGAATCTGCTGGGGGGTTTAGGTTTTGCCATAGCCATAGTCCTGATGGCGCTGGGACAGGAATCGCTGCAGCTTACGGAAGTGGTGAGTACGGGAGCGCTGCTTCCTCTGATGTGTCTGTCGCTGGCTGGACTGACCAAATCGGCACAGCTGCCGTTTTCCACCTGGCTGCTGGGAGCCATGGTGGCGCCGACGCCGTCCAGCGCTCTTCTGCACAGTGCGACAATGGTAAAAGCCGGCGTTTATCTGCTGATCCGGATTTCTCCGGCGCTTTCCGGTAATCTGGTAGGTCTCATCGTATCGAGTATAGGGGGTCTTACGTTTATTATGGCAAGTATGATGGCCATTGCGCAGAATGATGCAAAAAAAGTGCTGGCTTTTTCCACCATTTCTAATCTGGGACTGATTGTGGCCTGTTCAGGTATTGGAGTGGAGGAGACTGTGTGGGCTGCCATTTTCCTTATGATGTTCCATGCGGTCAGCAAATCCATGCTGTTCCAGTCTGTGGGCTCCACGGAAAATACACTGGGATCCAGAGACATTGAGGATATGCATGGCCTCATCATCCGTGTGCCTCGTCTGGCCTATATCATGGGCATTGGCATTGCAGGAATGTATCTGGCGCCGTTCGGGATGCTGATTTCCAAATGGGTGGCGCTCAAGGCGTTTGTGGATTCAGGAAATGTAGTGCTGGTTCTGTGTATCGCGTATGGCAGCGCGACGACGATGTTTTATTGGACAAAATGGTTGTCCAAACTGCTCTGCCGGCATATCCCGAGGGATACAGTTAAGGATGTGACAAGAAAAGACGAGTATCTGTCCATGCTGTTTCACGCCTGCGTCATGCTGCTCATGTGTCTGCTCCTGCCTCTGGTGGCAAGATGGCTTGTCAACCCAATCGTACGACAGCTTTTCGGCAATTCCAAAGATGTACTTTCTATGAGTGTGCTGGCTACAATGGCGATCATGCTGGTTTCCATTTTTGTGGTCCCGGTCGCCATGTTCTTTATCAGCCGCCGCTCCCACACGGAGCTGGTTCCGATTTATATGAACGGTATCAACGAGGGAGACAACCGGTTCTTTACTAACAGTTACGGGGAAAAAGAACATTTATATCTGAGCAATTGGTATCTGAGATTTGAGTTCGGACGGAGGCATCTGCGGATTCCTTCAATCATCATCGCAGCGGCGGTGCTGGTCATCGGAATCTGTCTTGTCATTGGAGGTGTGTCATGGTGAAAGTGATTTTTGTGCTGGCTTATCTGATTTTTGCCCCTTTTGTCGGCGCACTTCTGGACGGCGTTGACCGTATCATCAGCGCCAGAATGCAGCGGAGAAAGGGACCGAAGCTTCTGCAGCCGTTTTATGATCTGGGTAAACTGTTTTCCAAAGAAAGGATCGGCGTTAATAATGTGCAGCTGTTCCTCAACATGAGCTATCTGGTGATTCTGATGATCGCCGGAAGCATGCTTTTTGCTGGGGCGGATCTTCTTATGGTGCTCTTCATTCTGAGTACTGCGGATATGTTTCTTATTATGGCGGCATCCAGTGATTCGTCGCCGTATTCTAATATGGGTTCCAGCAGGGAGATGCTGCAGATGATGGCTTATGAGCCGCTGACTCTTTTGGTGGCGGTAGGATTTTATCTTACCACGGGATCTTTTCTGGTATCGGACATTATTCGGGAGGATATAAGCGCGGTACTGTGGATGCCGGGACTTCTGGCAGGCTTTATGTTTACCACAGCCATCAAGTTCCGGAAGTCGCCTTTTGACCTTTCCACCAGCCATCACGCCCATCAGGAGATGGTAAAGGGCCTGACCACGGAGATGTCCGGTACGACTCTTGCCATTATGAATATTGCGGAATATTATGAGATGGTTCTGCTCCTCGGTATCTTCTTCCTGTTTTTTGTGAACAGTACATGGTGGAGCTGGATCGTGGCGCTTTTGCTCTGCGCGGTGATCTTCTTCCTGGAGACGCTGTGGGACAATGTCAGCGCCCGTGTAAAATGGAAGACGCTTCTTTACAGCTGCTGGGTAGTTACTCTGGTGGCGGGAGGCGTAAATATATTGATTCTGATGCTGGATAAATGAGCAGGAGGGAAAGAACATGGGTAAAGTATCAAAATCACCGTGGCTGCTTCATTATGACGCCAGCAGCTGCAACGGATGCGACATAGAGGTGCTGGATTGTCTGACGCCCAAGTATGATATCGAGAGGTTCGGTATTATTAATACAGGAGATCCTTTTCAGGCGGATATCCTGTTGATCACAGGCGGAGTCAACAGCCAGACAGAGAGAGTGGTCAAACAGCTTTACAGCCAGATGCCGGAGCCAAAAGTTGTGGTGGCGGTGGGGATCTGCGCCTGTACCGGCGGCGTATTTAAAGAATGCTACAATATACGGGGCGGGATTGACACAGTCATTCCGGTGGATGTGTATGTACCGGGGTGCGCCGCCCGTCCGGAAGCGATTATAGACGGTGTTGTAAAAGCTCTTGCGGTACTCGATGAAAAGCAGGCGGTCATGAAAACGCCGGAAGAGAAGGAGAGGTGACAGGGATGGAAGAAAAAAATGATATCAGAGAAATTAATGCAAGGCAGTTCTTCCCTGCCATTGTGAAGATGAGGACGGAAAAATGGCGGCTGGTTCAGATATGCGCGACCTCAGTAGAAGGCGGCTGCGAGATGAGCTATTCTTTTTGCAGAGGGTATGACATGCGGACATATCGTTTTGTAGCTTATGGAGATGAAGAAGTGGCCAGCATCACACAGATTTATCCCTGTGCATTTCTTCAGGAGAACGAGGCAAAAGAACTTTTTGGAGTAAATATCACTCATATCAAGCCGGATTACAAAGATAAACTGTACCGGATCGAGGAAGAGACGCCGTTTAAGGAAAAGGAGTAGGGAAAGATGGCAAAGAGAAGCATAGTACCTTTTGGTCCCCAGCATCCTGTACTGCCGGAGCCGATTCATCTGGATCTGGTGCTGGAGGATGAGACTGTGGTGGGCGCAGTTCCGAGCATTGGATACGTTCACCGGGGACTGGAAACGCTGGTAAAAAAGAAAGATTTTAAACAGTATGTGTATATTGCAGAGAGAATCTGCGGTATCTGCAGCTGCGGACATGGGCTGGGCTACTGTATGGCAGTAGAAAATGTCATGGGAATTGATGTGCCGGAGCGGGCGCAGTATCTGCGGGTAATCTGGGTAGAGATGAGCCGGATACACAGTCATCTTCTTTGGCTGGGACTTCTGGCCGACGCCCTTGGATTTGAGAGCCTTTTCATGGAGAGCTGGAGAGTGCGGGAAAAGATCCTTGATATGTTTGATGAGACGACAGGAGGGAGAATCATCCACTCAGTGAATCAGGTGGGTGGCGTTCAAAAAGATATGGACAGCAGTATGTTAAAACATCTGCTGGAGACAATAAAAGACATTGAAAGAGATATCAAACCGCTGGTTGATACTTTTTTGAAAGATTATACTGTGCAGAGCCGTCTGAAAGGAACCGGGATTCTTAAAAAAGATGATGCGATTCTTCTTGGTGCGGTGGGGCCGATGCTCAGGGCCAGCGGCGTGGAATATGATGTGAGAATGCTGGGATACGGCGCATATAAGAATCTGTCAATGGAGCCGGTTACATGCACGGATGGAGACAGTTACGGCCGATGTGTGGTGCGGATTAAAGAGCTGTTTCAGTCTTTTGATCTGATTCGCGAGGCCATAGGAAAGATACCGGAAGGAGATATCCATGTGCCGGTGAAGGGAAATCCGTCAGGAGAATATTTTCTGCGGATTGAGCAGCCACGCGGAGAAGCAATTTATTATGTCAAAGGAAACGGCACAAAATTTCTGGATCGTTTCCGGCTGCGAACCCCGACGACCAGCAATATTCCTCCGCTGGTAGAGACGCTTAAAGGCTGCCAGCTGGCAGATGTTCCGGTGCTGATTCTGACCATCGATCCGTGTATCAGCTGCACAGAGCGGTAGAGAAGCCTGTTTACGGGAAAGGAGAAATCATATGGATAAAATAAGAGCGTTTACCCTGGCGGGAAGAATGCTTAAAAATCTGTTCCGGAGACCGGCAACGACGCAGTATCCTTTTGAGCCGGCAGATTACCCGGAGCGGATGCGCGGGCATGTGCGTATTGAGATAGGAGACTGCATTTCCTGCGGTCTTTGCATGCGCTCTTGTCCTTCCGGCGCCATCGTGGTGGACCGGAAGGCCGGAACCTGGACTGTCGACCGGTTCGACTGCGTGCAGTGCGGAAGCTGCGTGACCGCCTGCCCGAAGAAATGTCTGTTCATGGAGAAAGGCTATACAGAGCCGGACGGTGTAAAAAAGAGCGAGACCTTTGTAAAGCCGCAGGAAGAGCCGGCGGGAAAGACAAAAAAGACTGGTTAAAGTGCCGAAAAAAAGTTACAGCCATATTTCTGTCAGTGATTTTCAGAAATATGGCTCATTTTATGCTCGTTTTTATGCATATTTTTTCATGGAAAACCGTAATTATATATGATAGAATAGAAACGTTTTAATATAATTTATTACTGTAAAAGACAAAAAACATGTTGGTGTCAGGTATCGGAAGTGAGATATATGCAAAGGAATGAATGTGAACAGAAGAAAGAAATATTAAGTGCCATTTTAAAAAACTGCGGGATGGTGTTCTGTGAATATCTTGTCAAAGAAGACCGGCTTATATTTTATGATGACACCCTTACGGTGAAAAAAGAGATTTCTGATTATTTGGAATATTTACAGCATGATTCTTTTATTCATCCGGAAGACCGGTGGAAAATGAAAGATTTTTATCAGGGGAAGATAAGAGGAGAGACGGAGGTACGCCTTTTACATGATCAAAAAACCATCAGGCTTCTTTTTCAGGCTATTCCGGTTGGGGGAGTAGATGCGTCGGTGAGGCTTTCTGTTCTTGTGAAAGATATTACCACGGCGAAGGACAGAGAAGTACTGCTGGAAGAGCGGGCGATGAAAGATTCACTGACTTCTCTGTACAATCATTTTTTCGGCAAAGAGCTGATCAATGAATATCTTAAAAATAAAGACCCTTATGCCACCTGTGGGATGATGGTCATTGATGTGGATTATTTTAAGCAGGCCAATGACAGGTACGGGCATCTTTTCGGAGATCAGGTGTTGGTGGAGCTGGCGCGGCTTCTGACAAGGATGTTTGATGCGAAAGATGTGATTATGCGTCCGGGAGGAGACGAATTTGTCGTTTTCCTGAAAGATATCAGCCATGCGACGCTGGTAAAAAAAGCCATGCAGCTCGTGAAAGCAGTGCGGGAGATTCATTTTGAAGGAAAGGATTACGCCATGACCTGCAGCGTGGGCGTCTGTTTCCTGAGGGAAAATGTATCGGGTTATACTTACGACCAGCTCTTTGAAAATGCGGACTGGGCGCTGTACCGCGCCAAAGAAAACGGACGGAATTGCTATGTGTTCTGCGATAACCTGCAGAGATTCGAAATTATGGAGAAGGATACTTCCCCGAAGGGCAATATCGACATCCGCTACATGCATAACGACGTCATCTCCACCGCATTTGAAATATTTGAAAAGACCAGCAGTTTTACTGCGGCCATGAAGCTGCTCATGGAAGTAATCGGCTACCGTTTTCAGCTTGACCGGATCACAGTCATCCGTACGGACATCAAAGAAAAAAGTGCAGGGAGACAGTATCAATGGGTGTCGGAATATGCTCCGGAAGTGCTGGATGAGCCGGGAAATTTTACCAAAGAAGATTTTATCACACTATTTCAGAGCTACGATGAGTATCAGACCACAGTTCTGCAGTGTGACAATATGGGTATGTATTCGCCGGGCGGAGCCGCTTTACTGATGCAGGGTGAGGCAAAGACGGTGCTTTACGCAGCCATGTATCTGGAAGGAAAATATACCGGCGCCATATCCTATGTGGTATGCAGGGAAAAACGTTATTGGTCTAAGCAGAACCGGAAAGAGCTTGGAGAGGTGACTAAGATTATTTCTGCGCATCTGGCAAGAAAGCAGGAAGGAAACCGGGATGAATACAGGGAAACGTACTGGACAGATTATGACAGCCTGACGGGGCTGATGACTTTTTCGCGATTCCGCATTGAGGCGGAGCATTTTATTCTGGGAGATTATGCGAATTCCCATCTTATGCTCTACAGCGATTTCATAGGTTTTAAATCGTTCAACAAAAAGTTTGGATATTGTGTGGGAGATCAGCTGTTAAAAGAGTACAGCAACTTTTTCATTGAGAAGCTGGAAAATGAGGAAGAAGTCTTTTTTACCCGGGTGGTTTCCGATCAGTTTCTGCTTCTTATCCCGTATAAAAAACAGAGTGACTTTCTGGGAGAAATAGACCAGCTCAATAAAGAGTTCGAAAAAACGCAGTCCGGAAAGTTTGCGGGAGCAAAGATTCATCTCCGGACCGGTGTGTATGTAATCGAGCCGGGATGCCCCAGCGCATCTTTTGCCATTGACGCAGCCAATGAGGCGAGAAAACAGATTACGAAGGACTCGGCCGTTTCAGTGAAGCTGTATGACGGCTCCGGAGAGGAAAAGATGCAGGGCAGGTAGAGCAGGCACGCGCCAAGATGAGAATTACAGAAGACAAAAACAGGCTGGAAGAGACGAATAGGAGGAAAAGGTGAAGGGACATAATTATACGTATATGGCGACATCGCAGGAAACAATAAAACCGATAGATGAAATTGCAGGTTTTCCGGTACGGCCGGGACTGTTTGATACAAATGGGGCTATGCCGCTCCAGAATGGCGTAAACTTCACAGTTCACACCAACAGAGGAACCTCCTGCGAGCTTCTGCTGTTCCGAAAAGGTGAGGAAGAGCCGTTTGCTGTACTGCCATTTCCGGAAGAGTACAAGATCGGAGATGTGTACTCTATGATAGTATTTAATCTGGATATTGAGGAATTTGAGTATGCTTACCGGGTAGACGGGCCTTATGACCCGGAAAACGGACTGATTTTTGATAAAAAAAATATTTTGCTGGATCCTTATGCCAGGGCGGTGGCTGGTCAGCGGCGCTGGGGAAAAGGAAAAGCGGGAGCTTATCATGCCCGGGTCGTAAAAGACATTTTTGACTGGGGTGATATGCCGCAGTCCAAACAGGAAATGTGCGAGCTGATCATATACGAGCTTCATGTCAGAGGTTTTACACAGCACAGTTCCTCAGGGGTGAAAAATCCGGGAACCTTTGCGGGACTGAAGGAAAAGATTCCTTATTTAAAAGAACTGGGAATCAACGCCGTGGAACTGATGCCGGTTTTTGAATTCGACGAGCTGGCAAATGCCAGAGAAATAGACGGAAAAATGCTGCTGGACTATTGGGGGTATAATTCCGTAAGCTTTTTTGCTCCGAATACCAGCTATGCTTCCGCTGATAATTTTAATCATGAAGGATGGGAATTGAAAGAACTCATCAAAGAGCTTCATGAAAACGGGATAGAGGTTATCCTGGACGTGGTATTTAATCACACAGCCGAAGGAAATGAAAAGGGACCTGTTTTCTGTTTTAAAGGATTTGATAACAAAGTGTACTACATGCTGACGCCGGATGGCAATTATTATAATTTCAGCGGCTGCGGCAATACCCTTAACTGTAATCATCCGATCGTCCGGCAGATGATTCTGGAATGTCTCCGTTACTGGACGGTCAATTATCGTATTGACGGTTTTCGTTTTGATCTTGCCAGTATCCTTGGAAGAAACGAAGACGGCACGCCGATGAATATGCCGCCGCTTTTGAGCAGCCTCGCATTTGATCCGGTTTTAAGTAATGTCAAGCTCATAGCGGAGGCGTGGGACGCCGGAGGCATGTATCAGGTCGGAAGCTTTCCGGCCCACCACCGCTGGGCAGAGTGGAACGGCAAATACCGCGATACCATGCGCAGCTATTTGAAGGGGGATGCCTGGCTGGCCAATGACGCCATGTGGCGTATTGTCGGATCAGGAGATATGTATGGCGGATTTTTCTCTGATTACAAAGGAAATTATGCCGGCTATAATTCCTGTGTAAATTTTCTGACCTGCCACGACGGCTTTACGCTTTATGATCTTTATTCATATAATACAAAACATAATGAGGGCAACGGCTGGGATAACACTGACGGCAGTGACGATAATCGCAGCTGGAACTGCGGCGCCGAGGGAGATACCGATGATCCGGAGGTATTGAAGCTTCGCTTCCGGATGATCCGAAATGCCTGCACCGTTCTCTTATGCAGCCGGGGAACGCCGATGTTTCTGGCCGGTGATGAATTTGGAAATACGCAGTATGGCAACAATAACGGTTATTGCCAGGATAATGAAATCTCCTGGCTGGACTGGAATATGCTTGAAAAAAACAGGAATCTGTTTGAGTTTTTTAAATTTATGATCGCATTTCGGAAAAAGCATATCGTTATCAGCAGGAAGCTTCCGGATGCCGTCTGCGGCATGGAACCGATTCGTGCCTACGATATCGATGGCAATAAGATTAATCTGCCGGGAGATTCCAAAACTATTTCCGTGGGATTTGCCGGTTATGACCGACAGAAAGGCCGGGACGATATCGTCTACATCACTCTGAATACCTACTGGAAGGACGTGGAGATCATGCTTCCTCCTCTTAAAAAGGGATCCTGGTATCTCTGTGTCAACACTTACGGCGACGGCGCGGGACGTTATGTTTATCACGAAGGAGAAGAAACGAGAATTGACGGACAGTTTATTATGCGTCCGAGGTCAGTGGCAGTCTTTACTGTGCGGGAGTTTTAGATTAAGGTAATTGCAACCGCCGGTTGACACATTTTCAAGCGCACTTGGTAGTTGTCAACCGGTTTTTTTGCTATACTTGCAGCAGATACCAGTTATGATATGCTGAGCGGCGGCAGATGAAGATCGGATAATCCGGCCGGCTGGCATATAGTATAATTAACTGCAGGAGGATTTATATGAATTTAGCAGAAAAAATAATGACTCTGAGAAAAAAGAGAGGGTGGTCGCAGGAAGAACTCGCCATGCAGCTTAACATTTCCCGTCAATCTGTATCTAAATGGGAAAGCGGAGCTTCGATTCCGGATCTGGATAAAATTCTTAAGCTCAGTGAAATTTTCGATGTGACCACAGATTATCTTCTGAAAGAGACTGAGGAAGAAAGCGGAGATTGGAAAAGTGAGAGAGAGGTATCAGAGAGACCAGGCGTGATGCAGCAGATGGAAAGAGCCGGTTTTTTGGAAGAAGAGCAGACGGGAAATTGGCAGGAAGAACAAGTCGGGAGCTGGAATGCAGAGTATCCGGAAGATTCCATGAGGATGAGAGAAGACACAGCGGAAGCCAGAGAGAACATAGAGGTGACAGAGGAAGAGGCGGAGCAATGCAACGATCATCTTTCGACAGTATACTGGTGTACGATCACCGCTGTTTACCTGGCTGTCAGCCTTCTCACAGGCTGGTGGTACAGAACCTGGATCATTTGGCCGACGGCAGGCGTTTTTTATGCGGCTGTCCTTGCGGTTGCAGAGATGGTACGGAAAAAGAAATGAAAAGAGACATGAGAAAAGCAACGGTTAATGCACGAAACAAAGTACAGTATATGCAGAAAAAGCTGTCAAAAAGCGGCGGAGCCAATTCCTATTTTTTAGATGGGAATTGACTCCGCCGTTTTCATAAGGTATAATAAAATTGCTGTATACATTTTCGTGTACAAATGACATAATTTTATAAATAGCAGATTAAAACAGACAGCATGGGACAGGTGATACAGATGGCAGATTATTTTACTCCGGATGCGGAACAGTTTGTCGGAACAGCGGCAGCACATACGATAGGTTTGATGATTGGAAATATAAACGGGATGGTTAGGCTGATTCTGGATATTCCGGAGAAATATAATGCTCTGGGTATCATTTCTTCACGAACTGGTACGGTGGCCCAGGCCATTGCCATTGACGATGCGGTGAAGGCGTGCAATGCAAAGCTGCTTCGATTTGAGATGGCCATTGACGCCGGAAGACAGTGCGGGCAGGGCTGCCTTTTTATACTGGGAGCGGAGACGATCTCTGACGCCAGAAAAGTGGTGGAGGAATCTCTGCATAATATTGATTACTGGTCTCAGTGTATTTACATTAACGAAGTAGGGCATATGGAGTCCCATGTGACGCCCCGTGCGGGCGAGGTGCTCCATGAGATTTTCGGAACACCTGTGGGAAGAGCGTTCGGTGTGGTAGGCGCAGCGCCGGCGGGCGTGGGCATTGCCGCTGTGGACAGAGCAGTGAAGGCGGCACCGGTGGATATCGTCTGGTACGGTTCGCCCAGTCATAATCTGCGGATGATGAATGAGTTCGTCGCAGGAGTGACTGGAGATATCGCGGCGGTACAAAAAGCTATGGATGTGGGCAAAGAAACAGGATGCCAGCTGCTGACAGCTCTGGGGATCACTCCGATCTCCATACAGGACGTGGCGGAAGAATGTGGGGAGGATTATCTGAAACGCAATATGTCTCCGGCAGTCTGCCAGGAGGAAAAAGCAGCATCCATCCATATCAACAAAAAATGTGATGAAGAACGATAGTATATAGGGAGAAAGAGAACATGGGAAAGAAAGCTTTGATCGCCATGAGCGGAGGCGTGGATTCATCAGTGGCGGCTTATCTGATGAAGGAGGCCGGTTATGACTGTATCGGCGTGACGATGAAGCTCTATGATAATGAAGATATTGGAATGGAGCAGGAAAAGACCTGCTGTTCCCTGAGTGATATAGAGGATGCCCGGAGTGTGGCTGTGAAGCTGGGCATCCCTTATTATGTGTTTAATTTTAAGGCGGATTTCAAGGAAAAGGTCATTGATAATTTTATTGAGAGCTACCGATGCGGCATGACGCCGAATCCATGCATCGAGTGCAACCGTCATCTGAAGTTTGCCCATCTCTGGCAGAAGGCCAGGGAGCTGCAGTGTGACGTGGTGGTCACCGGCCACTATGCCCGGATCACAGAAGACGGGCAGGGATATCATTTGCTGAAAGGAAAAGACAGCGCCAAAGACCAGAGCTATGTGCTCTATTCACTGACGCAGGAGCAGCTGGCTCACACCTGCTTTCCTCTGGGAGGTTATACCAAGGAAGAGATCCGGCGGATTGCCGAGGAGCAGGGCTTTTTCAACGCCGCCAAAAAAGACAGCCAGGACATTTGCTTCATCCCGGACGGGGATTACCGGAGCTTCATCGAGAAGACTACGGGGCAGAGCAGTCAGCCGGGTGACTTCGTGG
Source organism: Eubacterium sp. An3 (assembly GCF_002159465.1). Taxonomy (NCBI): domain Bacteria; kingdom Bacillati; phylum Bacillota; class Clostridia; order Eubacteriales; family Eubacteriaceae; genus Eubacterium; species Eubacterium sp. An3. The sequence continues at coordinate 451,383 of NZ_NFIR01000001.1, forward strand.
ATAAGGACGGAAATGTACTGGGAACTCACAAGGGTTACTACTGCTATACCATCGGTCAGCGCAGAGGTCTTGGTATTTCCGCGCCGCAGTCTCTCTATGTGACGGAAATTCGTCCGGAGGAGAATAAAGTGGTGCTTGGCAGCAACGATGATCTGTTCCACAGCCATCTGACAGCGGATAACTTTAACTGGATTGAGGAGGTACGGCCGGATGAAGTTATCAAGGCAAGGATACGATATCATCAGGTGGAAAAGGAAGCCACCGCCCGAGTGACACAAGATGGCCGAGTGGAAGTAGACTTCCTGGAACCTCAGAGGGCGATTACAAAAGGGCAGTCTGTGGTTCTCTACCGGGGAGACGCCGTGGTGGGCGGCGGAAGGATCATCGAATAAAGTGCGGCAGTCCGCATAAGTGCGATAGCAGGGGACAGAGTGTGATAATAAGAATAAGCGCAACAGCGTAAATAGAGAGTGACAGTATAAAAAGGAGCCTTTGTGAATGGATTTCCAATCGTCAGATCAGTAATCTGACTACAGGAATCACATGACAGAAGGCTCCTTTTGCATGTTAATATTTGGCTTTTATTTTTTGGTGTCAGTTTGTTTGATCGTGCCGACCGCTTCCATGAATTCCGGCAGAATGTCTTCCGGTACTTCCATCTCGCCCTGTCCTTTAAACAGAGAAATGTGAGGCTTGTTCTGGCCGTGGAAGTCAGTTCCGCCGGTGAGCAGCAGAGAGTGCTGTTTGGCAAGGCTCTTCACAAAGTCCTCTTCCACCGGAGTATAGGTATTGTAATATGTCTCAATACCGGTCAGTCCGGCGGCTTTCAGCTCGGCAGCCAGCTCCGCTTTTTGGGCAGCGTCCAGCTTCTTATAGTACATCAGGTGCGCCAGCACAGCGAAACCGCCGCTGTTTTTGATAAGAGAGATGGCTTCCTGCGGAGTCGGCATGATTCTCTCCACGTAGCAGCATCTTCCTTCGGCAAGATATTTGTCAAAGGCTTCTTTTACAGAAGAAACATAGTTCTTCTTAAGAAGCTGTTTTGCAATATGCGGTCTTGCGATGGTCTCGTTGGGATCTGCCGGACGGATATCTTCCATGGTAATCTGGAATCCCTGTTCCTGCAGTTTCTGAATGATTTTCTCATTTCTGCCGTCACGGCTCTCACGGCATACTTTCAGACGCTCCAGAAGCTCGGCGTTATGAATGTCAATGTTATAGCCCAGGATATGAATCTCTACGCCGTGGTAGTCGGTGGAGATTTCCACACCCGGAATTGCTGTCAGACGGTCTTTATACTTCTCAGCTTCTTTCATAAATTCAGGAATGCCGGCGACGGTGTCATGGTCGGTAAGAGCGATGACTACCGGATCTTTTTTCTTTCCTGCGGCCGCCATGGCCGATGAAACAACCTGCGCCGGGGTAAGTGTACCGTCCGATGCGGTGGAATGAATGTGTAAATCGATATACGTTTTCAAAATGTAGTTCCTCCGTAAAAATATAAAAATTCGGCAGGATCAGTCTGCCCGTATGTTTCTTGTGCATACCGGCGTATTCTGCGCGGTATTTCGTATTTATTATGGCAGAAAACAGGTGAAAAAGCAACGGTTTTAAAGGAGAGGAATATTTGTAATAATGGCACAAAAGTGTTACAATACAAACTAAGCTTATTGACTGATTGACGGAGGATGAACAGATATGGAAGACATTATTAGAGCGCTGCTTGATGTTGTCAGAGCACAGCATTCAGCAGCGGAAGGCACAGATGAGGCGCCGTTCGATATGAATGATATTGTGGATATGGCTATGAATATTGTAGGCCGTCCCGATGAGTCAGAGGAAGTGGCGGAGATGGTAGACTCCATACAAAGACTTGTGGAGACGCTGGCGCCGGATATCTTTCCGCCAAAACCTTTTGAGGAAATGGATGATACGGAGCAGGCTGCTTCTGTGGCAAGTATGATAGAAGAACGTCTTCGCAGAGGAATGACCGGGAGACGTGCTGCGTCAGAGAATTCCGCAATGGAACAGCAGGCGGAGAACACGCATATGGAACAGGCGGCAGAGAACAGCCGGGAAGAGGGTATACAGGAGAATGAGGATAATGCGGATGCCGGTATGCATGGCAGCGGGGCTTCGCAGGAACCGGCCCGGCCGGAAGAAACGGAAGACTCGTATGAGACGCCGGCACAGGAGGCGGTTCCTGATTCGGCAGATTCATTTGATGCGCAGCAGACAGCGGAGTTAAATGATCTGATTTATAAAAATCTCATGGAAATGATGGGAATGCAGAATCCTCAGGTGGAGTATCCTTTTGACCTTTCTCAGATTCAATATGGCAGAGAGAAGTCTGTTACAGAGATGCTGGAAGAGGAACGCCAGGAAGAAGAACGTCTGAAAGAAGAGAGTCGGCAGAGGGAGGAGGCGCTGCAGAATACGGCCCGGACCATGAACCGGAATCAAACGGTACAGCAGGAGACAGAAAATCATCCCCGCTCTGCCTGGGAGCTTGCGCAGGACGCCATCGACAGGGATGAGCAGGCTCACGAGAAGGAGCCGTATATCCCGCAGGTACTGGATGATGAGCCGGCGACAAAGTCTGCTTCTCAGCTTGCAGCGGAGGCTATCCGCCGTTCACAGGAAGAAGACAGAGAAAAACTTGAAATCGAGAAACAGGCGGAACGCCTGATGGAAGAGGCGAAGAAGCGCGGACAGGACCCGATGAAGTTTGCGCTTCACCAACAGGAGATTCTTCGGTATATGGAGAAAAACAGCGATGAGCTGGTTTCCTTTGAGGACTATGAGGATCTTTCTCCGGAAGAAAAATATGAGATCGAGAGACAGCTTCATATTGAAAAACAGCTGGCAGACGGCGTACATCCGGATGAAGTGGATGACCAGGTGCCGGAAGAGTTTATTCCGGAAGAATTAAAAGCTGCGATGACAGACGCCAGGGAAGCAGGTGCCGGAGCAAACAGCGGCGCCGGAGATAATGAAAATGAGGCGGAGACCTCTCCGAAAGAATCTGTCGGGGAGACACCGTCCGCTCCGGTGTTGACAGAGGATATGCTCCGTCAGCTCAGCCAGGAGGTCATCCGGGAGAATTCTGAGATGATTCTGTCAGAAAATGAGAACGAAGATATGGACAGTCTCAACGACCTGATTATGGAAAATATCAAAAATATGATGAGCGGCAGCGGAGCCGCAGTGCCGCAGGAAAATGTGGGAGATCTTCTTGCACAGGCAGCAGCGGCGGCAAAAGGCGAGACGGGAAGAGGAGCAGCGTCAGGCTCCGGCACAGAGAAAGAATCCGCGCAGGCTCCGGGGAAAGAATCGGAAGAACCATTGCGGGGCTTATCTGCAGTGGAACTGGCGAAGGCGGCGCAGAGGGCGGCCAAACCGGAACCGCAGGAAGTGAAAGAGGGTAAATCCGCAGTGGAGCTGGCAAAAGAAGCGCAGGAAAACGCCAGAAAAGCCCGGGCGGCAGAAGAAGGCGCCGGAGCCGGCAGCGGAGCTGCCAGCCGTGGACCGGAGTCCAAAGGCCAGGAAGAACAGGATTCTAATCTGCAGCATCAGGAGAAGGATCAGGCTGAAGCAGATGAGAGAGTTTCGGATATAGACTCTGAAGAAGCAATAAAGGGGGAAATAGCGCAGTCTCAGACTATTCCTCACGAAGACGAAGTTCTGTCAGAGACAGAGAATAATACAGAAGAAAAAGGCGAAGAGATGGATAGCGCTGACAGTGATGCGGCAGAAGATGACAAATCCGTACAGCAGCCGGATGAAGCCGCTGCTGAAGCGGCAGCCGGTGAAAGTGAGCCAGATCCTGCAGTGCAGGAAGAGGAGCCGGAGGAAGAATATGAGTACGTAGATCCGGACGAACTGGTGCTCGGCGAGCACACTCAGGCAGAGATTGACGAGGCTCTTGATAATCTCAATAGTCTGGGATTGGAAGGTGAGGTCTATGAGCGTGCCAAACGGATGCTCCTGTTAGAACTGGCCGGTTCAGAAGGTGAACTTGACGCATGGCTCCGCGAACAGGAGAGCGGCAAAAAGAAAAAAGCAACTGTGTCAGCCCTGGATGGTGAAGAAGACAGCCTTGACTTAGACGATCTGGATGAGGATATGCTGGAGAAAGAGCTGGAACTTGCCATGGATGAGGACTTCCTGGTGGATGATGATGAAGAAGACGCAGAATCGGTCGATGACGAGCCGGAAGACGAAGAATCCGGCAACGAAGAATTAGCGCATGAGGAACATACAGAAGAAGAAACCGGGGAAGACGAAGAATCTGCGGAAGATGAACCGGCACAGGAATCTTCCCCGGAAGAGCGGGAAGATATGTCTGCAGACGTCATCTCTGAAGTGGAAGTAGAGGACACAGTTCCGATTCCGGAAGCAGACAGAAGACATTCGGCTATAAACCGTACGGCGCGGGCGTCAGTCTCCAGGAAAAAGGTAGTAAAACGCAGGGAGAAAAAAGCTGCGGAAGGCGCAGCCCCAGGAAAAACTGCCGGTGAGGCAGCACGGACTACGGCGGATGGAACCGGAAAAACTACCGGGGAGAAGGCTGCCGGAGAAGGAATATGGACGGATCAGGCAGGACCGGCAGAGAAGAGAGAGTATCAGGTGTCTCTTCGTCATCCGTTTGTGCTTAAGAACTCGGCCAGCTTCATGGATCAGTTTGAAAAATATATTGCCGACACCCAGGAGAACCGCAAATTAAGCACCGGCTTTAAGAAGCTGGATGCCATGCTGCGCTATGGTCTCCACAAAGGAACCTATTTTATCGATTCCAAACCGCAGTACCTGAAGAACAGCTTTATGCAGCAGATGGCAGACCGGGCAGCGGAAAGCGGCGTGGATGTGCTGTACATTTCCACGGAACTGTCCCGGTATGACTTGATGGTGGATACCATTTCAAGACTCAGCTACGAGATCCATCAGGGAGATCCTGACAAGGCGGTCTCCGTCATGTCCATCATGACCGGCGAAGACGGCGCGGATCTGGAGTCTCTGAAAGATGAGCTGAACTGGTACAGAGGAAGAATCAGCGAACATCTCTATATTCTCGATCAGGAAGTCGTGGCAGAGTACACCGACGCCATGGAAGACGCTTCCGCCGGGGATATTCTTGGAGAACTCATCCGCTCCATCGTGCGGGACGGCGTTCATAAACCGGTTGTCTTCATTGATAACATTGAAAATATTCTGTCGGTGGAGGATACCGAGGATATCAAGCCTTTGATGGAAGGCATCCGCCGGCTGGCCGGAGAGCTGGGAATCCCGATCATCATGTCTTACGGATACGCCCAGGCGGAAAGCGAGACGGAGATGAGCGGAGAAGAAAGCCGCTTCCACGAGCTGCTGGGAAATATGTGCGACGTCTATATGGAACTGCAGTATGCGGATATGATTACGGAGGATTCCGTGGAGATCACCGAGGAAGATATTGCGGAGATGGTTGAAGAGGGAGACAGTCTGCTCATTAACGTCCTTCTTCACAGAAACCGTCGTCCTCTGCGGGCGTCCTGCCAGATTCAGGGAACACCGAAGTTTAATTACTTTGAAGAATAATATACGGCGGCGGATGAAATAAAGAAACGCCGGCGTAATACAAAAAAAGGGTCATTGCGGGAAATGTATGATGATACATTCCGCAATGACTTTTTTTGGTATTATTAATTGATTGCTCAGATTAATACCCCAGATCATCGGTAACCGCTTCCACCTTGTCGCTGATTCTGCCCAGCTCCTCAGTAGGCTCATAATCTTTGGTTCCATAGAGATATTCGTGAGCCTGTACGGTATTGGAGTACACGGTCAGCGGGAATCCGTAGTAGATTCCGCCGTAGCGTTCATCTACGGACTCAAAAGGATAGGCCTGGGAATCCACAATGCTGTAACGAAGAAGACTCATGGTCAGCGAAGTCATATCTCCTGTGGAAAGACTCGTCTTACATTGTGGGATGACGGTGTCGGCCAGTGCCTTCAGTTTCCATGGCTGCTGTTTTACTTTTTTCACGATGCCTTCCACGACCAGACGCTGATGATTGGCACGTTCGTGGTCGCCTCCTTCCATATAGCGGATGCGTGAGTAGGCCACCGCCTGATTGCCGTCAAAGGTGTAGGTACCCACTTCGTCAAACTTTGGAGAGTCGCCGCCGTTGATCTTATTCATATTCCCAATATAATCGTTCAGATTTTCCAGTTCCTTTTCCGATTTGATGGTGAGCTCAATACCGCCCAGAATATCTACTGCGTCAGCCAGTGCCTTGAAGTTGACGGTGGCAAAATCAGTGATATTCAGATCCAGATTCCGGTTGATGGTATTTATGGCCTGTTCAGGGCCGCCATAGGCATAGGCAGCATTGATCTTGTCGTATTCTCCGTCAATGCTCACGTAAGTATCGCGGTAAATGGACATCAGTTTGACATCCTTGCTGGATTTGTTGATGCTTACGATGATAATGGTATCGGTTCTTGAACCGACGTCCTTAATCTTGTTGTCCTGATTATCGACGCCAAACAGGGCAATAGTCTGGTAATTGTTCATGTTATCGTCCTTATCATTGACGACGATATCCGACATATTCAGCTCATACTTTTCAACCTTATTAAAAGCGGACCGCAGAAAAAGAAAGAAAAGAGCAAAAATAATCAGAATGAGCAGAATAAGCGGTAAAAGGATTCGTCCAAGACATCCCCTGTTTTTTTTCCGCTTTGGAGGCCGGCTGTTTCGGGTATCGTATCTGTTGTCGGGAACAGCGGATTTGGTCCGGCTGCCGGAATGTCCTCCGGATTGAGATTCTTCAGCGGAATGCCGCTTTTTTCTACGCTCATCATCAAGCAGTCGGTAAGAAGCGTTCTGTGCGGAACGATAACTCAATGAACTCGTAGAACGTTTTTTGCTGTGTTTGTTGGATGAGGATGATTGCATAAAGCACCTCTCTTTTCTGTAATGTCTCAGGCGTCTTTCGATGCCGTGCGTGATGTATGAGTAATGTATTGGCACGTACATTGATGATGAACGTGCCGGTACAATAATAATTAATATGCGTTTTTATTTATAAATCCTTTGAATACCGTTAGGAAAAGAATCTTGATATCAAAGGTCAGGGTCCAGTTTTCAATGTAGAAAAGGTCATGCTCAATACGTCCTTCTATGGAAGTATCACCGCGGAAACCGCAGACCTGAGCCCACCCGGTCATGCCCGGGCGAACCTGATGTTTGATCATATACCGAGGTATTTCCTCTTTAAACTTCTCAACGAACAAAGGGCGCTCAGGACGTGGTCCGATCAGGCTCATGTCTCCCTTTAAAACATTGAATAGCTGCGGCAGTTCATCAATACTTGTTTTGCGGATTATACGGCCAACAGGGGTGACACGGGGATCGTTGTGGGTGGTCCACGCCGTTTTCTCTTTGGAAGGAGACTGTACCCCCATGGAACGGAACTTGTACATTTTAAACGGCTTATTGTGAAGTCCTACCCTTTCCTGACAGAAAATAATCGGTCCCGGCGAGCTTTTTTTCACAAGAAGAGCAACAATCAGCATCAGCGGTGAAAAAATAACAATGCAGACCAGGGAACCTACGATATCAATAGCTCTCTTGATAAACTTATTGACCGTGTTGGTCAGGGGAACATCCCTGATATTGATAACAGGGAGACCGTTCAAATCCTCTGTGACAGGATTTGTGGTGATAAATTTGTAATAATCCGGAACGAACTTGGTATGCACGCCGGATTTTTCACATATGTTGACAATGTTCTCAAGCTTGAAATATTCTTTCAGGCTCAGCGTGATGACAACTTCGTCCATAGTAGTATTCTGCAGATATTTTTCAAGATCTTTGATCTTGCCGATGTAGAAAATGTTTTTGTACTGAAAGTTCTCGTTGAGATTATCATCAAAAATACCGTGGATCATATAGCCCCATTGAGGATTGGCCTTGATGCGGTCGATATATGCCTCTGCGGCGGCGCTGAAACCGATGATGATAATATGTTTTAAATTATGACCGCTGCGGCGGGCACGATGGAGGAAATTCTTGATGAGGAAACGTTCCCCCAGAGTGGCGCACATGCTGATAATATAAAATGTCGCGATCAGGCTTCTCGGTACGTGCTCTATCTTCATAAAAAAGATGTAGATGAATAAAAATAATATACCGCAGGTATTTGCCTGAATCAGATTTTTATATTCGGTCGACTGATTTTGATACCGCTTGGGTTTATAAAGATTAAACTTGGCGTATAAAATAAGATAGACCGGAACGAGAACGAGAAGCATGCTCTGATACTGCCACAACTCTCGGTAAAATGATACCGGTGGTAAAAATAAACCGAAAAGATATCTTGTAAAAGGATTCTTGAAACGGATATAATAACTGAGGCAGAAAGAACAATAAATAACTACGGCGTCAATGACAACATGAAGCCGGTTAAAATACTTTTGATTCTCTTTAATCATAATTTTATCCTTACTCATCCGGGACTGTACCCGGCACAAAACAAAAAGTGACTGGTTTCTTTTCCTTATTATATAATATTTTACGCAAAAATAACAGGAGTTTACACAGGGATAATTTACTGTGAATTTCTAATCTATGATACAATAGATTAAATTATTCCACAATATTTATTTTGTGTTTTTTCGTGGAAAATCATATAACGGGGAGAAAATAAGCGAAAATGACCATGTTTTGACCATGAAAATGACACAATTTATTCACATATCATTGCTAAGATATGCATATCAAATCGAAAGAAAGGGGTTGGCGATATGAGCGAATTTGATTATAACAATACAAATGACGGTCTGAATAATGACAATACTGATGACAGCCTGAATCATGATCCTGCCGGGAATGACAGCCTGAATGATGACGCTGGCTGGAACAAACCGGGCGACGATATAGATACAGCGGTTTCGGAGGAAACAGGAACTTCTTCTTATGAGCCTGCTGCAGCCGATACCGCACCGGCGGACGGTACGTATCATTATGTGGGAGATCCTTACAGAGAGGAATCCGGTACTGCGTCCGAAGATGGAAGAAATCCAAGATACCGTTATCAGGGCCAGCAGAACGCACAGTATAATAATTCCTTTTCGGAGGGAAGCTGGCAGGGTGACGGAACTTCGGCGGACAGCCAGCAGGATGCACAATATAACGGCGGCGCTTATAATGAAAGTAGCCAGCAGTATTACAGCAGCATTCCGGATGAACCAGATAAAAAAAGAGGTGGGATGGGAATGAGAATAGCAAAAATTGCAGGAGCTGCTCTGTTGTTTGGTATAGTGGCAGGTGTAGGTTTTGCGGGAGTTTCCATTGCAAGAGACCGGCTGATTCCATCAGCGACAGAGAGAGTGCAGACAACAACAGTGCAGAACAATGGTTCCGATGACAGTTCCAGTTCTTCTGCATCTGCGCAGGATATTTCCAATGTGGTTGATGCGGTAATGCCTTCTGTGGTGTCCATTACCAGTACAACACAGGTTTCCAATTATTTCTTTGGAACTCAGGAATCTGAGGGCGCCGGTTCCGGATTTATTCTGGCAAAGACCGATGACGCACTGATGATTGCCACCAACAACCATGTGGTGGAAGGAGCCAATGCATTGACTGTCGGTTTCTCAGACGGAACGACAGCGGACGCCACCATTGTGGGAACGGATTCTGACGCCGACTTGGCAGTGATTTCCGTACAGGCCAGCGGGCTTTCCGAAGACACATTATCCACCATCAAGGTTGCGGTACTGGGAAGCTCTGATGACCTGAAAGTAGGAGAAACTGTGATCGCCATCGGAAATGCGCTGGGTTACGGACAGTCCGTGACAACGGGCGTTGTCAGCGCCAAGGACAGAGAGGTTTCCTTCACAGACGGAACCATGACTCTGCTGCAGACAGACGCAGCCATCAATCCTGGAAACAGCGGCGGCGTTCTTGTGAATCTGAACGGCGAGGTCGTAGGTATCAATAACGCGAAACTGGAAGATACTTCCGTAGAAGGTATGGGTTATGCGATTCCGATATCCACAGCGCAGGGAACCCTGGAGACTTTGATGAATTCCGGAAGCATACCGGAAGGAGAAGCCGCATATCTGGGTATTCTCGGAAGAACCATCGATTCTACTTATTCTGAGGCGCTGGGTATGCCGAGCGGCGTATATGTTTCACAGGTAGTGGAAGGTTCTCCGGCCGAAACAGCAGGAATTGCTGCCGGTGATGTTATTACCGGATTTGAGGGAAATACAGTTTCTACCATGGACGGACTGAAAGACAGGATTTCCGCACAGCAGGCCGGCACGGAAGTACAGATTACTCTTCAGCGTGCAAATCAGAATGGAACTTATGAGGAACAGACAGTGACGGTAACTCTTGGAAAAGAGAGTGATTATCAGGATGCTGAGACTGCCACGGAAGAATCTGCCGACACTACAGAGCAGGATTCCCAGCAGTATGGAACCGATCCGTACGAATATTATAACGGCGGAAACGGAAACGATTATTACAGCAGTCCGTATGATTACTTCTTTAACTAGACAGATTGTGAATAACCTTCTTGTATATACCAATAAATAAAAGAACCGCTGCTTTACAGATTATCGATTCTGCAGAGCAGCGGTTTTTTATTTGTGTGTTTTCAGATATAAGTTTTCAAAGTGTCTGATCGGTATAAGAACACATTTATTTGGTCAGGATACCAAGGATTTTGTTGGAGCGTGCCACGAACTTGGTCATTTCCTCCGGTTTCAGCGGATGGTTGGCAAGCTGTGCCAGGTCGTAAATCTGCTGGCAGATGAGTTCGGTGTTTTCGTTCTCTTCATTATTTAAGATGAACTGAACCAGTTCGTTGTTGGCGTTTAATATGAGAGTTTCGCCCTGTGCGCCAAGACCGGTCTCACTCTTGCTCATGCCGTACATTTCCATCATTTCCGCCATACGTCTTGTCTGCTCGGAAACAGTGATCATGGAAGATATCTCAGGGTTTTTCAGTTTTTCCACCTTGAGAATCAGGTTCTCCTGTCCGGTTGCTTTCTTGAATAACTCTGCCAGCTTCTCGGTGGTCTCTTTCATCTCATCCTCGGAAACTTCTTCTTTGAAGTTGTCGGTCAGATCGGAGTCGATACGCAGGAAGCGGACGTCCGGGTTCGCCTGTTCCAGATGAGTGATGAAAGTATTGTCGATCGGATGGGTCAGATAAACGGCATCCATGTTGTTTTCTTTGAACATGTTAATGTACTGGGACTGTGCCACATCATCAGTGATATAGAAGACTTTGTTTTCATAGGAGTCTTTGCCTGCTTCCAGATATTCCGGAAGAGTGATATATTTGCCTTCCATATTTTTAAAGATGATGTAGTCGCGCATCTTCTCGTTGAACTTCATGTCACGGATACAGCCGTATTTGATGAACGGGCTAATGTCATCCCAGTATTTCTCATAGGCTTCCCGATCTGTTTTGCACATGCCGGATAACTTCTCCGCTACCTTTTTCGTGATGTAGTTGGAGATCTTCTTTACAAACCCATCATTCTGCAGAGCGCTTCTGGATACGTTCAGCGGCAGATCCGGACAGTCGATGCATCCCTTCAGAAGAAGAAGGTATTCCGGAATGACTTCCTTGATGTTGTCGGCGATAAATACCTGGTTGTTGTATAATTTGATGGTTCCCTCAATGCTCTCATACTGAGAGTTGATCTTCGGGAAGTAGAGAATACCTTTTAAGTTGAACGGGTAATCCATGTTCAGATGAATCCAGAATAAAGGCTCTCTGTAGTCATGGAAGGTATCCCGGTAGAATTCTTTGTATTCTTCCTCAGTACAGTCATTCGGATGTTTGGTCCAGAGAGGATGTATGGTGTTGATCGGCTTCGGACCTTCGTCCTCTTCCTCTTCATCATCATCGTCCAGAGTGACTTCATGATCTTCGCTGTCTGCGCCTTCGCTGCCGTCATCGGTATCGTCGGCATTCTCTGTTGCTGCGTCCGCATCAGAGGCATCTTCTTTGGCGTCAACGTCCACCACATCCGGGATGTCTTCTTTCTCCGGTTCTTCTGCGTCTTCATTGGTGAAATAAATCTCCACCGGCATGAAGGAACAGTATTTCTCCAGAACCTCGCGAACACGGTATTCGTTGGAAAATTCATAGCTGTCTTCGTTGAGATAGAGGGTGATCTCCGTACCACGCTCTGTTCTCTCGCCGTCCTCCATGGAGAACTCTGTGCCGCCGTCACATTCCCAGTGAACCGGTCTGGCACCTTCTTTATAAGAAAGAGTATCGATGGTCACACGGTCGGCAACCATAAATGCGGAGTAGAAGCCCAGACCGAAATGACCGATAATCTGTTCTTCGTTGGTCTTGTCTTTGTATTGTGCCAGGAAGGCTTCCGCGCCGGAGAAGGCGATCTGGTTGATATATTCATCAACTTCGCTCTCGGTCATACCGATACCGTTATCAATGAATTTTATCGTCTTATCTTCCGGGCTGACAAGAACGTCTACTTTGTATTTGTTGCCTTCCGGCTCTTCATATTCGCCGATGACAGATAATTTTTTTAATTTGGTTACAGCGTCGCAGCCGTTGCTGACCAGCTCACGAATGAAGATATCGTGATCAGAGTACAGCCATTTTTTAATAATAGGAAAAATGTTTTCGCTGTTGATTGATAAACTTCCCTGCTTAGCCATAATAGCATCTCCTTTTTGATTTGGTAATAAATCCGCGCCGCAGCGGCGAGGAATTGTTGGAATACGGTTACTGGTCACGGTGTGAACAGTAACGGCATATGCTGCCCGACAAAGTGAAAAAGAGCGGGCTTTGGATAATATAGTAATACCAAAAAAAATGAATGTCAAGAAAAAATTAGCACTCATTTTTGATGAGTGCTAATAATATCAGACATATTTGTGGAGAAGTATCTTTACCTAAATGTATTTTTCTCTTTAAAGTTTTTAAAATATGCTTTGGTTTCTCTCGCCACAATACTGCTTAATGCCAGCAGAGCAATCAGGTTAGGAATCGCCATGAGGCCGTTAAAGATATCGGCGATGGTCCATACGGCGGACACGGTCATGTAAGGGCCGATGAAAACGCAGGCAATGTAAAGCCAGCGGAAGATCTTCACGGCTTTGGCGTTATTGTGAGTCAGGTAGTCAAGGCAGCGTTCACTGTAGTAGTCCCATCCGAGAATTGTGGTGAAGGCAAAGAATACCAGGCACAGCATTAATATAAAGGAAGAAACCTGTGCCGGGAACGGCAGGCCAACCTGGAAAGCTCTCGTTGTAACGTCAACGCCGTCCAGTCCCACATTCCAGGAACCGGTGATGACGATGGAAAGACCAGTCATGGTACAGATGATGATCGTGTCGATGACAGTACCCAGCATGGAGATAAGACCCTGCCGAACCGGTTCGTTGGACTTAGCAGCGGCGGCGGCGATCGGCGCGCTGCCGAGGCCGGATTCATTGGAGAAAATACCGCGGGCAATACCTTTCTGCATAGCGACGATCATGGCTCCCAGAGCACCGCCGGCAGCGGCGCGGAGACCGAAGGCTCCCTGTACAATCTCCACAATGGCGCCAGGGATTCTTTCATAGTTAAGAATGAGGATCAACAGAGCGGTTGCTACGTAAGCAATAGCCATAAATGGAACTATGACCTGTGATACGGTAGATATTCTCTGAATACCGCCGATGATAACAAAAGCGACAATGACGGTAAGAATAATGCCGGCGATCACTACTGCCCAGGAATAGTCCCTGCCAAACAATGAAACAGTATTTACGTTTCCCGGGTCAAAAAAGTTTTTGACCGCGCTGGTGATACCGTTGATCTGTGTGAAAGTACCGATGCCCATCAGACCGACGCAGAGTCCGAAAAAGGCAAAAATCTTAGCCAGCCAGCGCCACTGTTTTCCCATACCATTTTCAATGTAATAAAACGGTCCGCCGACCACATGTCCGTCCTCAGCGATAGTCCGGTACTTGATGGCCAGAAAACCTTCTGTATATTTTGTAGCCGTACCAACAATGGCGGCCATGACCATCCAGAACAGAGCGCCCGGTCCCCCGGCAACAATAGCGGTGGCGACGCCTACGATATTACCAGTGCCGATGGTGGCAGAAAGCGCCGTACAAAGGGCTGCAAAACTGGAAATCTCGCCGTCTCCGTCATGTTCTTCATTGGCGAACATGTATTTTACGGCGAGAATGAGTCTGCGGACCTGAAGCCCCCGCAGACGGATGGTCAGATAGATGCCTGTCGCCATGATCATAACGATCAGGGGTACGCCCCAGACCACATTATCAATGGACGTCAGCACATTGTTGATAGTTTCAAACATTTTTTCATACTTCCTTTCCTCTTTACTGTGTAATTCCGCCATCTTCAATTCAGCAAAAAAGGAGGCAGAAGAGTGTAAAGTAGGATGGGAAGAACAAAAAAAGAGCTGCAAAAAATCAGCTCTCCGAAGAAAAACATGCATTTACGTGTTCTGTCCTTTTGCCTGAGAGATTGGCAGAACTATCTGCCGTACACCTTCGGCGCTTCACCGTATGCCGAAGCCGGTGAAGACTCTCCAGAGTAATGCTGTATGTATAGCGAACGATAACAGACTATCATAAACGGAAGAGTAATGCAAGATGATTTTGCAGATATTTTAATTTTCATGGAGAATCGGGGAAAAAGCGGGGGACCAGAGGGCTATTTTGAAGTTTTTCAGTATAAAAATTCAAATAATAAATTAAATAAGAAAAATATCGTAAAAAAATTAACAATATGTTAGAATATACTTAATAAAATAATGTGGGAGGTTATTATGGAAAGAGTAGAAGAATTAAGAAAAATGTGCGCGGAGCAGGGTATCCGCATGATTGATTTTAAGATGACAGACCTGGATGGACGGTGGCGTCATATTACCATTCCGGTGGAGCGGTTCAACGAGGATATCTTTACCTACGGTATCGGATTCGACGGCTCCAACTATGGCTACGCTCCGGTGGAGAAGAGCGACATGGTATTCATCCCGGATCCATCCACCGCGGTCATCGACCCGTTCGTGGAGATACCGACCCTGACCATGTGCGGCAACGTATGCGTCATCGGCGAGGAGAACCGGCCGTTTGACCAGTACCCGAGAAATGTAAGTCTGCGCGCCATGGAGTACATGAAAGAACAGGGCGTCGCCGATGAGATGCTCATCGGACCGGAATTTGAATTTCATCTTTTTGACAACGTAAGCTACACGGTATCCCCGCAGAAGACTTCTTTTACCATTGACACGGCGCAGGCTGCCTGGAACAGCGGAAAGGAGAGTCTGTACAATAACGGCTTTCAGGTTCCTGCTGGCGGCGGTTATCACGTGGCGGCACCGCAGGACATCGCCTATAATCTGAGAAGCCAGATGTGCATCCTCCTGGAAAACTGGGGCGTGGACGTAAAATACCACCATCACGAGGTGGGCGGCTCCGGTCAGATGGAGATCGAGGTGGAACTGGGCGACATGGTGGACATGGCGGACAAGACCATGATCATCAAATATGTCATCCGCAACGCAGCCGTTAAGGCAGGCAAAACCGCCACCTTCATGCCAAAGCCGATTCACCATGAGGCCGGTAACGGCATGCACGTTCACATGCTCCTGAAAAAAGACGGAAAACCGGTCTTTTACGACAAGGACGGATACTCGGGCTTAAGTCAGACCGCCCACTACTTCATCGGCGGCCTGCTGAAGCACATCGCGTCCCTGTGCGCTTTCACCAACCCGTCCACCAACTCCTTCAAACGTCTGGTGCCAGGCTTTGAGGCTCCTGTGACGGTGGGCTACGCCACCTCCAACCGAAGCGCAGTCATCCGTATTCCGGCCTACGCCAAATCCCCGGAGACCAAGCGTTTTGAACTGCGCAACCCGGACGCCACCGCCAACCCGTATTACGCCTACGCGGCCATCCTCATGGCAGGCATCGACGGCGTCATCAACAAAATCGACCCGTCCGCCTGCGGCTGGGGACCTTACGACTTCAACCTCTACGACCTGTCCGACGAGGAAAAGGCCAAAGTAGAATCCCTGCCGAAGACTCTCGAGGAAGCCCTCGACGCTCTGGAAGCCGACCACGACTACCTGACCGCCGGCGGCGTCTTCCCGGAACGCCTCATCGAGATCTGGCTTGACCGCAAACGCCAGGAAGCCCTGGAGCTGTCCCAGATACCGAACCCGGCAGAATTTAAGAAGTATTATGATCTGTAATATTGCCTGACACGAGCCGGATGTCCTGCATCCGGCTCAAAATTTACGCCTCAAAAAGAACAGATGTTCTAAAAAATGTATACATTTGGGGGAGGGTGTGGTATACTAAAAAAAATTTCAACTACAATCAGGGAGTGCGATAGCAGGTATTCAGGTTATTTCTATAGAAGCGGGTTATAAGGAAACTTTCAGGATAAAGCGGGGGTGGCAAGTTGATGTCTTATGACTTTTATCATGCATTTTCACCGACAGAATTTCAAAATTTTGCAAGAGATATCATACAAATAAAAGAACACATTATTCTGGAGTCTTTTGCAGAAGGCCGAGATATGGGAATCGACGGGCGATATGTGGCCAAAGATGGATATACAATCATCTTTCAGGCAAAGAAAAAAAAATGCTGGCGACAGTATCATGAAGATAATGCGCACAGAGAGAACAAAACAGGATAAACTCCTGGCAAAGGGGAAAAGGGTAGATCGGTACATTCTGGCGATAGCAGATAACATTACTGTGAGGAAAAAAGATGAGATATATCAGCTGATGTCTCCGTATATTGTTAGTACAGACGATATATTGATGAAAGAGGATTTGAATAATCTGCTCAGCCAAAAAGAATACCGGGAAGTGGAAGATAAATATTATCAATTGTGGATTCCCAGCGCCAATATATTGCGCAAACAATTATTTCGAATGGTAAACAGTGCGCTGGTGCAAAAATCAATTACCTGTTATGAAGAGATATTAAAAAGAGAGAGGTTTTTGTTGAAACGTCCGTTTTTAAAGATGCAGTCATGCAGCTGCGAAAGAACAGGGTTATTATTATTTCCGGAGAGCCGGGTGTCGGTAAAACCACTTTGGCACAGCAGCTTTCCTTATACTATTATGTCAAATATCACTTTCAGGCGTTTTTAAGTGTGTCGTCCGTGGACGAACTATATATTGCCCTGGAGATCGAAGGGAAAAAAGTTATATTCTATGATGATTTTTGGGGAAGCAATGGTTTTGACAAATTTGGAAGCGGAAAGCAGGCAGGAGAATTAGTAACATTTATTGATCGTATTCGCAGACATAAAGATTGTCTGCTTGTTATGACCACGCGAGAATATATTTTGGAGCAGGGACTGGAACAGAATGAAGAACTGCGTCGTATGGTGAAAGACTATGAACTTGAATGCAGGGTGGAGCAGTATTCAGACGAAGAAAAGCTGCAGATTTATTATGGACATCTGAAAAGTTCCTGTTTGACGTGGGAACAGACCAGGGAATTGCAGAGTCATTATCGCAGAGTGATCTATTCGCCTAATTATAATCCGCGGGTAATAGAATTATTTACAAAGCATATTAAACCGGATATGTCGGCAGAAAAATGTGTGGTAGAGTTTGATAAATATATCCGGTGTCCCCAGGAATTTTGGAAAAAGATTTTTCATGATTTATCAGAGGAAGCCAAAATATTATACATGTTGACACTCATCTTTCCGATGCCGATAGAAATGCAATATCTGGAGAAAAGTTATAATGATGAGATGAAAGCACAGACAAATACCCCTGAGTGGAAAAATTTTTCCGATGCTGTCATTGAACTGGAAAAGACTGTGATCCGAACGGACAGGTATAAAAGAGGTGAAGAAGGGTTGTTGACGATCACCTATCAAAATCCGTCTGCAAGAGATTTCCTCATTGCTCTGGTCAAAGAAAACTTTGAGAAATATCACACGATTTTGATCAGAAATTGTCAATATTATTCACAGTATGTGGAATATCTGAAGGTTCTCGATGAAATCAATGCGTCGGAAGAAATATATGGCGAGATATACCAAAGCGCTGTGAATAAATTCTGATTCGATTTTATTTTATGATAAATACAAAATGATTTTGCGGTATCATAAGGAGATACATAAGCTGTCTGAGCGATATGAGACAGAGCAAAATTACAGGGATATTGGTTTTGGCAGAATATTTCAGCAGATAGAGAGGTGAGACAGATGAAGGAATCTAATTTTCTGATGTATACTACAGAAGATGGATTAACAAAGATTGAGGCAACTTTTGTAGATGATACGGTATGGCTTTCTGTAGAACAGATGGCAGAGTTGTTTCAAAGAGACAGAAGTGTTATAGGAAAACATATACGCAATATTTTTAAAGAGGGAGAATTGAAAAAAGAATCAGTATGGGCAAAATTTGCCCATACTGCTGATGATAGAAAAACCTATCAAGTGGATTATTATAATCTGGATGTGATTATATCTGTGGGATATAGAGTAAAATCTTTGCGTGGTACTCAGTTTAGAATATGGGCAACGAATATTTTAAAGGAATATATGCAAAAAGGTTTTGCTTTAGATGACGATCGTTTAAAACGCTTAGGGGGCGGAAACTATTTTGATGAATTATTAGAACGTATTCGTGATATCAGGTCATCAGAAAAGGTTTTTTGGAGAAAAGTATTGGAAATTTATGCAACTAGCATTGATTATGATCCAAGAGCAGAAAGTTCAATTCTTTTCTTTAAACAGGTACAGAATAAAATGCATTGGGCAGCACATAAGCATACAGCTGCAGAAGTGATATATCAAAGAGCGGATGCAGAAAAAGAACATATGGGATTAACTTCCTGGCAGGGGAAATCCATAAAAAAGACAGACGTAGAAGTAGCAAAAAACTATTTGAATAAAGACGAAATGGATGCATTAAATAAAATTGTTACCGCCTATTTGGATATTGCGGAGGTACATGCATTAAATCATGAGCCTATGTATATGAAAGACTGGTTGGAAACCATAGATGACTATTTGAAAATGACAAGAAGGGATATACTTAAGACTAAAGGGACTGTTACACATAAGCAAGCGCTTGAAAAAGCTCATAGTGAGTATGAAAGATATAAAAAACTGGAAAGAAACAGAGTATCCTTAGTAGAAGAACATTTTTTGGGGAGCATTAATAAGTTAGAAGAGTTAGAATAAAAGGATTAACCTAAATTTATAAGAGAGAAAAATGATTTTTGAGTATAGCTGATATCGAACATATCAAAATCAACAAAGGAGAATCTATCATGGACCATTTCGAATTAGTATCAGAATTCGCTCCCACCGGCGATCAGCCGCAGGCTATCGAGAAGCTGGTGAAGGGCTTTAAAGAGGGTAATCAGTTTGAAACACTGCTGGGTGTTACCGGGTCGGGTAAGACTTTTACCATGGCCAATGTTATCCAGCAGTTGAATAAGCCGACGTTGATTCTGGCGCATAACAAGACGCTGGCGGCGCAGCTGTACAGCGAGTTTAAGGCGTTTTTTCCGCACAATGCGGTGGAATATTTTGTCTCCTACTATGATTACTACCAGCCGGAGGCTTACGTGCCGTCCACGGACACCTACATTGAGAAGGACTCGTCAATCAATGACGAGATCGATAAGCTGCGGCACAGCGCCACGGCGGCGCTCATTGAGCGGAAGGATGTCATCGTGGTCTCCTCGGTGTCGTGTATCTACGGTATCGGAAGCAAGAAGGACTACGCGGAGATGATGATTTCGCTCCGGCCGGGCATGGAGATCGACCGGGATGAGGTCGTGCGCAGACTGATTGACATTCAATATGTAAGAAATGAACTGGATTTTAAGAGGGGAACCTTCCGGGTGCGGGGAGACGTGCTGGAGATTCTGCCGGTGTCCACCTTTGAGGACGCCATCCGGGTGGAGTTCTTCGGCGATGAGATTGACCGGATCGTGCAGGTGGACATTCTGACCGGGGAGATTAAGGCGAGTCTCAACTTTGCGGCTATTTTCCCGGCGTCCCACTATGTGGTGCCGCAGGAGCAGATTGAGAAGGCGGTGGTATCCATCAAGGAGGAACTGGAAGAACGGGTGGCATGGTTCAAGGAACATGACCAGCTCCTGGAAGCGCAGCGGATTGCGGAGCGGACCAATTTTGATATAGAGATGCTGAAGGAGACGGGATTCTGCTCCGGCATCGAGAACTATTCACGACATCTGACGGGCCTTGCGCCGGGACAGGCGCCATATACGCTTATCGACTTCTTCGGGGATGATTTTCTTATGATCGTGGACGAGTCCCACATTACTGTGCCGCAGGTGCGGGGCATGTACGCCGGAGACCGTTCCAGGAAACAGACTCTGGTGGATTACGGGTTCCGCCTGCCGTCTGCTCTTGACAACCGGCCGTTGAATTTCTCCGAGTTTGAGGAACACATTGACCAGATGCTCTTTGTGTCTGCTACGCCAAATGTGTATGAGGATGAGCATGAGATGCTCCGGGCGGAGCAGATCATCCGGCCGACCGGTCTTCTGGATCCGCTCATTGATGTGCGTCCGGTGGAGGGGCAGATCGACGATCTGATCAGCGAGATCAATAAAGAGGTGGAAAAAAAGCACAAGATTCTTGTGACCACTCTGACCAAACGGATGGCGGAGGATCTGACTTCTTATATGAAGGAACTGGATATCCGGGTGAAATATCTGCACTCCGATATCGATACCCTGGAGCGAATTGAAATCGTGCGGGATCTGCGTATGGACGTCTTTGACGTGCTGGTGGGTATCAACCTGCTGCGAGAGGGACTGGATATTCCGGAGGTGACACTCATCGCCATACTGGATGCTGACAAAGAAGGATTCCTCCGTTCGGAGACTTCGCTGGTGCAGACCATCGGGAGAGCGGCCCGGAACGCGGAAGGCCACGTAATCATGTATGCCGATACCATCACCGATTCCATGCGGGCGGCCATCAGCGAGACAGAGCGGCGCCGGAAGATTCAGATGGAGTACAACGAAGAGCACGGCATTACGCCGCAGACCATTCAGAAGGCCATCCGGGACGTGATTTCCATTACCAGCGAGGAAGAAAAAGAGGAAGCTGGGCGGGGACTGAAGAAGGATATCGAGTCCATGGACAAGAAAGAATTAAAAGAAATGATTGCTCAGCTCACCAAGAAAATGAACCGCGCGGCCGCGGAGCTGAACTTCGAGGAGGCGGCAGAGCTGCGTGACGAGCTGAAGAAATACAAGATTGCCCTGCGGGATTTTGACTGACCGGCAGGTAAAGGGTCAAAACCGGCAGACGAAGGGTCAAAAAAGCAGAATATCTCTTGCAAAATATTTTATAAGAAGGTAAGATACCAAAAGCAGTTATAACAAGAACACAGAGCTTAGTGTACTGGCACATTCGTTGGAAAATGAACATGTCAGTACACTAATACATTTTCGGGGATGAACTGCCCGCAGTAGATTTTCCCGGGAAATGTACCGGGCTTATACAGTGGTCAGAAGTCTGACAGACAAAGGGAGATATACATGAGTGAAAAGAAAGAATATATTCGTATTCGGGGTGCCAGGGAGCACAACCTGAAGAATATTGATGTAAATATACCGAGAAATGAATTTGTGGTGCTGACGGGACTGAGCGGTTCCGGAAAGTCCTCTCTTGCTTTTGACACCATTTATGCGGAGGGACAGCGCAGATACATGGAGTCCCTGTCTTCGTATGCGAGACAGTTCCTGGGACAGATGGAGAAGCCGGACGTGGACGACATTCAGGGACTGTCCCCGGCCATTTCCATTGACCAGAAATCCACCAACCGGAACCCGCGTTCCACCGTGGGAACAGTGACGGAGATCTATGACTATCTCCGTCTGCTCTATGCCCGGGTGGGGATTCCACACTGCCCGAAATGCGGCAAGGTCATTGAGAAGCAGACGGTGGATCAGATCGTGGACACGCTGATGGGACTGCCGGAGCGGACGAAGATCCAGCTGCTGGCGCCTATCGTCCGGGGAAGAAAGGGCGAGCATGTGAAGATTCTCGACAACGCAAGGCGCAGCGGTTACGTCCGGGTGCGGATCGACGGGCATCTTTATGATCTGTCCGAGGAGATCAAACTGGAAAAAAATAAAAAACATACCATAGAGATCGTGGTGGATCGTCTGGTGATAAAAGAAGGCATTGAGCAGCGTCTGGCCGATTCCGTGGAGACCGTCATGGCTCTGACCGGCGGTCTGCTGCTGGTGGATGTGCCGGGAGGAGAGCCGATGAATTTCAGTCAGAGCTTCTCCTGTCCAGACTGTGGCGTCAGCATCGATGAGATTGAGCCGCGGAGTTTTTCCTTCAATAATCCGTTCGGCGCCTGCCCGGTCTGCCATGGCCTTGGCTTCAAGATGGAGTTTGACGTGGATCTGATGATTCCGGACAAGCGGATGAGCATTGCGGAGGGCGCCATCACCGTTCTCGGCTGGCAGTCCTGCACCGACCCGAAAAGCTACACGAGAGCCATCCTGGACGCTCTGGCAGAGGAATATGATTTTGACCTGAACACGCCGTTTCAGGATCTTCGGCCGGAAGTGCAGGATATGCTGATTTACGGCACGAACGGCAAAGAGGTGACCGTACATTACAAGGGAAAACGTGGCGAAGGATACTACGACGTTGCCTTTGAAGGGCTCATAAGAAATGTACAGAGAAGATACAGAGAGAATCATTCGGAACGTTTGAAGGCAGAATATGAGAACTTCATGACGGTGACGCCGTGTGATTCCTGCCACGGACAGCGACTGAAGGAAGAGTCTCTGGCGGTGACTGTGGGAGATTACAATATCGCAGAACTCACGAATCTTTCTGTAAAACGGCTGGTGGAGTTTTTCAAAAATGTACAGCTCAACGACCGTCAGCTCATGATTGGAAAACAGATTCTCCGGGAGATTCGGGGAAGGATTGGTTTCCTGAACGATGTGGGGCTGGATTATCTGAGTCTTTCTCAGGCCACAGGGACCCTTTCCGGAGGAGAAGCGCAGCGAATCCGTCTCGCCACCCAGATCGGCTCCGGCCTGGTGGGCGTTGCCTACATTCTCGACGAGCCGAGCATCGGTCTGCATCAGCGGGACAATGACAAGCTGATTCACGCTCTGAAAAGTCTGCGGGATCTGGGCAATTCCCTCATTGTGGTGGAACACGACGAAGATACCATGCTGGCGGCGGATTATATCGTAGATATCGGTCCGGAGGCCGGCGAGTACGGCGGCGAGGTAGTCGCCACGGGAACGGCGGAAGAGCTGATGCGTAATCCGAACTCCATCACCGGAGAATACCTAAGCGGCAAACGGAGGATTCCTGTGCCGGGGGTAAGCAGAAAGCCGACCGGCTGGCTGACCGTGAAAGGCGCTGCAGAAAATAATCTGAAAAATGTTACCGTAAAGTTTCCTCTGGGCGTGCTGACCTGCGTAACCGGCGTGTCAGGCTCCGGCAAGAGTTCTCTGATCAATGAGATTCTATACAAAAAGCTTGCCTGCCTGCTGAACCGGGCGCGCATCAAGCCGGGAAAACATAAGGATATTCTGGGCGTGGAGCAGCTGGATAAGATCATCAACATCGATCAGTCCCCGATCGGACGGACGCCGCGCTCCAACCCGGCTACCTACACCGGAGTTTTCGACCACATCAGGGAGCTTTTTGCCATGACCAAGGACGCCAAGGCGAGAGGATATGACAAGGGGCGTTTCAGTTTTAATAAGAAAGGCGGGCGCTGCGAGGCCTGCGCCGGCGACGGTATCATCAAGATTGAGATGAATTTCCTGCCGGACGTATACGTTCCGTGCGAAGTCTGCCACGGCCATCGGTATAACCGGGAGACATTGGAAGTAAAATATAAAGGCAAAAACATTTACGAGGTGCTGGATATGACGGTGGAAGAAGCCTGCCGGTTCTTCGACAGCCTGCCGTCCATCCGCAGAAAAATCGAGACACTGCGTGACGTGGGACTTGGCTATATTAAACTGGGCCAGCCGTCCACGACCTTATCCGGCGGCGAGGCGCAGAGGGTGAAGCTTGCCACGGAACTTTCCCGCCAGAGCACAGGAAAGACCATCTACGTGCTGGATGAGCCGACCACCGGTCTGCATTTTGCAGACGTTCAGAAACTGACGGAGATTCTGCAGCGGCTCACCGAGGGCGGCAACACCGTGGTGGTCATTGAACATAATCTGGAAGTCATCAAGACCGCCGATTATATCATTGACATGGGACCGGAAGGCGGCGACGGCGGCGGAACCGTCGTTACAACAGGAACGCCGGAGGAAGTGGCGGCAGTGCCGGAATCCTACACGGGGCAGTATTTGAAAAAATATCTGGCATAACGGCCGCTTCCCGGATCATACGGTGGGATATAAAGATAGCGAAAAGATAAAAAAACTCTCAGGAAGCCTGCGTTATGCGGTTTTTAAAAAGCAAGATTGCGCATAAAGGTTGATTATTTTACCGGAAACCTGTATATTTGAAAAAGAAATATTTATTAATGTATTTCCTTTAAAATATTTACCATACATTTGCTGGTATCAATGTTTTGTTTATGTTTTCGGTATTAAGTGAAAGAATATATTATTTTAAGAAGATGGAGATGGAATGGACGAAAAAATAAAAGCCTTATTAGTTGGCGTGAACCTCAATGACGACCCTGATTTTGAAAATGCTTTGAAAGAACTGGAAAGTCTGGCGGAAGCCTGTGATATGGAAGTTGTCGGCGTAGAGACACAGAATGTAAGTCAGATCAATACCGGAGTCTATGTGGGAACCGGAAAGGTGGATGAGATTAAGGCCGTGGCGCACATGCTGAACGCGGATGTGGTCATTTTTGACAACACTCTTTCTCCTATGCAGCTGCGGAATCTGAAGGATATTATCGAGAGACCGATTCTGGACCGGACGAATCTGATTCTGCAGATTTTTTCTTCCAGAGCGCAGACAAGGGAGGCGAAAATCCAGGTGGAAACCGCCAGGCTGCAGTACGAACTTCCGAGACTGACCGGCATGGGCGAGGTGCTGAGCCGTCAGGGTGGAACCAGCGGCGGCATGTCAAACCGGGGTGCCGGAGAGACGAAGCTGGAGCTGGATAAGCGGAAGATTCGTCATCGCATTTCCGAATTGAAAAAGGAATTGAAAGTAGTAGAGAAAAACCGGGAAACACAGAGAAAGCGCCGTCTGATTCAGGGAATACCGCAGGTTGCTTTGGTAGGATATACCAACGCCGGCAAATCTACTTTGATGAATGCGCTTCTGGATAAATACGAGCAGAAGGATGAGAAAAAGGTGCTGGCGGAGGATATGTTGTTTGCCACGCTGGATACGACCATCAGGAGTATTCACCTGCCGGACAAAAAAGAGTTTCTCATATCGGACACCGTTGGATTCATCAACAAGCTTCCCCACAATCTGGTTCAGGCGTTTCATTCTACTTTGGAGGAGGTCAAGTATGCGGACCTGCTGCTGGAAATTGTAGATTATTCCGACGAGAACCATAAGGATCAGATGAAAGTGACGGAAGATACCCTTAGGGAGCTGGGAGCGGAACAGATTCCGTGTATTCATGTTTACAATAAATGTGACGGTATTATTGAACCTCTGCCTCAGATCAGAGGAGATGACATATATATGGCTGCCAAAAGAGGTATTGGTCTGGAGGAGCTGGTCGAGATGATTTCCAGTCACATTTACCAGAATTACGTGGACTGCGTGATGCTGATTCCTTATACGGAGGGAGCCCTGGTCTCTTACTTCAGTGAGAATGCAACCGTAAAGGAAACGGAATATCTGGCGGAAGGAACGAAGCTGACCATGAATTGTCTACTGAAAGATTTGAAAAAATATAAGCAGTATGTGGTAATATAAAACCAAGGGTTCCGGAACAGACTTATGAGAAAGCTGTTTTGGGACAGAAGAGAAAAGAGGGAAAAGTATGAAACTGAAAGAAAAGTACCGGCAGATAAAAAAAGAAGCCGGAGCCTGCGTCGCCGCCCTCCTCGTCCTGATCGTATTTTGGGCAATCGCGGGATTTGGTGTCAGCCATCTGAACATAACCGTGTGCCATACACCGCTCTGGGCCATCACCGGGTGTATCGGTACGTGGATTTTTTCCATTATAATGGTTGTCTGGATGGTAAAAAAAGTATTTAAAGATTTTGATCTGGAAGATGAGGATGAGAAACATGAACGGTAATATATGGGGATTGCTGCCGGTATTTATATTTATGATGGCCATGCTGGCAGTGAGTATTTATTTGCGAAATGCAGCGGCAAAAAAGAGTTCCGGTAATTTCCTCAATGAGTATTTTACCGGTTCCAGAAGTCTTGGAGGTTTTGTTCTCGCCATGACTACTGTGGCCACCTACAGCTCCGTAAGCTCTTTTGTGGGCGGACCGGGACAGGCGTGGGACATAGGCTTCGGGTGGATATACATGTCTGTGGTTCAGGTGACGGCATTGTTTCTTGTATTGGGGATTCTTGGCAAAAAAATGGCCATAGTATCCCGTAAGATTGACGCCGTAACAGTCATTGATGTGATTCGTCACCGCTATCAGTCCGATCTGCTGGCCAATCTGTCTGCCATTATCATCGTGCTGTTTTTCTCGGCGACGATGGTAGCCCAGTTTGTGGGCGGCGCCAAGCTGTTTGAGGCAGTGACCGGGTATTCTTATGTGGTCGGCCTTGTGGTATTCGGTCTGGTAGTAGTCGTCTATACTGCCGTGGGCGGTTTCCGCGGTGTGGCGGTAACCGACGCGCTCTGCGCCATTGCCATGCTGGTGGGCATGTTCATTCTGCTCGTGGGAATCCTTCAGGCCGGAGGCGGCTACGAAGCCATCATGGAGCAGATCACTGTGCGCCGTCCGGAACTGCTGGAACCGCTGTCCGGAGGAAATATGCCGTACACACTGTACATTTCCCAGTGGATGTTAGTGGGTATCTTCACAGTGGGACTGCCGCAGTCAGTGGTTCGCTGTATCACATACAAGGATACGAAATCGTTGCATCGCGCTATTATCATCGGTACCGTTGTCATCGGCGCCATGAACATCGGCATGAACTTTATCGGCGTGCTCTCCCAGGGGATCCTGACGGAAGACCTGGCAGCCTATGGAAACAGTGTGGATAACATTATGCCGCTGGCAATCGTCCGCTCCCTGTCGCCTCTGGTGGCGGGAATTACCATCATCGGACCGATCGCAGCGTCCATATCCACCATATCCTCCCTGCTTCTGACGGCAACTTCTTCCATTATAAAGGATGTCTATATGTATGAAAAAGAAAAGAGCCAGCAGAAAATTTCGGAGAAGAAGACGAGCATGCTCAGTCAGCTCTGCACCCTTGTGCTGGGCCTGATTATTTTCTTTATATCAATTAACCCGCCGGATGTTATCTGGAAAATCAATATGTTCGCTTTCGGCGGGCTGGAAACCGCATTTTTCTGGGTGTTTATACTCGGTATGTTCTGGAAAAAAGCCAACAAAACCGGAGCCATCTGGGCCATGGCAGGAGGAACAGTCGTGTATTGTCTGACTATGCTTATGGGCATAAAAATCATGGAAATTCATCAGATTTTGATTGGTATTGTGGTTTCACTGCTCTGTATGATCATTGGTTCTTATGTGGGTAAAGATGTGGACAAGGAAACTCTTGGAACATATTTTTGTGAATAAAGACAGCGCCGCCCTTTTCAGGTCGTTTCCAGGCGGCAAAAGAAGATAGATTTATTAATCCAAAACCAGAGGGAGAAGATGGATCTATGAATTGAACGTGACATGAAGAGATGGTACATTTATGTATCAATGCAGCATGAAAAGGAGAAAAATATGAATATTGAGAACTGGAAAAAAGATTACGAAGAGTTTGAAAAAGTAACCCGCGATTTTTATGACGGCAAGATTTCTGTTCCCGAATACAAAGGCTTTTCCGGCGGCTTCGGCAGCTATGCCCAGAGAGGCGGAAAAGCCAGCATGCTGCGCCTGCGTCTGCCGGGCGGCAGAGTCACAAAAGACAAATTAAAGTTTATCACGGACAGCATCCGCAGATACCACATCAACAAGGTACATTTCACCACCTGCCAGACCATCCAGCTTCATAACCTGAATGCGGACGCCGTCTGCAGCATCGCTGTGGAGGCGCTGGAACACGGTATCGTCACCCGCGGCGGCGGAGGAGATTTTCCAAGAAATGTAATGGTATCCCCGTTGTCCGGTGTGGAACAGGGTGAATATTTCGATGTGAGCCTGTACGCGGAAGCGGCAGCAGAGTACCTGATGACTCTGATCAAAACCGTAAAACTGCCGCGCAAGCTAAAAGTTGCATTTTCCAACTCACCGGCCAACCGTACCCATGCTACCTTCCGGGATCTGGGATTCGTGGCAAGAGAGGACGGAACCTTTGACGTATACAGCGCCGGAGGTCTGGGCAACAATGCCAAAATGGGCGTGCTGGTGGCGGAAGGTGTGGAAGGCAGCAAGATTCTTTACTATATCCGCGCCATGGTGGATCTGTTTACCACCTACGGCAATTATGAAAACCGGGCAAAAGCAAGAACCCGCTATATGCAGGACGTTTTAGGCGAGAAATACACAGAAGAATTCCGGAAGAAACTGGACGCCGTCTTTGCCAGCGGAGTCGATATGGATATTCCGGAGGAAAAGATTACGAAAGCTGGCGGTCATGACCTGGCAAGTGCCGGTACAGAGGCCGACGGAACAGGCGCTGCCGCAGCGGTACAGTCGGCAGGAAAAACCGGCGACGGCAGCACAGTGGAAGGCAGCCGGATTATCCCGCAAAAACAGGACGGCCTGTATGCCGTGGAATATCACCCGATCGGCGGATGTCCTGCCCCGGAGAAACTGATAGAGATTTATGACGCCATCAAGGACATGGACCAGGTGGAGCTTCGGGTGGCGCCGGACGAAACGGTCTATATTATCAACTGTACCGGAACAGAGGCAGAAAAACTGCTGACAGTCACCGGTGACGGTGCCGCCAACCTGTTTGAGACCTCCGTTGCCTGTATCGGCTCATCCATCTGTCAGGTAGGCGTGCGTGACTCCCAGAAACTGCTGGCAGCCCTGGTGGCAGCGGCAAGAGAATGGAACTTCCCGGAAGGAACCCTGCCGCGCATCCACATTTCCGGATGTCCGTCATCCTGTGGTACCCATCAGATTGGCCGTATCGGCTTCCGCGGCGGCATGAAGAAAGTGGACGGCAAACCGGTATCTGCATTTGTGCTCTATGTCAATGGTAAGGAAGGCGAACCGGCACAGTTCGGAGAACAGCTGGGAACCATTCTGGAAGAAGAAATCCCGGCATTCATGAAAGCTCTGGGAGAAAAAGTGTCAGCCAGCGGCAAAGACTTTGAGACCTGGTACGCAGAGAATCCGGAACAGCTGAGAGAGATTGCAGCTCCGTATTTATAAAAGTAAATAAATGTGGAAATCTCAGCAAAAAAATGTTACACTTCATAGATAAAATGATTATGATTGCCGGATATTCAGGCAATTTCAGATAAAGAAATTACAGATAAACAGGAGGAAAGCCCATTGAAAAGAGAAACAGTCATTGTTATCGATTTCGGCGGACAGTACAATCAGCTGGTGGCAAGACGTGTACGGGAATGTAACGTATACTGCGAAATCTATTCTTACAAAACGGACATTGAGACCATCAAAAAAATGAATCCAAAGGGAATCATTCTGACCGGCGGCCCGAACAGCTGCTACGAGGCAGATTCCCCAACCTATACAAAAGAATTATTTGAACTTGGCATCCCTGTGCTTGGCCTCTGCTACGGCGCACAGCTTATGATGCACATTTTAGGCGGTAAAGTTGAGTCAGCCAAAGTGCGCGAATACGGCAAGACAGAAGTGTTTGTCAACACAGAATCACCGTTATTCACCGACGTGGAGCCGACCACCGTCTGCTGGATGAGTCACTTCGATTACATCTCCCAGCCGGCGCCGGGCTTTGAAATCTGCGCTCACACCAAAGACTGCCCGGTGGCAGCCGCAGAAGATCGCAGCCGTAAGCTCTATGCCATCCAGTTCCACCCGGAGGTGCTGCATACCGTCCGCGGCAAGGAAATATTAAGCAACTTCGTATACAACGTCTGTAACTGCGCCGGTGACTGGAAAATGGACTCCTTCGTACAGGACTCCATCAAAGCCATTCGTGAAAAAGTCGGCGACGGAAAAGTCCTGCTCGCCTTATCCGGCGGCGTAGACTCCTCCGTGGCAGCCGGCCTCCTTTCCCGCGCCATCGGTAAACAGCTGACCTGCGTATTCGTGGATCACGGCCTTCTCCGCAAAAACGAAGGCGACGAAGTAGAAAGCGTATTCGGTCTGGAAGGCGACTTTGACCTGAACTTCATCCGCGTCAACGCTCAGGAACGCTATTACGGCAAACTGGCAGGCGTCACAGAGCCGGAACAGAAACGTAAGATCATCGGCGAAGAATTTATCCGCGTCTTCGAAGAAGAAGCCAAAAAAATCGGTGCCGTGGACTTCCTCGCCCAGGGAACCATCTACCCGGACGTCGTTGAAAGCGGCCTCGGCGGAGAATCCGCCGTCATCAAATCCCACCACAACGTGGGCGGCCTCCCTGACTACGTAGACTTCAAAGAAATCATCGAACCGCTCCGCGACCTCTTCAAAGACGAGGTCCGCAAAGCCGGCCTCGAACTGGGCCTCCCGGAAGCCCTCGTCTTCCGTCAGCCATTCCCGGGTCCGGGTCTCGGCATCCGCATCATCGGTGAAGTCACCGCCGAAAAAGTCCGTATCGTTCAGGACGCCGACGCCATCTACCGCGAAGAAATCGCCAACGCCGGTCTCGACAAAACCATCGGTCAGTACTTCGCCGCCCTCACTAACATGCGCTCTGTCGGCGTCATGGGAGACGAACGTACCTACGACTACGCTGTAGCGCTCCGCGCCGTCAACACCGTCGACTTCATGACCGCAGAAGCCGCAGAGATTCCGTTCGAAGTCCTGCAGAAAGTCATGAGCCGGATTATCAATGAGGTGAAAGGCGTCAATCGTGTATTCTACGATTTGACCAGTAAACCGCCGGGAACGATAGAATTTGAATAGTCGGCGGTGGGCCAGAAAGCCTTTATTTACGGGCTTTTCCGGCACCGGTGCCTCTGGATTGCATTATCATTGCATTTTTACATTTGCCTGTGATAAGAAGCGGTGAACTGATTGTGTGTGTAATCAGCCACGCTTTCCGTAGCAGGTGTGAAGTTAATAACTCCGCCTAACATTTTAGCAACCTCAAAGTTGCTGTTAGGATATAGATGTCCATAGGTCCCTAAAGTCGTCTGGATTTTTTCGTGGCCGAGACGGTCTTTAATGATCAATGGATTCACCCCCATGCTGATTAAGAGTGCAACATGAGAATGACGTAAAGCATGGATTTTAATTCGGTGAACGCCGGCAAGCCCTGCCAGCTTTTCCAGGGCTCTTGGCAGGGTATGCTTGCTGGTGGGAATCCCATTGTAGCTTAGTACAAAGTTACAGTCTTTCAAAACTTTTTTCTGTACTTCTTTCCACTCTTTTAATTCCCTGATAGTATCATCATCAAGCACAACTGTTCGGACACTGGCAGATGTTTTGGGTTCCACAAATTTGTATTCCGTCATTGATTTGTAATACAGCGTTTTGGTTACACTGATTATTCCGCTTTCAAAATCAATGTCATCCCACTGTAATGCAGCAGCCTCTCCGATCCGCAGTCCTGTTGTGAACAGGAGCCAGAAGCAGATGAACAAATAATGTTCATAGTAGTCACCCTTGTATAAAAGGGAAATGACTTTCTGAAATTCATCCAGCGTCCAGAAATCTATCTTCACTTTTTTTGACTTAATATTGCCGACCATACGTGACGGATTTTTTGAAGCAAGACCAAGGATAATTGCACGGTCAAAAGCGAGCGACAACATGCCCTGGATAATCCGTACATAATTTGGACTGTACTCTTTTGCCAGCTTCAGCTGCCATGCCTGTACATGAATCGGCTCTATTTCAGCAACCTTTTTCCTGTAAAAAAATTTAAAGTGCTTTTCAATAGTATTTAATCGGTTTTTATAGGTACTTTCTTTGACCTGCGTTTTATACCATGGAAGATAAATTTCCTCAATGTACTGCTTAAACGAGGGCTGTTTCTTTTCCATAGCCAGTCCTTCTTCTGCCGCCAGCACCAATCGGGAATACTCTGTACGAGCCTCCTTTTTTGTAGAAAAGCCGCTGCGGTATTTCTGGATCTGCTTTCCGGTTACAGAATCATAGCCCAGGTTTGCCCTGAAATAATAGGTTCCGTTTTCCGCTTTTTTAATTGGATCTTTTGCCATAAAGTTTACTCCTTACATTTCTGCAAGAAGTGTGTCATTACTGCTCATCTGGAAGTTTGATACCGAGCAGTTCTTCTACGGCCTCTTTTGGAACTCTGTCCAGCTTTCTTGACTGATAGTAGGTATGTCCTTTTTCCACCATTAACTTTTTAGCCTCACGTATAATGTCAGCAGCAAAAGAAGGACCATATCCAAGTGCAATTAAATCTGATTTCGTTACAGTAACCATAACCCTCCTTTCCATGAACAGAGTACCATTCTCAATACCTGTTCATTATTATACCAGAATTTGAGTAAAAGGTCTTTAGGTTCAGATACCTCTTGCAAAAATAAATTATAGTTATGTTTAAGATACCGTTTTTCTCTATCTCCCTGGAAGCCAGTTCCTGCGCCTTCCCAAGCCGCGTCTTCGGCGTTGCTATGCAATCTTAAAGCCTGCAGGCACGCATCATGCTGCACTATCTGCAGGCACCCGTATCCCTCTTCCGGGAGGGTGTGAAATTTTCAAGGTACTCTATTTTGCCATTTGTAAGGGAAATAGGGGAGAAAATGCAGAATGTGTAAAAAAATAGAAAAAAAGCTGCCCGTGTGGACAGCCTCTGAAAATTATTTATGTCTGGCAGCGAGCCGATGTAGTATACTGATTACAGCGATCATATCCTCATCGTCGAGCTGCTTTAATAAGTCAGCCGCTTTTTCGTATAGAGGAAGATTGTGAAGAGCTGTATCGAAGAACTGGCAGGGAGTGACTTCCAGATATTCGCAGATTTCCAGGAAGTTCTCCATGGTAGGCAGGGAGCGCCCGGAAGAAATGGACTGGATGTAACTTTTGTTTTTGCCGAGATCCAGGCTCATCTGATATTCGGATACATTCTTTTTTATCCGCAGTTCGGTAATCCTGTCACCGATAAATTTTTTCTCCATGTCATCCACCTCTCTTCCTACATCTTCCTTCGATTTTAAACTATTTACTTCCGGCAAATTACGGAATAAAATAGAGTTATTCACTATGTAAATGCTCATATTACGGAATATAACCGGAATTTACTGCTATATACCTGATTGCAAAAAAATGTGATAGAACTGCTGTTTTAGGGTATGATGTTAATGAGGTGTTTTTAATGAAAATCATAGGTACGCAGGAAGAATTGAAATGGGTCCGCAGGGCGCTGGCAAACAACTGTGAGGGATGTATCTTTGAAGAACGATGTAATCAAAATGCCAGTGAGGAGCAGAAGAAGCATGGAAAAACTCTGACAAGCTGTGAGGAATTTATGGCAAGACAGATCACGTTTGTCAGCGAGGAGGAAACAAAAACCACAAAATAGGATATTTATACCGTTATTGCATTCCATATATAGTATAAAACAAATTGACAGCACCTATATCCTGTGCTACTATACTGATATAGTTCTTTTTTATGCGTTCCCCGGCGGGGGATCATGTTTTGGGATTTTGAGAAATCCCGTACATGAAGAGGAAAAGCAGGAGCTTTTCCCGGCATAAGTTGTTTATGTTTGTAGTGAAGTGTCACCGTATGCCTGAAATGGCTGTGTGGCACTTTTTTTGTTTTATCGGTGAAGAACCAGATTGGAAAAGGATGAATGGAGAAAACAAGAGGTTTCTCTGCTCATCCTTTTTTATTGCCGTTTATCCGGAAGAAAATGTTTCTGCCGGATTTTTGTGTATGTGTGTGGCCTGCCACAATCAGCTTCGGCTGTTTATGGAAAAATATTTTAAAGAAAGGTGGAAGAAACAATGAATGAAACAATGGTTTACGCAGATGGTTTTGAAAAGACATTTGCCACGGCGGAGGAGATGCTTGATTTTCTTTCAAGAAGAGGGAAAGCCTCAGAGTGGATCCGCAAGCCCATCCGTGCCCTCCGGCTGGTGCCGCTTGAAAAAGAGGCGGGCAACCTGGAGAACGGAGATGAAGAGATGGAGGAGATCCTGAAGGATACGGAAAAGCACACCCGGCTTGTACTGAAGGTACGAGGCGAGGCATATCCGGTCCGGAACTGTGCGATCCAGACAATCTTAGGACGTGCCGGTATTGGCGGGGACGGCCTGCGAAAGCTGGATCTGGCAACCTATGCAAAGGTTGTGAATTGCTGCCTGAAAGCAGCGAAAGGGGAATGCCTTATCAAGATTGCGGATGGAAAAGTCTCTGCAGTCCACGGGGGAGACGCCCATGATTACAGCGTACTGGACATGAAAGCAATCTTTGAGATGACCAGTGAATATCTGCACACGAATTTCAAGGGAAGCGCTTATCTGGAAGGCTCCGGAACCTATGACCATTCCGTCATGAGTGCCATGTGGACGCTTTCCGGGAACCAGGAGCTTCTGGATACCTACAGGGATGCACTGGACCGGTACGGAGTAAGCAGGAAGAATCTTACGCCGGCGCTGCGCCTGACCACTTCTGATGTTGCAGCCAGCGGTGTCAATCTGTATCCTATGCTGCTGACAGACGGGAACAACCGTACGCTCAGCCTGGGAAGCCCGATCACTCTGGCGCACAGGAACCACAGCACGATCCTGGATTACCGCAACAATTTGAAAGAAGTGTATGCAAGATACAAGGATGCCACAGAGCGTCTGGCAGCGCTTCTGGAAATTGAGATCCATAACCCGGTGAACTGCTTAAGGTTACTGATGAAAAAGCTGAAAATCAAGGCGGCGATCCGTAATGAAGTGGTGGAGATGTATGTGGCACAGAACGGGGAACAGGCCTGCACGGCCCATGACCTTTACTATGCCATGAACGAGGCACCCTTCTATGCCGCTTGCCAGGGATTTACCGGCAGCCAGCTTTTGCGGATGGAGGAAAACCTGACCAGGGCCCTTGCCATGGACTGGAAGGAATTTGATGTATATGGCGCCGTTAAGTGTTAAGGAGGAGCTTATGAAACAGACGTTACAAATGGATTATGAACCGGAACAGGTCGTGGATATCAGTACCCTCTCCAGAGAGCAATGGCTCGCATTCCGCCGTTTGGGTATCGGAGGCAGTGATGTGGCCGCTATCATGGGAATCTCGCCTTTTGTTACCAGCCGTGATCTTTACTATGACAAGATCGGCGTTACCCCGGTGATTGAGGAACCTGAAGCCAACTGGGTTGCCAAGGAATTTGGACACAGACTGGAGGATCTGGTAGCGGAGATTTTCTCTAAGAAAACCGGCCTGGAGGTGTTTCCCGTGCGGATTATGTTCCGGCATCCGCTTTACCCGTTTATGCTTGCCGATATTGATTTTTTTGTGCGTATGCCGGATGGCAGCTTTGCCATACTGGAGTGCAAAACCTGTAATTATAACGCCAAAGAGAAGTGGGATGACGGGAAAATCCCGGAGCACTATGTCTATCAGGTGCGGCACTATATGTCGGTGGTGAACATCAGTCATGCATTTATTGCGTGTCTGTGGGGAAATAACGAGAACGACTTTGTATACCGTTCTCTGGAGCGTGATCTCATGGAAGAGCAGGATATCATCGAGCAGGAAGGATATTTCTGGCGTGAATTTGTGGAGAAGAAGGTGGAACCGCCGTTGGTGGGGAAACCGGATCTGGTGCTTGCCAGCATCCGCCGTTACAGCGGCTATGCTGATAAGTCGATCCCGGAAATCCCGATCACAACGCTGGATTCCAGAAGCCTGGAAAAGTATCTTGCTTTATCAGATGAAAAATCTCGTTTGGAGAAGCGCAAGAAGGAAATTGACGCAGAACAGCGTGCGATCAGTGTTCCCTTTGTGGAGCTGATGGGACAGGGATGCAAGGCCTTTCTGGAAGACGGAACCAACCGTTACAAGATTACCTTTAACCCGACACGCAGGACGATGATCGGGAAAGAAAATCTTGAAAAGCTGAAAATGCAGCATCCGGATATTTTCAAAGAGTATGCTACAGAAACAGAAAACCGGATCTTCCGGTTAAAGAAGGAGGCGGCGTGATGTTAAAAGGAAAAAGAGCGTATATCTGCTCTCCGTTGTCTGCAAAAACCCGGGAAGAACGAATGTTTAACATGGGGCTTGCGAAGGCGTATCTGGATACGGTCAGAGAGGTATTCCACTGCCGCACGTATGCCTCCCATGCCTATCTGCCGCTGATGCTGGATGACACCATACCAGAGGAACGGAAGCTGGCGCTTTCCATTGGAAAACAGCTTTTAGACTTCTGTGATGTGCTGATTATCTGTGGCGGCAGGATTTCTTCCGGCATGGAAGGAGAAATCCGTTATGCCCATGATACCGGGAAGGAGGTGTACTGGCTCGAAGGAGGCCGGGATCCGTTTCAGTTACGGAAGATAAAAAATTGGAAGGAGATCGAATATGCGGTGCAGATACCGGAAAACCATATTTCTGAATGAGGAGAATGGATACACCATTGCGGTGTTTACGACGAAGGATGCTTCTGTACCGCTTGCTGCCAGAGACAAATACTTACAGGGCCAGAAAGTGATCGGGTTTACCGCCATAGGCTTTGACCTGCCCCAGTCTGACCAGATCGAGATTGAGATGGAAGGACAGTGGGAAAAGTCCAGCCACGGCCTGCAGTATCAGGTGGAAAATTTCATGGAGATCGTGCCGCGCACGAAGGAGGGGATCTTAGGCTACCTCTCCTGCGGTTCTGTAAAGGGTGTGGGGCCAAAAGTTGCAGAGGCCATTTACAAAGAATTTGGCCTTAATACGCTGGAAATCATGGAAGAACATCCCCAGGAGCTTCTGAAGGTGAAAGGAATTTCCCAGAAAAAGCTGAAGGGGATTGTGGAGTCCTACGGGAAAAATAAGGTGTTCCGGGAACTCATGACATTCCTGGCACCCTATAAGGTAACGCCTAAAAAGGTGAACCTGATCCTCCAGCGGTTTCGCAATGAGTCCGTGGAGATTGTCCGTCACAGGCCTTATCAGCTCTGTGCTGTGAAAGGGTTTGGCTTTTTAACAGTGGATGCCATTGGACGGCAGAACTGCCAGGCGCTCAATGACCCCATGCGGATTTCAGGCTGCCTCTCCCATCTCATGGAATCAGCTATGAAGGAGGAGGGGCATCTGTACCTGGAGCGCCCGGAGCTGATCCAGCGGGCATATACCATGCTGAACCAGGATCTTCCGCATCAGGCAGTGACAGAAACAGACATCCAGCGGGTACTCTACCGGCTGGTGATGCAGGAAAGTATTGTGGTAGACGGCGAGCGGGTGTATGTGAAGAAGCAGTATGAGGAAGAAAACCAGACCGCTTCCATGATCGCCCGGCGTTTGTTGGATCAGGGCGAGGCGTATGACATCGAAAAGGAATTGGCGCAGGCCCAGACTGCCCTGGCGATTACCCTGTCAGAGAGGCAGAAACAGGCAGTGCGTATGGTGTTCCAAAACCAGATCAGTATTATTACCGGTGGGCCTGGGACTGGGAAGACCACTGTGTTAAAGGTCATCCTTTATATCCATGCTATTGTCTGCAGGTCACAAGTGCAGCTCATGGCTCCTACGGGGCGTGCGGCACGCCGGATGGCGGAAAGCACCGGGCATGAAGACGCCTCAACGATGCACATGGCTCTGGGACTTCTGGGTGACTCTGCCGATTATGAAGACGCAGTAGAATATCTGGAGGCCGGTTTCTTAAATCTGGATGAAGTATCCATGGTAGATATGCATTTGGGATATGAATTTTTCCGCAGGGTAAAGCCTGCCTCCCGTATCCTGCTGGTAGGCGACGTAGATCAGCTCCCTTCTGTGGGAGCTGGTGATGTGTTCCGGCAATTGATCGGCTGCGGGCTGATCCCTGTGACGGTGCTGGATCTGGTATTCCGCCAGGGAAAGACCAGCAACATCCACTTAAATGCCCGTAAAATGTTGGCAAACCGGACGGATTTTGGCTTTGGAGATGATTTTCAGTTTGTCTCCTGCAATTCGGCAGATGAGACAGCAGCCATGGTACGTCAGCTCTATCAGGAAGAGGTCGCAAGGAACGGGCTGGATCATGTACAGATTTTGACACCCTATCGGGTAAAGACGGTAAATGGCGCTAACGATCTGAACCGGAGTCTGGAGGATCTGATCAATCCCCCTAGTCCTGGGAAAAAGGAACTGTCCGCAGGAGGGCAGACCTATCGGGAAGGGGATAAGGTACTGCAGAACAAGAATACGTTGATGGCCAGCAATGGTGACCTGGGAAGGATTACGGATTTTTATACGGATGAGGAAGGAACCGCAAAAACGGTGATCGAATTTCCGGATGGACGTATCGTGACCTACGAGACGGAGGATCTGGAGATGATCGAACACGCCAATGCCATTACCATACACAAGTCCCAGGGATCCGAGTGCGATATTGTCATCATCCCCTGGGTGAGAGCCTTTTATATGATGCTGAAGCGGAATATCCTGTACACAGGCATTACCCGTGCAAAGAAAAAGGTGTATCTGGTGGGGCAATGGAACGCAGTCTGCCAGGCAATCCACACGGATGATGCCGGCAGGCGCAATACAGCACTTGGAGAGCGGATCACCCGTTACTATTATCAGTATCTTCAGGAGCGTGAGCCGGAACAGCTTCGGCTTGCAGTATAAAAAATAATTTCCACTTATAAAGAAAGGCAGGCTATTCCTTATGTAGAGGGATATCCTGCCCTGTTTGCGAAAGGAGCAGATTTATGAACGAATTACTGTATCAGAAAAATCAGGCAGTGGCGGCTTTGAACCGGGTAGAGGGATTTGAGCCTCTGGAATTTGCCCGCACAATCAAACAGGAGGATCAGGAAGACCAGCTTTACCTTGATGTGAAGTACCGGAAACTCTGGTTCCGTCTGGCCTATCCTCTGGGGCGGATCGCCAGTACCATTGTTCGGTTTAACGAAAATATGGCGCTGGCAGAGGCAAGGATCTATCTGAACCATGAAGATGCACCGGAGAACTATATTGCCAATGCTTTTTCTATGAAATTCCGCTCAGAGGATCCGAAGTTTGGAGACAAGTTCCTAGAGATGGCAGAGACTGCCGCCGTGGGAAGGGCACTCTCCGATGCGGGCTTTGGTGTCCAGTTTGCGGACGTAGGAGAAAGCAATGATCCGGCGCAGGTGGATGCGGGGATTCCCGTACCAATGCAGTATCCGGAAGCAGGGATCTCTCCATATGGAGGAGAGCCGGTTTCTACCGGACAGCCTGGCTACAATAGCCAGAATCACTATGCAGGGAATACGCCTGCAGGAAATATGGTGTATCCGGGAAGTACGGCAGAATCCAGCCCCAGCCAGAGCATGATGAACCAATTCTATCATCAGGCACAGGCGCAGGGAAATATGATGGGAGCGTCTGTACAGCCGATGCGACAGCCTGCACCTGTGAAGAACACTCCTCTGGATGGAAACCTTCCTGTGGAGGAGCTGGTGAAGCGCATGACCTATGAACAGGCGAAAGCCGTGGTCATCGGCGGAAAAGGGAAATTCGGCGGGAAATCTATGGGTGAAGTGGCGGTGGAAAGCCCTTCCAGCCTGGATTATTTCGCTTCCAGCTACCGGGGGCATAACAATCTGATCCCGGCGGCAGCCAGGGTCCTTTTGAGCCAGGCACTTCCAAAGGCCGGTTAATCATTAAATACAACTTTCCGCAGTCTTCTTTAGGCTGCGGAAGAAAGGAGGTCGGACCTGGATGTATGATATGACCGGGTTTGATTATGACATCACGGATGTTGCCAACCTTCTGCGGCTGCATAAGCGCCGTGGAAATTACTACGACTGCCCGTTCTGTGGCGACACCAAAGGGCGGCTGAATATCAATCCGGCAAAAAACGTCTTTCGCTGTAACCGCTGTGACAAATCCGGCGGGATGCTGCAGCTTTATGCGGACTTGCATAACCTGACCTACCGGGAAGCAAATGAGGAAATCCGGGAGGCTTTGAATAAAGGGGAATACCGGCAGGTGCGCCAGGCAAAGGTACAGGAAGAAAAGGAAGAGCCTGTGCAGTCGAAGCTGGCGCCACTGGATGAACGGCACCGTACCTATACGGAATTACTGGACCGGCTTCCCCTTTACAGTGTACATAGAGAAAACCTGAGATCCCGGGGCCTTACAATCGAACAGATAAAAGAGCGGCGCTACCGTAGTGTTCCGATGTACGGGCTGCATAAGATTGCAGAGACACTTCAGGAGAGCGGCTGCGTGCTAGAAGGCGTACCGGGATTTTACCGGGATACGGAAGAACGCTGGACGCTGAATTTTAAAACGAAGAACTCCGGATTCCTGGTTCCTGTGGAGTCCATGGACGGAAAGATCCAGGCGTGTCAGATTCGTCTGGACCATCCCAGGGATAACAACAAATATCTCTGGTTTTCCAGTGCGGGCTATCCACACGGTGTTTCCTCCGGAAGCCCGGTTCATGTGATCGGAGATCTGGATGTGGAAAACGTCTATCTGACAGAGGGCGGGCTGAAAGGCTCGATTGCTCATTACCTGTCCGGTCATACGTTTATCTGTCTGGCAGGCGTGAATATGTACCGGAGCCTTTGCCCGGTGTTGGAGGAATTTCAGCGAAGAAAGATGAAATTTCTCTTTGAGGCGTTTGACATGGACAAGAAGCTGAAAACAGACTGTGATAGGCATTATCATAAATGTGCTGTCTGCAATGAAAGGGGGACGCCGGCAAACTGTCCATACAAGGTGGAAAAGCGCCGGATCATCCAGAACGCCTGTGGAAAAGTCTATGGGATCTGTCAGGAGTTGTCCCTGCCGGTTAGCCGTATGATCTGGGACCAGGATGCAGATGGTAACTGGAATGGAAAAATCAAAGGTATAGATGATTATTATTACGCAAAGCGGGCTGCGACGTCAGCCCCTTTGCAGAAACAGAAGGGAGTGGAAGCATGAGAAAAGGAGAAAAGCTGCTGTTTCTGGCAGGGATCCTGCTTGCCATCGGCGCCCTTGCTTTTTCTGCGTGGAAACTGAGAGGAATCTATGGAGAATACCAGGAGGGCGAAGATACCTACGAAGAGCTTGCCTCATTTGTGGAGGATCCGGAGGATAAGCCGGAACCAGACAAAAGCGATGTGGAACCGGACGGATATTTGCAGATTGATTTTGAGGGACTGCAGGCTGTGAACTCGGACGTGATCGCCTGGATTGATATTCCCGGCCTTTCCATCAGTTATCCGGTGGTACAGGGAACCGATAATGCTTATTATCTGCATCATCTGTTTACCGGGGAGTACAACAGCAGCGGCAGTATCTTTGCGGACTGGCATAACCAGCCGGATTTCACGGATCCAAACACCATTGTATACGGTCACAATATGAAAAACGGCAGTATGTTTGGAACCCTCTCCCATTATCAGGATCGGGCTCTGTGGGAGGCTTCTTCTTATTTTTACCTGTATGTGCCGGGGAAGGTACTGAAATATCAGATTTTCTCCTGTTATGCCGGGTATGTGGGGAGCGAGGCTTACACCTATGCGTTTCCGGAAGAGACAGACTTTCAGGCTTTTCTGAAGCAGATCCGCTCCTATGCGGGATATGATACCGGTGTGGAAGTCGTGGAAACAGACCGGGTGGTGACACTTTCCACCTGTGTCAGCTCTAGACGTGACTATCGGTACATTGTCCACGGGAAATTGACAGAGGAAATAGCAAATTGAAGAAGAAAAGTATAGGAACAGAAAACAGCGCCGGTATGGAAAAGGAAGACACCATGCCGGTCTTTTTTATGGAGGAAAGTATCATGTTGGAAGCTGAATATGAGAAAGCACGGGAGGAAATTGGATGGAAAGGAAACAGTGTGCTTGAAGAAGAGCGGATACAAACACTCCAGTTAATCTTTCAGCGAGCCTGGCGTTATCAGGAGCGAGGGATGCTGGATGAGATTATATTAGGCTTTGTCCGGAAAAAGACAGGAATGATTCAGAAAGCTAAAACAAAAGGAGAGCTGCAGGAAATCAGCAAACCGCCAAGGCCGGTTTATAACGGCAATGGCTTTACACCTGGAAAGTATGACACAGAGGAAGAAGAATTGCTGGTCTGGAGCCTTACTTGTTTGCAAGCACCGCTCAACAACCAGGCATATGAACGGTACAAAGAGCTGTTCTGCCGCCTGTTGCAGGAAAAGGCGAAGATATTATTCCCGGAAATGAATGAGAATAATCAGGCAAAAGTTGCCTGAAGAATGAAGAATGGAGGATGGATATGACGATCAGAGAAGCAGGAAAAGGAATTGTGACAACCGTGGGAGGTACTTACAGGATCGGATTTATCAACATGGATGGTCAGGAAGATGAGACGGAACTCGATGCTTACAACATGACGGAATTGGAAGAATTATACAGGGATTTTTGTAAAGAGAATGGATTTAGACAGAATACCGTCACCTATATGGAACGGTAAATGAAACGCAGGCACCGGGAAACCGGCGCCTGCCTTGATAGAGAAAAATTAGGATTTGTATTTATTCATTTAAGAAAAAATTCATCACTTCTGGTGAACGCCGATAAGGAAGTATCAAAAACGTACTAACTTAACGGCTGACAAACAGGGTTGCTAAAATGAACCGGCGTGTTATTTCGCAATGAAATGGCACGCCGGTTTTCTACGCATTTCAAACCGCATTTTCAATGGTAAGAATGGGAAAATACCTCCGACTATCCAACCACGCCAGAACACCTCGGTAACATCGGGCTTTTCCACCCTCAAATGCGTAGACGCAACACCATAATATCAGCGGGCGCAAGCGGATTTCTGCTTGCGTCCGCTTGGTTACCACACAGCAAAGACGGAGGAAACCGCCAAGGGCGCGGAGCGTTCATCTCGACCCTTGACGACTTCCTTTGGCTTTGTTATTTCTTTACCACGATGGCATCCACCAATTTTGCCTGCAAGCGGTGCTTCATATACTCATCAATATCGACGTGCGGCAAACCATCTTTGTCATAGAGCGTTCGCGTACAAATCTTGTTGATGTAACGGTCGTAGTACCGCAAGACGCGCTCCAACGCCAACGGATCACCAGCACGGGCTGCTTCGATCACATCCATGGGCAAAAGCACTCTGCCGTTAAAAGTTGGTTGCTTCATGTTAGTTTCTCACTCCTTTGGATTTCAAGTTTCTTCTCAGTTCATTCAGTGTCTTTGTTCTGTGTCGTTGGACGGCGCTACGGGACAATCCCACAAAATTGCCCACTTCTCTGTCTGGCAGTTCCAGCACACAATGCAGAATTAAAATCTGCTGTTCGCGATCCGGCAAACCGGCAAAAGCATCTGCCACCAATTCGCTCTTAATATGCAGGACATGGCCAAACGCCGATAATACAAACTTGTCGCTGGGGTATTCGTCTACGGTATAAAGTTCATCCATTTCGTATTGGGACAAAGCGCTGAACTGGATTGCTCGTTCCCGCTGGCGGCTCAGTTCCCGAAAATAGCTGATGGCTTCATGGCGGAGAACGGTTTTACAGAAAGCATCGAACTGGTGCCGTGCTCCATATTCATCAAACACAAACATTAGCTTCTCACCCCCGATCTGCGGGAGAGTGAGAAGTTGAGGTTGGAGCCGCTGCCCCTTGCGCCTATGTTGTTGCGGTAGTTCCGGCCCGCACCGAAAGGCCACAATAACAACTCGGTAAAAGTAAATGTGATATACAGGTTACTTACACTGTATAGTACATCTTTTTGCCCAAACCGCTCCCTTGTTGGGGACAGACTTTTTTTGATGAGCTATACGATTGAAAAACAGGCTGCATCAGCATGGCGGGTTCCTCCATATCCGCCGATTCTATGCAGAGCAAACGAAAACGGCGGCCTTGATTTCTCAAAACCGCCGCTGGGATATGTGGAATGAGCGCACGAAATCAACCTGCCCGGCAACGG
Organism: Eubacterium sp. An3; assembly: GCF_002159465.1. Classification (NCBI taxonomy): domain Bacteria; kingdom Bacillati; phylum Bacillota; class Clostridia; order Eubacteriales; family Eubacteriaceae; genus Eubacterium; species Eubacterium sp. An3. The sequence goes on from NZ_NFIR01000001.1 coordinate 495,642, forward strand.
TTTTTTCTTTCCCCGTGAGGCGGGGCAGGTTAGTTAGCTTTATATTGAATTCGGAGATTCACTCGATAGTTTCTATCGAATCCACAATATTCATTTTGGAAATATTTCGCAGCGGAATCGCTGTTGCCAACAGGCAAACCAAAATGGAAATGATTGCAGCTTCGGAAATTGCCAAAACAGGGATAGCGATAAGTTGTAATGTATCTGTCTGTGCCGCATTGACAAAAACACAACAGATATAGCCCAACACTGCGCCAATCAATGATGCGAAAATTCCATAATAAGCGCCCTCCCACAGAAATGTTTTATATAGGCTTGTAGCACTCATTCCAATGGCTCGCTGCACACCGATCTCATTGACGCGAGTATGGATATTGCTGTAAACGGTATTAATGATATTCAATATGCCAATCATTCCAATAAAGATAATCAGTACCCAGCAAAGCATTTTGATTTGTTCAAAGCTCTCTGCCATTTCGTTGCTGCTTTCAATATAAGAAAGCCAGTGAGCACCCGGATATTCGCTGCACCAATCATCCAATATGGTTTCAAAAGAATTGACATCTGCACCATCCCGTAATGTCAAATAGATTTCCGAATAAGCGTCATTTTCAAGCAGCGTGCAATATATTTCTTCATTCACAATAAGCTGGACACCGTTGGTGAAACCCTCGTTGTTGATGGTGATGGGAGTATCAATCAGCCCCATTACACGAAGCGTTTTGCCTCCTAACCGAACCGTATCGCCAACAGAGAGTTCCATATACTCCATAGGGGTATCTACGTAAGAAAAAGGAATCGGATTTTTGACAAGGCAGCCTGTTCCATCTTTTAGAGCCTGCTTATCCTGCTCAGAAAGGTCAGGCGCGTAGATTTCTAATAACCCATCATCAATGTTTGCAAGCTGAAAGGTTTCGTAGCTTTGAACAGACAAATCTGTTTCAAAGGGAAGCTCGTCACCAGCGCCCGGCATAAATATGGAAAGTCTGGCAGTGGAAAGGCTTTCTACTGCGTCGTTTGCCTTGAGTGTGTTTACAGCTTCCGCCGGAATACCCGATGCTTCATTTGTAATAGCGTAATCGCTAAAATACATATCCTGAACCGAACTGCTGGCATCAAGCAGATTGGTAAAGCTCTGCAAAGCAACAAAGACGGTAATACTCATAACAAGGGAAAGAATCGTGACAAGCGTTCTGCCACGCCCACGTTTCAAATTCAACCTCGCATAGTAAGCTTCAAAATTGTGTACTTTGTGATTTCTTTTTCCGCGACGTTTGATTTTCACAGAGTGACCAGACATGGCGACTGTCGGGGATACACGGGATGCGTACTGGGCAGCGGGAAAGGCAGCCAGCAGAGCAAATAAAAGTGTGACTGCTACACTCACAATGAGCATGGGAAACTTCACCGTACTGGCGTTGCTGATCGCTACATTCAATTCAGAAACACTATTTGCCATGAATATATCAGGATTAAGAACACCTGTAGCAGCAATCAGCACTCCCTTTGCGGATAATGTACCGAGTATCAGCCCGATTGGAATACCAATTCCACAAAGGATTAGGAGTTGCAAGGAAACAAGACGATAAATTTGTCCACGCTCTCCGCCGATTGCGCGAAGTGTTCCATATTCCCTAATGCGTTTTGTAATGGAAATTTTCAGAATGTTGTAAATAACCAATCCGGCTGCAAACAAGACCAGCAATCCTACCAAAATACACGCCACGGTCATAAATGAAAAACCTGCACCAGTATCACTGCTGGTTGCCTCATCATAAGAAATACCGATGGCATCAAGGAGAATCCAGTTGTACTGGATATACCGATCCTCTACATCCAACTCCTCCGCAAGATCATACATAATGCTCTGAAAGTTTTGCTTGTCATAGGTCTTAAAGTCCGTAGAATAAAGCAGATATTCTTTTGGCAGTAAATTTTCTGCGGTTCCGGTTCCTACAATTCCCGAAACTGTGCCGGTCGTATATCCGATATAGCTGCTTTCAAGAATACCCGTCAATACAAAATTGCCGGAATATTCAAATTCTGGCAGAGAACCATCCATAAGAGACACACGCATATCCAGAGAAACAGTATCCCCAATCGCAACATCTAATCCGAGATATTGGATACTATCTTCTGGTAATGCAATTTCGTTTGCGGCCTCTGGTAAACGTCCCTCTTTAATCGTTCCGATTGACGGATACATAGATAGAGCGTTATCGTGATACTCCCGAAGGTATAAAGATAAGCTGCTGCTGCCTAACGGCGTACTGCCGACAAAGATGGTATCGGCAACATCGTATAGGCGGTCATCTTCGTGCAGTTTTTGGGCCTGTTCTTGATTAAGCTGATGGAAAGTAGCGTAGCGGTTTCCATTCAGACTCGCCGCCTGCTCTATCCGCATAGATTGTAATATCCCAATGGACTGACCGACTACCGTTGTCATGATCGTAGACATGATAACCGCGATCAAAATTAAGATTGCTGTGATTTTTTGTGCTTTTAGTTCTTTCCATGTAAGTGCTAAATAGGATTTCATTTTGCCGTCACCTCCGAAAGAACCCCGTCTACAATCACAAATTGCCGGTCTGCCATTCTTGCAATACGGCTGTCGTGGGTTATGATAACAAGCGTTTTGCCCATCTTCTTCCATATATTTTGCAGCATTTCCATGACCTCGCTGCCGCTTTTGCTATCAAGATTTCCGGTTGGTTCATCGGCAAAGATAATATCGGGTTTTGCAATCAGAGCGCGGGCAATCGCTACACGCTGCTGCTGACCGCCGGAAAGCTCATGAGGTAAATGGGTAAGGCGCTCCCGAATCCCCAGCAATTCCGTAAGCTGCTTTAGATAGGCTTCATCCGGCTGCTTTTTATCCAGCAAAAGAGGCATAATAATATTCTCTTTTGCGGTCAGAACGGGAAGCAGATTGAACTGCTGGAAGATGAAGCCGATCCGCTGGCGGCGAAAAGCAGATAGAGCTTTGTCGTTGAAACTGTATATGTCTTTTCCATCGTATGTAAGGCTGCCAGAAGTCGGCTTATCCAACCCGGATAACAAATGAAGTAAGGTACTTTTTCCGCTGCCAGAAGGCCCCATAATGGAGATGAAGTCGCTGGATGCAATTTCAAGATTGACTTTATCTAATGCGACAACACGGCTTTCGCCGCTGCCGTAGATTTTTGATAGTTCTTTTGCCTCAATATTCATAAAAAAACACTCTCCTTATTTGTGGTATAAGGAGAGTGTAAATTAAAAATCTCAAAAATTGCTCAAGGTTTCCGATTTATTTGAAATGAAGCAATAGCTGTTGCGCCATACTCCTTTCGATTCGTGAGTATCAGTGTTCCTCCATGTTTCAGGCATAATGTCTGGCTGCTATAAAGCCCCATCCCAAAGTGAGCAGAATCACCACTTACTTTTCCAAACGGTCTTGGGCCGTTTTGTACCAGTTCTGCAGGATAGCCTGGGCCATCATCTGTGACCGACAGACACAAGAGATTTTCCCGTTGTTGCAGGCATATTATAATTTCGCTTTTTGCAAAACGAGCAGCATTTCCAATCAAATTTTCCGCAACAGTCAGGAATACCGCATGATCTATTGACGCGGTTCCGTATTCAGGTGCAGAAATGGATAGCCGGAATGTCCCAGCAAGAAGTTTTGCTGTATCTTCTAATTCAGAGCGCAACAGGGAATACGGATATTCACTTACCCGCAAGGGCATTTGCTCCAATCTTTGTATGCTGCTCATAGCTTCCACATACTGTTCAATTCGCTGGGTATAGCTTTCCAATCTGTCAATCGTCTGCTTATCTACTGTACCCTGACGCAGCAATTTCACAGTCCCTTTCAAGACTGTGATCGGATTTCTTAAATCGTGAGAGAACGCGGCATTTAGCCTTTTCCGTTCTTCCATCTGCCGCCATAGTTCCTGATTCGATTTCAAGAGTTCTTCACGCATGGTATCAAAGGCGGCACAGAGCTGTCCCAATTCATCACCGGAACGAACCGGCATAATAAAATCAAGGTCATGGTTCTGAATCCTTGTAATACCATTTCGCAATACAGCAATCGGCTGTTTCAACTTAATATGATAATATAAAACTCCCGACAGAGCCAGCCCACCCACAGGAAGCGCAATACAAGACACAATTTGAAAGATACCTAATGCTGACAATATCTTTTGCTGGGATGCTGTCGGTGCTTCCAGCCTGATTACTGTACCATCTGATAAAACTTCTATTCCACCTGCGGGAAAGGTGCTGCTGATTGAAGTACATACCGCAAAAACAAGTCCCAACAGTAGGAGGGCAAACAACACACAGGAAACAGACAAAACAAGAAAAGATTTTTTTAACCCCATATTTTTTAAGCGTTCCACCGATAACCGCACCCCCAAACTGTTTCAATATAATTGTGCAGCGTATATGCCGCAAACTTAGCCCGTATTTTCCGAATATGTTCCATGATGGTGTCGCTATTCCCGCCCCCATCCAATCCCCACACAAGCTCATAGATTCGTTCCCGATCAAAGACCTGTCCTGCATTGAGGGAAAGAAGCTCCACAATTTCAAACTCCCGTTTCGACAGCAGGATGTTCTGACTATTGATTGCAGCTGTCCGGGCCGAGTAATCCAATGCCAATTCACCAAAGATGCGAACCGCAGAATTATTCTGGCGGCGCTGCTCCCGCCGCAGGTGCGCGGCAATTCGCGCCCCCAATTCGTCCAGATCAAAGGGTTTCACAATATAGTCATCTGCCCCAACCTGAAAACCTACGATCTTATCGCTGGATTCAATGCGGGCCGTCAGAAATAAAATGGGACAAGTGATATAATCCCGTATCTTCTGGCATACGGTCAGCCCGTCTATGTCCGGCATATTGATATCCAACAAAATCAAATCCGGGTTACTTGCGATTTTTTGGAGCGCTTCTTGGCCGCTGTATGCAGTCAAAATATCATATTGAGTTTGAAAGTAACTTTGTATCATATCGACGATACCATGTTCATCATCGACAATCAGTATTTTAGATCTCATAATCCTCACCTCTATTTATTTTATCATATAGTGCAAATCTCAAAAAACGCTCAACTTTTTAGTAACTAATGTATTATGCGCCATTCTCTACCTTCATTCATTTTCTAAATTGGGAAAGATTTTTACTTTATGCCGTCTTGAAGCAGAATGTAAAGAAAAATCTATACAAAGTTTTGATTTAGCGGGTAGTTTCCGTCCTTTCCAGCGTATTATTGGCGAAGCAAAAACAAGGGTTTGGGAAGTTCCCAACAAGCAAAAATCTCCGCCCGTCAACAGGCCGGAAACGGAGATTTTGCGGAAGTGTAGCCACACTTCCTATGCTTGCTCTGTTATGACTTCCCCGGAAAGGACGGGAATGGAATGGAAGAGAAACGAAGCCCCAAAGAGAGCGATTATTTGCCAAAACGGGGAAATCCGCTGCAAGAAACTGTCTGTTACAGGCTCGGCGGGACGGTCTATGAAGTACATACTTCCTGCGGCGGTACAGAACTGCTCTATGACAAGATGGTACGCCTCATTCGCTCGGAAGCTATTGCCGCATCTGCTGACAAAGAGGACAAACCGCAGTATAATAAGGACAGCAACCTGTTTGTCGGGCGTTCATTACAGGAGGAATGAACCATGACAGCAAACACCAATTATCCCGACAACATTACTGCTTTGTACGCCCGCCTGTCCCAAGAGGACGCGCTGGACGGCGAGAGCAACAGCATAGCCAATCAAAAGAAAATCCTTTTAAAGTACGCGACTGACAACGGTTTCCCCAATCCTGCGTTTTTCATCGACGACGGCGTTTCCGGGGTGACCTTTGACCGTCCGGGCTGGAATGAGATGATCCGACTGGCCGAGGCGGGAAAGGTCAGAACCGTTATTGTCAAGGATATGTCCCGTATGGGGCGGGACTATCTGAAAGTGGGCTACTATACCGAGAGTTTCTTTGCCGAGCGCGATATTCGGTATATCGCCATCAATGACGGCGTGGACAGCGACAAAGGGGACAACGATTTTACCCCTTTTCGCAATCTGTTCAACGACTTCTACGCCCGCGATACCAGCAAGAAAATCCGGGCTGTCATGCGTGCCAAAGGAAATGCCGGGGAACACCTCTGCACCAATCCGCCCTACGGGTATCAGAAAGACCCGGCGGATAAAAAGAAATGGATCGTGGACGAGGAAGCCGCCGAGATTGTCAAACGGATTTTTGACCTGTGCATTGCAGGGAAGGGCCCCTTGCAGATTGCCAAGCTGCTGACCGCCCAACACGTCCTGACGGTTAAAGCTCACTACGCCCAGCGGGACGGAAAGCCGCTGCCGGAGAAGCCTTACAAGTGGAGCCCCCAAGTCTGTTGCGGGAATTTTGGAGCGGCCAGAGTACACCGGCTGCACGGTGAACTTCAAGACCTATTCCAAGTCCCACAAGCTGAAAAAGCGGCTGCATAACGCCCCGGAGAACCAGCGAATTTTCCCCAATACCCAGCCCGCCATTATCGAAGAACAAGTCTTTGCACGAGTACAGGAGTTGCGGGAGAACAAGCGTCGCCCCAGCAAGACAGGAAAGCAAGGACTATTCTCTGGCTTGCTCTATTGTGCGGATTGCGGGGACAAACTGTATTTCTGTACGACAAACAGCTTTTCACCCAAGCAAGACCACTATGTTTGCTCCAACTATAAGAGCAACACGGGAACTTGTTCCGCCCACTTTATCCGGGAAGAAACGCTGAAACTGTTTGTGTTGCAGCGGATTTTCGATGTGACGGCACTGTTCTTTGACGATGCCATGGCATTTGAGGAAGCCGCGAAAAAGCAACGGTTCCAAGAAGCCGAAAAAGAGGCCAAGAAACGCAGGCGCGAAATCGCCCAAGCGGAAAAGCGTATTGGCGAACTTGACCGGATTTTCAAACGCATCTATGAGGACGACATCAACGGGGCAATCAGCCATGAACGGTTCTTGAAACTTTCTGCCGACTATGAGGCAGAACAAAAAGAACTGACGGAGCAGGTCAAGGCATGGCGGGACGCAGTAGAAACCTTTGAACAGGATCAAGCCGATTTTGCCAGCTTTGCAGCCATTGTGCGAAAATATGTGGGCATCCGGGAACTGACGCCCACCATCGTCAATGAGTTTGTAAAGAAGATCATCGTCCATGCGCCGGACAAGTCCAGCGGCCACCGCAGGCAGAAGATCGAACTGGTCTGGAATTTCATCGGAGAAGTTAACCTACCGGGCGACAATGAGACTGTGGAACGGCAAGGAAAAGGCAGGACGGCATGACTTTTCAGCCATGCCGCCCTGCGACAATCAAATTACTTCCTTATGGGCGCTCGCCTTCTTGTTTGGTTTTCTTTTTATTCCCAGCAGTTTAACAAAATCATCAAATAAGGCTGTATCTGTTGGCTCAAACATTAACCATTTTCCGTCGTGATAGGTTTTAGTTTCATCATAAATTTTCTGCACTTCTTTTGAATAACTATTTCTATCTGTATCAAATTTTAATTGTTCATCTTTCCCTAAGATAATCATAAATCCTACACAGTTTTCCCTTGCGTACAATGCACAAAGCGTTTTTCCGCCACGACGATATTTATACTCATAAGTCCACGCTTTACCACCTTTGTTCCATAAACATTCCATGTCATACTTTTCATCAATTAAAGCACAAAGTTTATTCCATATATCATATAATGATTGTCCGATTAAAGCAGTCATTTCTTCTGCATTAGGTATTTTATCCAGCATATTCGTTTCTCCTTTATAACTTTCAATTTGTTTCTGCCTACATTCTACCAAAGACACGTCTGGAATACTATCCTAAATAAAAAGTCTCAAAAAATTTTCTCTCCAGAGTTGCTATCTACATATCTCATACGTATGGAATAAGTAGAAATCAATATAAGGAGTGACGCATTATGATAAAAAAACTGACTATCCCCGTGGATCACGGGAACCGGAACATGAAGACCACCCATTTTCTTTTCACTACGGGGCTCTCATCCACTGACCGTAAGCCTGCAGGCCGGGAGGATTTCCTTCAGACTGACGGGAAGTTTTATGTTTTGAGTGACAAGCGGATCCCGTATCAGAGGGACAAGACGCAGGATGAGCGTTTTTCCATCCTGACGAGGTTTGCTATTGCAAAGGAACTGGAGCGTACCGGTCAGGTAACGGAAGAAGATGTGGTGCAGGTATCGCTGCCGATTGGCGTGCCGCCCAAGCATTACGCTGAATTGGCGGAGCGGTATCGGGAGTATTTCCTGGGAGACGGAAAGGTGCAGGATCTGGTGTATAACGGAAGAACCTACCATACCTGCATCCGGGACGTAGCTGTATATCCCCAGGCGTATGCCGCTATGATGATCGAGGGAGAAAAAATCCGGCAGGTCCACAAGGCTGTAGGGATTGACATTGGCGGATTTACATCGGATTTTCTGCTGATGCGGAGTGGAAGCCCATGTCTGGACTATTGCGATTCCATGGAAAAGGGTGTCATCACCATGTATAACGATATCATTTCCAGTGTCAACGGGGATCACGATATGCTGCTGGAGGAAACTGACATTGACAGTATCCTGGAAGGCAAGACGGAATATTATCCGGAAATGGTGGTACATACCGTGGAAGAAATGGCCCGGAATTTTGTGACCGACCTGCTCAGCAGTGTCCGGGAACGGGGCATTGACACGAAATCTACCTATACTATATTCATCGGAGGCGGAGCCATCTTACTCCGGCGGTTCCTGGAAAGTTCCAGCCGTCTGATCAAGTATCAGTTTATGGATGATATTTTTGCAAATGCGAAAGGGTACGGCATCCTGTACCGCAGTTCTTTAGCAGGGAAGTGATGATGTGGGAAAGAAAAATCCATATGTATTTACGATAGGGTTTGACAAGAAAAATCCGGAGCATTTGGAAGTCGTAGAGATCCTGAACGGAACAGAGAAAAAGGCGGCGCTGATTGCGGAAGCAATCCTGCAGTATACAGGGAAGAAGTCCGGAGGAGATACCGGAGTCTCCCAGGAAAGCATCCAAGCGATGGTGCGTCTTCTGGTACGGCAGGAAATGGAACGGATTGCTGACGAGGCTCCTGTTTCAGACTTTGGAACTTCAGGCAGCCAGCAGCTGCAGCCGGAGGCAGATAAGAAACCTGCAGAGGCTGTAATCGAGGATCTGAACGAGGAAGGTCCTCCGATTGATGAACGAACAATGCAGGATATTGCGGATGCCATGGCAGCATTTAGAAATATGTGATACAGGTCTTTAGGGAGAACTCGCAGTGGTTCTCCCGATTTTTCACCGTTTTTTCAGAATTTCCATAGAAAATCCATAGAACTTCTATAAAGATTTCCGAGAAGTGTCTCTTACAATGGCAGAAGAGGTGGTTATGTGGGGTTCTCTGTCCGGGTATGTAGTCCTTTCAAGAGGCCTCGCAGCGTTTGCAGCACAATAACCTGCTCTTCTTCGGAGCAGGACTCCAACTCTATCAGGATCTGCTGCATCGTCGTACTGCCGCTATTGTTCTTACGGTCTTTGATCACCGCATCAATAGAAATGTTCAGATAGGACGCCAGGGAGCAGAGACTGTCAAAACGAGGGTTCGCCTTATAAGTTTCGATATCTGAAATTGTACGAAGGGATACGTGGGACCGTTCCGCAAGCGTATTCTGCGATAATTCCAAATTCATTCTGGCTTCTCTTACAGCATCCCCCAATCGTTGTCTATACATCCAATCACCTCATTTCCTGCATATATTTTACCGCAGACAAGCAGTATATGAAATGCGTTATCCTGCGTATTGACAGGCGATATAACGCATATAAAGAGGGGGAATCTACGGAAGATAAGGTGTGAACAGCCGGATGGATCAGACGCTATCTGAAACAATTTCAAAAAAATCCTGCTTCTTTTTGCAGGTGAAGAAACTCTTTTACACGCAGTATATGTGTTGGTTCCGACCACATATACTGCGTGTTCTCATGTAAAGTTAAATCCGCCGGATAGGATCGGGCTGCCGTTGGCAGCTTTCGGTCTTATTTTTTTGCCGTGGGAACGGAACGAAAGACTGCCAGGGTGCCGCTCGCCGCCGGCCTTCTGAATTTCTTTGGAACTACAGATGAAATTCAGGAGGAATCAACATATGAATGAAAAACATACCTATTCGGGAGATCGGACAAAGAACCATTTTACGGCATACTTACTGGAGTTTATCAAAGGGCGCAGGAGCAGTTACCTGGATAAAAAGATCCGGACGGAGAAGGACTCCTTCTTAATGGAGGAAATTACGGAGATTGAAGAACGGATCACGTTTGAAGAAATGAGGGAGAACCAGGAACGGGAACGGATTCTGCTCAAAGAGGCTGCAGGTGAGTTCCCGGAGTGGGACGAACTCTCAGATGAAAAACTTGTGAAATCGATGCTGTTGCTCAATGAGAAAGAACGGAAGCTGATCTATCTTCATGTATTTGAGGAGCGCTCATTTAAAAAGATTGGCGAGATGACCGGGATGACAGCAGAGCGATGCAAGGATGCGTACTTCTATGCAATCCGTAAAATACGCAAAAGATTGGGGGATAAATAAGATGAGCTTTGATGAATTATTATTCCGGGCAAAAGCTGGGGACATGGATGCGAAGGCAGAAATCTTTGCAATGTACAGGCCGCTGTTGATTAAGTATTCATTGGTGAACAGAAGATTTGATGAAGATCTGTACCAGGAGCTGGCAGTGGAGCTGATGAAGTGCATCCGGTATTTCCGGGATGTGGAGTAATTAAGAAGGGACCGGACGGCGTAAGCTGCCCGGTCTTCATAATAATGAAGAAAATGCGATCAAAAACGATACATTTTTTCGAGCTATTTTACGATGACTTAATCTTTAGAACAGGTGGTACTAACTCTTTTCTAAATTTCTCAGTCGCCGGTATTCTAGCGGCGACAATCCATACTGTTTTTTGAATACAGCTGCAAATTTCCCTTGATTGGAGTAGCCAACCTGGCTTGCGTACCATAAATTGATACAATGCACCCAAATTGCGTGAATGGGTGCATTTCAAATTTACCTATAAAGTTCTTGTTTTCGCTCCTGCGGTTGGCAGGGGCCTTTTTTAATGGCAAAAGAAAAGCACATCTTTCCCGTTGTGGGAGCGATGTGCTTCAAATGGCATCCATCAGTTCAAGAAGGATTTGCTTTTGCCTATCTGTCAGGGTACTCCATTTTGAAAAGAGTTTCTGTTGCTCTTCGGTCAATTGCGCTTCTTCACCCTCGGCAAAGAACTGAGTCAGAGTGATACCAAATGCCCTGCAAACTGCCTCCAGAGTTGGCAGCGTTGGTGCGTTATTTCTATTGAACATATTTGTGACAGTAGAATGGGAAAGCTTGGCTTCCTTTGCCAGACGGTAGTCTGTCCATTTCCGTTCTTCCATCAATTCTCTGATTCGTTTCTGCGTATCCATATCACCACCTACCTATCTGTATCTATTCTAAGTCCCAGAATGGTGGTATAATAGTCACAATCGTGCGAGCTGTGAAATCAGCGTAGCTGATTTCCCCTGGCGAGCGGAGAAAACTCTGCAAGCCTTGGTAAGCTGATAACAATACAGTAGGAAAATCCTATCAGGTAAGGTCTAGCCAACCGCCTGTACCGAGTCCTTGGAGCCGAAGCGGTAACGTCAGGCTTAAGCGTAGGACAGGGAGCAGCAGAGCCGAAACGAAAGTGAAGTGATTGAGCTGGGAAATTATTATGAGGTTGGATATGGTCGATGTGATGATTGACACAGCAGACAACACTGCCAAGACCGGTATGGCGAGGTCATGGCGGCATCCCCCAGTCTGAGAGCTTGGCGAGGCTGATGATAAGTATGTTATCGGAACAGCTGAGATCCTGTCATTTCCTCTGAAAGAGGTATGGAAACCAAAACAAAGAAATGCGTCAGGAATCCAAAGGAATGGCAGGAAGTCCGACACAGCCATAGTATCGTAGAAGTCTGTGAAAGCAGATGGAGAAAAGGGCTGTGCACTTTATAGCTTCAAGTGATAAGAACTGTGCAGACGAAAGAGAGCTGATGAACATGGTGAACGAGTTGCTTGGAATACAGTACAATATCGCGAAAGCGAACAGAACTGACAGAAAGGTTCAAAATCTTGCGTCATATATCAATGAGGACACTTTGAAAGCAATCCATAAAACGATGGATAAAAGAAAAGCGTATGGAATTGATAAAGTGACAAAAGAAGATTATGAACGGAGTCTGGAGGAAAATCTGGCGAATCTTGTAAAGCGGATGAAAAGCGGAAGCTACCGTCCGAAACCAATAAGACGAGTCTATATTCCGAAAGAAACAAAAGGCAAAATGAGACCGCTGGGAATTTCCTGCTATGAGGATAAGCTGGTGGAAAATGCGATTGCACAGATACTGGAGTAGATTTATGAACCGAAGTTTTATAATGAGAGCTTTGGGTTTCGCCCAAACAGGAACTGTCATCAGGCAGTAAGGGAAATCATAGAGATGGTACAGTATCGGAAGACGAATTATGTGGTAGAAGCAGATATCAGAGGGTTCTTTGATAATGTAGACCACGGATGGCTGATGAAGATGCTGTCACATGACATAGCTGACAAGAGATTTCCTGAGATAATCGAGAAATTCCTGAAAGCGGGAATCATGGAAAACGGCAAATTTCTGGACAGCGAACGGGGAACCCCACAGGGAAACGGAGCCAGTCCAATACTTGCAAATGTCTATCTGCATTATGTACTGGATAACTGGTTTGATGTAATCGTAAAGAGACAGTGCAAGGGCGAATGCTATCTAATTCGTTATTGTGATGATTTTGTCTGCTGTTTTCAGAGTCAATATGAAGCGGAAGTATTCAAGCAGAGGCTAGAAGAACGCTTCAGGAAATATGGACTGGAACTGGCGGAAGAAAAGACGAAGATTTTAGAATTCGGGAGGTTTGCCAGGCGGAACCGAAAAACAAGAGGGGAAAGAAAACCAGATACCTTTGACTTTCTTGGTTTCACGTTTTATTGCGGAATGGACGGAAAGAAGGAGTTTTTCCGTTGTAGGGTAAAGACCAGCAAGAAGAAATTCCGCAGCAAGATTAAGGCGATAAAAGAATGGATCAAGACCCATAGAACAATGGCATTGGAACAGATATTTAAAACGGTCAATGCAAAACTACGAGGACACTATCAGTATTATGGGGTGACCGACAATACGAGGGAAGTGAAAAAATTCTTGATGCAGACAAAATGGCTATTGTTCAAGTGGCTCAATCGGAGAAGCCAGAGAAGAAGTTATACTCTGGATACGTTCTTTAATGGGTTACTCAGGACATTTCCATTGCTTGAACCAAGTATTAAGGTGAGTTTGTTTTATAGATAGAGTACGAAATATAGAGTGAAAAGCCGTATGCGTTAATAGCGCACGTACGGTTTTGTGTAGGGATATGGGGAGTAATCCCCATATCTACTAAAGGGTAGCTATCATACTTCCTAAAAGGGACTTATACAGTTATAGTATTGTAGATGATGGAAATGCTATTCACAAAAGACTGGAGGTAGAATAATGCAGGAGCATATTTTTGAAAGAATGGCAAGAGAGCGAAACATTTCAGTTGAGGAAATGCGGGCAATAATTTCCGATAGAATTGAAAAGGGGTGGAATGATAAAGATCCGGTCAAACGGGAGCAATGGAGAAAAATTCCCTGTGCTGGAGAGATACCAACACCGGATGAATGGTTGAGCTATGTGATAAAGAAGATAAAAGATGATGGTCAAGGGAACTTATTAAGGAAATACTTAGTTTGGTAGTTACATTTGAATGCCATACACCAGATTGGAGAGGTGGGACAGCTCATGCAGAGCGTGGCTGTCAGCGGAAGCGTAGGTAGTGTAAAAAACTTTGTGGCTTTGGTAAAAAATGGCTCCTTTTTGGTAAGAATTACAGATATGACAATTCTTATCGAAAAGGAGTTTATTTATGGCAGTAGCAAAAGACCAAATCCGACAGATTATTACAGAAAACAACATTACCAGTGTGGCTGATGTTTACTCCCTTCTCAAAGACAGCTTCAAAGATATATTGCAGGAGCTTCTGGAAGCCGAGATGGATGCAACTCTGGGCTATGAAAAAAATTGTAAAGGTGATCTCAAGAGCGATAATAAGAGGAATGGCCACTCTCCCAAAACACTCAAAAGCCAGTACGGGGAATTCCAGATCGATGTTCCCCGTGACCGCAATGGTGAGTTTGAACCAAAGCTGATCCCTAAATATCAGCGGGATATTTCCGGGATTGAGGAGAAAGTAATCTCTCTCTATGCCCGCGGAATGAGTACAAGGGATATTCATGACCAGCTCCAGGAACTTTATGGGATTGAACTTTCCGCCGAAATGGTCAGCAAAATCACGGACAAAATCCTTCCGGAAGTGAAAGAGTGGCAGTCTCGTCCACTGAACCCTGTATATCCTTTTGTTTTTATGGACTGTATCCATTACAAAGTCCGGGAAGACGGCAGGATCCTCAGCCGCGCTGCTTATATTGTACTGGGAGTTACCGTGGAAGGATACAAGGATATTCTCAGTATTACCGTAGGAGCGAATGAGACCAGTAAATTCTGGCTCGGAATGCTCAACGACCTGAAAAACCGTGGCGTGCAGGATGTCCTGTTCTTCTGCGTAGACGGTCTCCCCGGATTTAAAGACGCAATTCAGGCCGTTTTCCCACAGGCACAGATCCAGCGCTGTGTCATCCATATGCTGCGCAATTCTTTTAAATATGTGAATTATAACGATCTGAAGAAGTTTTCCGCAGACTTCAAGGCTGTCTATAACGCGCCCAATGAATCCGCAGCTCTTTCGGAATTGGAAACGATCAAGGAGAAATGGGGAAAGAAATATCCCTATGCGATCAGTAACTGGGAAAACAACTGGGAAGATGTGAGTTCTTTCTTCCAGTTTTCCGGAGATATCCGCAGAATTATGTATACCACAAACATCATAGAAGGGCTGAACCGTCAATACAGGAAAGTCACAAAGACAAAGAGTGTGTTCCCAAGCGATACCGCTCTTGAAAAGATGCTGTTTCTTGCGAGCAGAAATGTAACAAAGAAGTGGACGCAGCGTTATCGGAACTGGGATCAAGTGTTGAACCAACTGATTCTTTTATACGATGAGAGACTGACAGCATACCTGTAAAAGGAAAACAGGAGTGGATGAAAAACTATTCCGCTCCTGTCTTCCCCTTATTCCTTCGGCATTTATAGTATTCCCAGAAAATCCCAGCTTATTCCTGAGGCCGGGTGTGGGCAGAGCCCACGAAAAAGGGATTACAGATGCCGTTATTTGTGCTGCAAAAAATCTTAAAATTCATGTATAACATGAGTCAAATGGGTAATACTATAAACAGATAAGTAATTCGACAGCCAAAAAGCAGAAGTTCCGACAAGGCAATTATACATATCTGTTTCTTATCAAAGAAGAATTTTTCCCATAGACACAGAAAATTTTACGCCCTC